>JAZNUG010000226.1:0-34148 GCA_045592165.1 Clostridia bacterium | reverse complement strand
TGGCGGTTATGGCGTCATCGGTAAAGGACAGCAGAATGTTGGCGGTTCTCAGCAGCGCCTCATACTGCTTTGTAATGGCATGCTCGGGCTGAATGAGTATGCTGCGGTAATCCTCCACGCTCAAGGGTTCCAGCTTTACCCTTATGGGGAAACGTCCCTGAAGCTCCGGAATCAGGTCGGATACCTTGGATACATGGAATGCACCGGCGGCGATAAAGAGGATAAAGTCCGTCTTCACAGGGCCGTATTTGGTGGTAACTGTGCAGCCTTCAACTATGGGCAGAATATCCCTCTGCACACCCTCGCGGGAAACGTCTGCGCCGTGGGTATTTGCTGCAGCGGCAATTTTATCAATTTCGTCGATAAATACTATGCCGTCCTGCTCTGCCCTCTCAATGGCCTCCTGAGTTACCTCGTCCATATCGATAAGCTTTTCGCTCTCATCCTGAATGAGCAGCTTTCTGGCCTCGGATACCTTGGTTTTGCGGTTCTTTTTCTTGGGAGGCAGTATACCGCCCATCATCTCGTTGAGGTTTACGTCTATGCCCATGGCTATCATAGCGTTGGTGCCGTTATTGGGCTGTTCTATCTGTATCTCAACGGTTTCGTCCTCAAGCTGACCTGCTCTGAGGGCACGGGCTATCTCTTCGCGCTTGGATATGCGCTGATTTTTCTCCTCCTCAGTAAGCTCTACAGGGGGCTTGCTGCCGCTGAGAAGAAACTGCAAAGGATTCTCGGGAGCTTTCCATGCACCCTTATGAGCAGGCATAAGAGCATCAATAAGCCGCTGCTCAGCATTGGCTTCCGCGGTAACTCTTACCGCCTTCATACGCTGCTCCTTGCAGAGGCGGATTGCCGCTTCCACAAGATCGCGTATCATGGAATCCACATCCCGGCCCACATAGCCCACCTCGGTAAACTTGGTGGCTTCCACCTTTACAAAGGGAGCTTCAACCAGCTTTGCAAGGCGGCGGGCAATTTCGGTCTTGCCTACGCCGGTGGGGCCCATCATGATGATATTCTTGGGGGTTATCTCCTCCCGGAGTTCAGGGGACAAACGGCTGCGCCTGTAGCGGTTGCGAAGGGCAATGGCCACCGCCCGCTTTGCTTCGCTCTGGCCTATTATGTATCTGTCCAGCGCCTCTACGGTTTCTCTTGGGGTCATCATAGGGCTATACTTCCTCCAGAGTTATATTTCCGTTGGTGAATACGCAAATGTCAGCGGCAATGCGTATTGCCTTTTCGGCAATTTCCTTTGCCTCAAGGTCGGTGTTTTCAATCAGCGCCTTGGCGGCAGCCATGGCATACATTCCGCCGGAGCCGATGGCAGCAATGCCGTCATCGGGATCTATTACTTCACCTGTACCGGATATTACCAGCAGTTCATCTTCATTTGCGGCGATAAGCATTGCCTCAAGCTGACGCATCATCTTATCGCTGCGCCAATCCTGTGCCAAAGATACAGCTGCCTTCTTAAGGCCGCCGCTGTACTGGGTAAGCTTTGCTTCGAATTTTTCACAGAGGGAAAAGGCATCCGCAACAGAGCCTGCGAAGCCCACTACCACCTTGCCGTTATACAGCCGGCGCACCTTTTTTGCGGTGCCCTTCATGATGGTTCTTTCTCCCATGGTCACCTGACCGTCTCCTGCTACGGCACATTTGCCGTTTCGCCTTACCGCTACTATAGTAGTACCTTTAAGTGACATATTATTCAACACCTTTCGGTAATTTTGCTATGTATAGCATATCATAAAAACCGGCCCGGGTGTTAATTCGGGCCGGAATGTTTACAGCATGTTCGATATTATGCCATCAATTACGGACAATGCGCGCTCTGCAATGAGGGTATAGCGTTCTTCCTTCTTGCGGGGCGCCTTTTCGATGCTGTCCATTATGCCGAAGTTTATGTTCATGGGCTGAAAATCGCTGCCGCAGTAATCCGCAACATAATGGGCCATTGCGCCCAGCGCAGTCTGCCTTGTAAAGTCCACAGGAGCTTTGCCAAGCAGCTCGTGGGCAAGGTTGATGCCTGCCACCAATCCGCTGCCCGCGCTTTCAACATAGCCCTCCACGCCTGTCATCTGGCCTGCAAAATACAGACCGGGGGTGGATTTTACATTATAACGGCAATCCAGCCTGCCGGGAGAATTTATAAAGGTATTGCGGTGCATTACGCCATATCTGGCGTACTCCGCATTCTCAAGGCCGGGAATAAGGCCAAATACCCTGCGCTGTTCTCCAAACCTGAGGTTGGTCTGGAAACCTACGATATTATACAGAGTGCCTTCCGCATCGTCCTGCCTGAGCTGAACCACCGCAAAGGGTTTAACATCGGTGCGTTCATCCTTGAGGCCGACGGGCTTAAGGGGGCCGAATGCAAGGGTCATCTCCCCTCGCTTTGCCATTATCTCCACGGGCATACAGCCTTCGAATACTCGGGGAGTTTCAAACTCCTTAAGGGGGGCGGTTTCGGCATTTACCAGCTCGCGAACAAAGGTGAAATACTCATCCCTTGTCATAGGGCAGTTAAGGTAGTCGCTTCCCCGCTCATACCTTGATGCACGGAACACCTTATCCATATTCAGAGAATCCGCCCTGACCACGGGGGCCGCCGCATCGTAAAAATGCAGGCTGATGCCGAAAAACTCTTCAATAGCACGATACAGTTCTCCGTCGGTAAGAGGGCCTGTGGCAACTATTGCGGGAGAATCCGGTATGGCGGTAATCTCGTCGTGAATTACGGTAATGTTTGGATGGGCCTTGATTTTCTCGGTGACCAATTCGGTAAAGCCTTCCCGGTCCACCGCCAAAGCGCCGCCTGCAGGAACCCTGCATGCATCGGCACATTCCATTATCAATGAACCCAAACGGCGCATCTCTTCCTTCATAAGGCCTGCGCCATTCTGCAGCCTGTCAGAGCGAAGGGAATTGGAGCATACCAATTCCGCAAAGGTATCCCTGTGATGGGCGGGAGACCTGCGGAGGGGCTTCATTTCATAAAGCTCCACTTCTATGCCTCTGTTTGCCAGCTGCCATGCGGCCTCGCTGCCTGCCAGGCCTGCGCCTATTACCTTGGCTTTCAGGGTCATTCCTTGCTCTCCTTCTTTTCAGGACGCACAACATATCCGCAGCCCTCTGCGGTACATGCGGTGTAGTTTCCGCTGCGTCCCATCTTATGCACCATCAGCCCGCCGCACTTGGGGCACTTTTCCTTGGCCGGTCTGTCCCATGATACGAAACCGCACTCGGGATATTTCTCGCAGCCGAAGAACACCTTGCCCCGCTTGGACTTGCGCTTGATAATATCCGCTCCGCACTCAGGACAGGCCACGTCTATCTTTTCCACTATGGCCTTGGTATTCCGGCAATCCGGGAAATTGGGGCAGGCAAGGAACTTGCCGAAGCGGCCCATCTTGTATACCATCAGCGCGCCGCACTTTTCGCAGGGCACATCGGATTCTTCATCCGGGATAACCACTTTTTCTATACTGTCGGAAGCCTTATCCAGGGTGGCCTGGAAGGGGCCGTAAAATTCCTTGATTACGCTGCTCCATTCCTGCTCGCCGTCCTTGATAAGATCCAGCTTGCTTTCCATGTCCGCTGTGAACTTAACATCCACGATATCCTGGAAGTTTTCCTTCATTATGCGGGTAACTACAAAACCCAGCTCGGTGGGCAGCAGCTGCTTCTTTTCCCTGCGCACATAGCCGCGCTCGATGATGGTGGAAATAGTGGGCGCATAGGTGCTGGGGCGGCCTATGCCCTTTTCTTCCAGCAGCTTGACAAGGGAAGCTTCGGTATATCTGGGAGGAGCCTGTGTGAAGTGCTGTTCGCCCTCCACGCTGTCCGCCTTAAAGCTGTCGCCAACATTTACTGAAGGCAGCGCGGTTTCTGCCTCTGCATCGTCATCATGTCCCTCGGTATACACGGCGGTATAGCCGGGAAACAGAGTCTTTGTACCGGAAGCTTTATAGGTGCAGCCGTTTGCATCCATAGTTACTGAGGTGGTTTCCATCCTGGCCTCGGACATCTGGCTTGCAATGAAGCGCTCGTAAATAAGCTTATACAGCTTATACTGGCTGGCATTGAGGGATGCCTTTACCGCCTGAGGGGTAAGGTCTATGTAAGCAGGACGAATGGCCTCATGGGCATCCTGCGCACCCTTGCGGCCCTTATATATGTTGGGCTTTGCAGGGATATATGCCTCGCCGTACTGCTTTTTGATGTAATCCAGCGCCTGCTGCTGTGCCTCATCGGATATGCGTACGGAATCGGTACGGATATAGGTGATAAGACCGGTAGTGCCCTTGCCCTGAATCTCCACGCCTTCATACAGCTGCTGGGCAATCATCATGGTGAGCTTTGTGGTAAAGCCCAGCTTGCGGGATGCTTCCTGCTGCATGCTGCTGGTGGTAAAGGGGGCGGGGGCATGGCGCATCTTCTCGCTTATTTTTACATCGGTTACGGAAAAGTCCTTGCCGGAGCGGCGGATGATATCATTTGCGGTATCCTCATCGCCCACTTCTGCCTTCTTGCCGTCAAATCCATAGAAACGGGCTTCCACCGGCTTGCGCGCGCCCTTGACCTTAAGCTTTGCTGTAATGGTCCAGAACTCTTCGGGGATAAAATCCATTATTTCCTGCTCACGGTCGCATATTATGCGGGTGGCAACGGACTGGACACGGCCCGCAGAAAGGCCCCTGCGCACCTTTGCCCAGAGTATGGGGCTGATCTTATAGCCAACCAATCTGTCCAATACACGCCTTGCCTGCTGGGCATCCACCAGATCCATATCAATGGCGCGGGGAGCCTTTACGGACTTTTTTACGGTATTGGATGTTATCTCGTTGAATACTATCCTGCAGGGAGACTTTGCATCCAGCTTGAGAATATGGGCAAGATGCCAGGATATGGCTTCGCCTTCCATATCAGGGTCGGTTGCAAGATAGATTTTTTTTGCGTTCTTCGCTTCCTTGCGTATGGTTTCAAGGACCTCGCCTCGGCCTCTGAGGGTGATGTACTTAGGCTCAAAGTCCTTTTCCACGTCTACGCCCAGCTGGCTCTTGGGAAGATCTCTCACGTGGCCGTTTGACGCCACTACCTTATATTTACTGCCAAGAAATTTTCCTATCGTCTTTGCCTTTGCAGGAGACTCGACGATCACCAGCATTTCTGACATATTACCACCTCCGTGTTTGAATGGTTTGGGCGGATTTTCTTTCTGCCCCAACCCGTTTAAGGCTGATACTATTATAATGAATAAAGCCTTCCGGGCGATTGCTTAATTATTCCCGAAATTTCCATCCCTGTCAAGGTGGAATTTAACAGACCCATATTCATCCCGGTCAATTCCATCAGCTCATCCACCGATCTTTTGCTGACTTTAAGCAATGTTACGATAAGCATTTCCTCCACAGAAAGGCCTGAAATATCTATCTCCAGCGCCCTTTTTGCTTCAGATGCATCGATTCCGTATTCCACCAGCACATCCTCTGCATCGTTCACAAGCTTTGCTATGCCGTCCCGTATCATTTCGTTTGTACCACGGCAGGTTTCGTCGTTTATCCTCCCCGGCACCGCGAAAACATCCCTGCCCTGCTCAAGGGCATAGTCCACAGTTATACGGGTGCCGCTCTTTGATGCGGCCTCCACCACCAGCACACCCCTTGACATGCCGGAAATGATTCTGTTGCGGCGGGGAAAGTTGAATTTATCAGGCGCTGTTCCCGGCGCAAATTCCGAGATAACCGCGCCCCGCTCGCATATTCTGTTGTACAGTCCCCGGTTTTCCGCAGGATAAACAACGTCCACCCCGCTGCCCAACACAGCAACCGTAGGAAAGCTATCCATAGGGGCATTTTCCAGCGCCGCCCGGGCGGATATGCAATCCACCCCATGGGCAAGGCCGGATACTACGCATACCCCGCTTGCCGCAAGCTCCGCAGAAAGTCTCTGCGCCACATCCGCCCCGTATTCCGAGCACTGCCTCGAACCTATAACCGCTATGGGCAGCGGTATATTCTCCGGCAGATTTCCCTTCACATACAGCACAGTTGGCGGCAGATGTATTTCCCTGAGCAATGCGGGATAATTGCTGTCCGCAGGCAGCACAGCCTTTATATCGTTCTTTTCAAGATAAGCTATGCATCTGTCTATATACCCTTCGCTTGCCTTGCCTTTAAGCAGGGGCAGCAGGGTTTCATCCGAACGGATTCTGGGCTGAATCTCACCCGAACGGGCCGCATGAAATACAGCCTCAGCATCTCCGAACTCCTCCAGAAGATCGCTGTGCCGCTTTGTCCTGTCTCCCAGGGCAAATGCCATCCACAGGCTGTATTTCCGCTTGGCATCCATAGTTTAATCTCCCCAGTATTTTTTATCCACAGTACGGTATTGTATTGCCTCTGCCATGTGTGTTGCGGTTATTATATCGCTGCCCTCAAGGTCTGCAATAGTGCGGGCAACCTTCATTATCCTGTTATATGCGCGGGCGCTGAAATTCATCCGGGTATAGGCCTGCTTCATCAGAGTTTCCGCTTTTTCATCCATTTTGCAGTATTTTTTCACAAGGCGGGAGGTGAGCTGAGAATTGGATATTATTCCCTCGTCCTTATATCTGTCCCTCTGTATCCTGCGGGCGGCATCCACCCTCGCTCTTATTGACGCAGAGCTTTCTCCGGGTGTTTTTGACGTGATATCGGAATAACCCACCTCGGCCATCTCCACATGCATATCTATCCTGTCCAGCATAGGCCCGCTGATACGGCCGCGATAGCGGGAAACCTCATAGGGTTTGCAGCGGCATTCCTGAGTACGGCTGCCAAAATATCCGCAGGGACAGGGATTCATCGCAGCGATAAGCATAAAGTCTGCGGGATATGTGGCCTTGAAGCTTGCCCTTGCAACGCTTACCACGCCATCCTCAAGAGGCTGACGAAGTGCCTCCAAAACATCCTTTTGAAATTCCGGAAACTCATCCAGAAAAAGCACGCCGTAATGGGCAAGGCTTATTTCGCCGGGGTGTGCCTTTTGCCCTCCGCCCACCAATGCTGCGCTGGACGCGGAATGGTGAGGCGCACGATATGGCCGCTCTGAAGCAATACCCTCATTGCTCGTCATACAGCCGGTTATGGATTGTATCTTTGTTATTTCCAGCGCCTCTTCAAAGGTTAGCTCAGGCAAAATTGAGGGCATACTCTTGGCAAGCATGGTTTTACCGGAACCCGGCGTACCTACCAGCAGCATATTATGGCCGCCTGCCGCCGCAATTTCAGCGGCCCTCTTTGCAGCATACTGACCCTTTATATCCGAAAAATCGCTGCTGTAATTAAGTTGTTTTGGGCTCCATTTTTGCTTCTGCTGAGGTTCTATCCCGATTTTTCCGTTAAGAAATGCAGCTGCCTCTTTAAGGCTGGTTATGCCGTATGCTGTCACTCCGTCAATGTAGCTGGTTTCTATTGCATTTTCCGCAGGCACCATGAAGGTATCCATACCCTCGGAATAAGCACTGATAACCATAGGCAGAAGGCCGTTTATCCCCCTTACGGAGCCATCCAGCGCCAGTTCTCCCATAAATGCATAATCCGGCAGGTCATGGGGAATCTGCTCGGTTGCCGCAAGTATGCCAAGGGCAATGGGAAGGTCATATATGGAGCCTTCCTTTTTTCTGTCCGCAGGGGCAAGGTTTACCGTAATGCGCCCTATAGGGAAAGTATAGCCGCTGTTTTTAATGGCAGCACGAACACGCTCCCGCGATTCCCGCACAGCCGCATCAGGCAATCCAACGATATCACAGGCGGTGAGTCCGTTGCTCACATCCACCTCCACCGTTACCATGAAGCCTTCAAGGCCATACAGTCCGTAGCTCTTTATCTTAGCAAGCATGGGCCGTTCCTCCGGATATGATTATTTTGTTTTTTTGAAAACCAGCAGCTTTGTGCCTATAAAATTGATCACCATTACAACAGGGGTTACCAGCGCCTTGCTGATAAGATTGCTCTCTATGCCCAGAACATCGTAGCATATTTTCAGCAGCAATACGGATAATCCCAATGATATGACGTTTACCGCTATGAATGAAAAAAACTCGCCTCTTTCCCGCTTTGCATCTTCCCTGAAGGTCCAGCGGCTATTGAAAAGATAGCTGTTGAGTATGCCGCAGCTGTATGATATACACTGGGCCACGGCATAGTTTATGCCAATGAAGGTAAGCAGCTGATAAACCAGAAAATCCACCGCAGTGTTTAAAACGCCCACCGCGCCGTATTTCATCAGCTGCCTGAAATTCTTTCCGATATCCTTCATCTTACTTATCTCCGTTTTTATCAGTATCCCAGGAAATCCCATCCCGGCAGCAGTTCCAATGCCTTTATGTATGAAGTGGATGCGGGAGCTCCGGAAATCACAGGATAATACAGCATAAACAGCGCCACAGTTATGCCAAGCCATGCCCACTTGACCCACTTAAGATCAGGCCTTCTCTCCTCCATATCCGCAAGCAGATACAGCGTAAGCAGAATGATGAAAGGCACGCTTGCAAAGAAGTGATACGCAAAGGTGCATCTGCTTACCAATACCCAGGGGAGATAGTTTGCTCCGAGGCCAACCAGCAGCACGAAAATGCCCTCGTTGCCCTTTATTCTGCCCCGCAGCAGCTTTATCATAAGCATCGCCGTCCCTGTGGAACATACCCACCATACGGCAGGATTGCCGAAGGCAGATATTGTGGAACTCATTCCGCCGGGCAGGTTGTAGTTGATAAAATACCATACCGGCCGCAAATCAAGAGGCCACTGCCACCATGAAGACTGATAGGGGTGGGTGGCAGTCAGGCCGCTGTGATAGCTGAACATAAACTCCTGCACGCCCCATACTCCCGCAAGGTCATATGGGTTTTCCGCCAGCATATAGGGAATATAGCTGGCAAGATATATAGCCGCAGGCACCGCAATATAGAATACGCAGCACCACAGCAGGGTGGATATTGTATTGCGCCAAAAGTCCTTTACAGCCTCCCGCTCAGATGAATCTTCCGAATCACGGAAACAGACGTATTCCCTGTACCGCTTATAAAGGGAGGTGAACAGTATCACCGCAAGGCCGCCTCCTGCGTATATGCAGATCCACTTACTGGCAGCGCCAAGGCCGAAGAACAAGCCTGCAAGGCCAAGGGGCTTCAGGGTGGCCTTCAGGCCGTCTGTGTGGAAATTCATACAGTAATACTGATACATGCAGTGATACATCAGTATTATGAAAAATACGCCGTATACGTCTATTGTGGCTATGCGTGTCTGGGTGAAATGCATAAAGTCAAAGGCAAAAAGCCCCGCTCCCACCAAGGCATACTCGCTGTTCTTAAACAGCCTTCTGCCAAAGGCATACATCACAGGCACCATGGCAATACCAAACAGAGTGCCAACTATTCGCCAGCCAAAGGCATTCATGCCGAATACCGCAATGCCCAGCATAATAAACACCTTCCCAAGAGGCGGGTGGGAATTTTCATAGGGATCCAGCCCGTGCAGATGCTCATATGCGGTGCGTCCGTGATACAGTTCGTCAAAATACATGCCGTTCATATACGACGGCACTTCAGGCACAGAATCCTGCTCATCCACAAGTTCAGGTGCATCTGAAGAATATGCAGGAATAAGCTTCCCATTTTCATCAAAGAAAGCTATCTCATTCAGCCATATATCGCCGTAATCCACGCTGACGGTCAGGCCGGAAGCTTTTATGGCATTAACGCCCTCCAGCGCCACCCAGCGGAACATATCCCCGTTTGTCTGCTGGTATTCCACGGTATCTCCGCTGTCAAAGGTCAGCATTGCGCCGCCCTCCTCTATGCCGCCGAATACCCATATTTCGGATATATTCACAGCGCCGTCAAAGGTAATCTCCACTTCCCCGCTCTGCCAGTCCCCCAGCCAATAACTTTCCGGCGCCTGGGTTGTGCCAAGGTTCAGCAGGGCAGCAATGCCGTATACCAATGTAAGAACTATGCAATACAGCCTGTCTTTTTTTGCAAAGGAAGGCATCTTACTGCTCTTTGTGATAACAGGCATATTGTCCCGGTTCTTTGCTTTTTCCGTAAATGCGGGCTGTTTTTCTCCGCCTGCAAGTATATCCCGGCACACAAATGCAAGGTATCCAAAGGATACCACGGTCATTACGCTGCCGACATAGGTTATAAAGTCGTATCCGCTTCCCCGCCAATCCACATGATCGGTTATAACAAAAGCGGCAGCAACATTGAGCAGCAATGCGCAGGTGAACATTATGTATGCCGTTATCAGCCTTCTGTCCCCATAGCACAAAAATGCAATCATGATCAGCATAAGCACGGGAAATACATACCGCTCATGCATATACTGACCGAATGTAAATATTGCGGCCAGCATCAATGCAAGGCTAAGGGCAAGGCAGCCCTTGTCCTTTTTGGCCTTAAGATACAGCCATATGCTGCCGGCACAGGACAATACTATCAGCACCGTGCCCCATGTGCCATAGGTAAGGCCCAGCAGTTTTTTCCCCACGGGAGCCCAGTTGCCTCCCAGCAATGCCATGAAGTTAAAAGCTTCAACGCTGGCATAAGGATAGGACGTGGCCGTACCCATCAGTTTCTCCATGAACCATAACGGCTCCTGAGTACCCTTAAAAGGCAGCGACAGGGCAAATACAGCGGTCACAGCAGCAATTACGGAAACCGCTGTACGCAGGGCATATTTATATCCACCCGAATAAACCTTTGCAAAATACGCCGCCGCAAGCAAAGGCCCAGCCATCAGCGCCTGCGGCTTTGTAATTATGGAAATTCCATAAACAATGCCCGCAAGCTCCAGCCTGTCCTGCTCAAAAAGATACACCGCAAGCAGTAACAGAAGTGTCAGAACCTGATCCACCTGTCCCCAGCCGCCGGATATAAATGCCATTGCAGGATTGAAAGCCACAAAGGCCATCAATGCCAGGGATACACCATTGGAGCAGCGCTTTGATGCCATTTTATACACCAGATACACAGCGCCAAGATCCGCGATTATTGCAGGCAGCTTAATGATGAGGGCATGGAGGTCGCTGCCGTAAGGTATGTCGAACAGTTTGGAAATTCCACCTGCCAGCCACAGAACATACATATATCCCGGAGGATAATCCGCAAAGAAACCAGATGTATAGAACACTCCGGGGCCATCCTCTGCAAGATAATAAGCCCAGGCCATAAAGCAGTTTATATCAGTACTGTGTCCATAGAAAACAATGGACAGCGCGCATCTTATGCAGAATGCGGATAACAGCAGCAGCGCTGCAGAGATTATCGGCTCCCTTTCCTCTTCTGCAATAATATCCTTAGGTAGAATAAACCTTCGGCAGCACAGTATTCCCGCAACAGCAGTACCTATTACCGCCATAAACATAGCACCCACAGGCAGGCCGTTCGGCTTGGAGCCGGCATTGCTGTCAGACTGGGCATATGCATAGGCAATGTCCTGTATTTCTGTATCTGCAGGAGCCTTGTCCAGCTTTTCAACTGAGAGATTCTTAAACCACGCTTCGCCCATGGAAAGGCTGCCGTATCCTCCAAGACGCAGGCAGACAATCATGCTGTCCATGCCCCGCTCTGTACGGCCGACAAATTCTATACGCGTCCAATCCTCTGCACCGTACACAGGCTCTGATGCGGCAAAGGTATCAACAACAGAAATGTTTGCGCCGCCGCCGTATTCTATCCCGGCAGTCTTAACATCACAGCTGAAACGATAATAACTGTTTGGCTCAGCCGTAATTTCCTTGCACAGACGCACATCGTTATCCTGACAGCTGATAATATGCAGACAGCTGACACCATCCATCTGAACAGTGTCTATTTCATATTCTCCGCCTTCGTCATACCATGCCTCAGAATACCAGCCTGTGGGTATGCCATCGGAATACACTTCGGAAAAATCGGAATTTTCAATATATACCGCCTCATCGGCAAAAGCCACACCCATAGGTGCGGCGATAATAATCAAAGCTATAAGAAGTGCCGTAAATTTACGCATAAAACCTCTGAAGTTGGATTTATAGTTTTATTTTACCACATTAACAGCTATGCCACACCCCGTATAAGAAAATTTACACCTGGAATGCATCCCTGATATAATTTACCTTCCCGGTATTAAACTCCACCTCTGCCACGTCAAAGCGGCCGCATTTATCCTGCATATTGTTTTCCGCAATATAATTAAGCGCGCCAAGAATTATCCGCTGCTGCTTGCGTCCGTCCACCGCTTCCCGCCCGTATCCATATCTGGAGCTGCTTCTGGCCTTTACCTCGGTGAATACCAATACCTCACCTTCCATGGCTATGATATCCACCTCGCAGCCTTTTCTCCGGTAATTTCTCTCGAGAATCACAAAGCCGCTTTTTTCCATAAACAAAGCGGCTGTATTCTCCCCACGGATACCCCTTGCATGGCTGTCCTTCATGGGTCACTCTCCTATAAAATTCTTAATAAAACTGCGGCGGTGTATTGGGCAGGGGCCGTATTTTTTCAGTGCGGCAATATGCTCGGCAGTGCCATAGCCCTTGTTGCGGGCAAAGCCATACTGAGGATACAGCACATCCATATCCTCCATGTATTTATCCCTTTCCACCTTGGCAATTATGGATGCGGCAGCGATAAGATAGCTCAGTGCATCGCCATGAATGAAAGAATACTGCTCCGCATCAATATCCACCCCTGTCATTGCATCCATCAACACCACCTGAGGCTTTTGTTCCATGGCCCTGAAAGCCTCCTCAAAGGCCCTTCTGGTGGCGTTAAGTATGTTCAGTTCATCTATATCCTCGGGGCTCTTCCAGCCTGTTGCGCAGGCTATAGCAGCCTCTTTAAGCTGGGGATACAGTTTTTCCCTCCGTCCCTGAGATACCTTTTTTGAGTCGTTTACATACTTTATCAGGGGCTCTGCAGGAAGTATAATGCAGGCTGTAACAACAGGGCCGGCCAGAGGTCCCCTGCCCACCTCATCCATTCCTGCAGGCAGTATTCCCTTTGCCCAGTATCCCCGTTCTATTTGTGTAAGCTCATAAAGCCTTTCATCTTCATTCCGTCTCGCCATCAGAGTTTTCCTCCGCAGCTTCCTTCTGCTCTTCAAAGGCCTTATCCAGCGTTACGCGGGCAATCTTGCCGCCGCGGAACTCATCCAGCACAATCCTTGCTGCACGCTCGGTATCAAAATTGCCGCCGCCCAGCATAAAACCACGGCTCCTGCATACGCCTTCCAGCAGCTCTTCGGGAGTCATATCCCGCTCCAGCTTTTTGTACCGTGCAATAAGTTCATCGGGGCATACTTTCATAAGGTCACTGAGCAGCAGCGCCGCCAGCTCTTCAGTATCCATGATGTCATCCTTTATGGAGCCGATATATGCCACATGACGTGCAAGCTGGGGATCCTCAAGCTTGGGCCAAAGTAGACCGGGAGTATCCATCAGCTCAAGGTAGGGGGTTATTTTAACCCACTGCTGTCCCTTGGTAACGCCGGGCTTATCTCCCACAATGGCACGGTTCATACCGGCTATGCGGTTGATAAAGGTGGATTTGCCAACGTTTGGAATGCCAACCACCATTACGCGCACGGTCTTCTTGATGCCTTTTTCGAGGGATTTCTGTATTTTATCCTCTGCTGCCTTCTGGATAAGATCAAGCGCCGCCTTTTTCTTGGCGGAATTTGTTGCAACAAATTCTATGGCGCTGATATCCTGAGCCTTGTATGCAGCAATCCAGTTCTTTGTTTCCGCAGGAGAAGCAAGATCGCTCTTATTCAGCAGAACAACGCGCTTTTTCTCCTTGAAAAGATCATCAAAATCAGGATTGCGGGTAGCCCTTGGTGCGCGGGCATCAACGATCTCCACAACCACGTCTATAAGCTTAAGATTTTCCACAAGCTGGCGTCTGGCCTTGGCCATATGCCCCGGATACCATTGAATAAGCATATTTCCTCCGTATGCCGATGTATCGGCTTAGATATTATCAGTATAACAGCAAAAATGTTCCCCGCCAAGATAAAACAAGCCCCCGTCCCATACGGACGAGGGCGATGCTTTGCCGTTTGGCTTTGATTACTTGGATACGATGCGCTCAACAACCTTAGCAGCCTTACCAACGCGATTGCGGAGGTAGTACAGCTTGGCCCTGCGAACCTTACCGTGACGAACCACTTCGATGCGGCCGATACGGGGGCTATGATAGGGGAAGGTACGCTCTACGCCTACGCCGTAGGATACACGACGTACGGTGAAGGACTGACGGATGCCGCCGCCCTGCTGCTTAATTACGATACCTTCGAAGTTCTGGAGACGCTCACGGTTACCTTCGACAACCTTTACAAATACGCGAACGGTATCACCGATCTCAAGCTTGGGCAGGTCGCTGCGGAGCTGTTCTTTTTCGAGTTCTCTGATGATGTTGGACATTTTATTCTCCTTCCTACGAATGTTCTTATACGACTGTCCGCCGCCAGAGGACCATCCGTTGTCACAAACGCAGATATTATACCATGCAAAGTTGCCCTTTGCAAGGGTTTTATTAGTTATTTTGCTGATTTTTCAGCCCCTGAAGGAATAGTTTTTCCTTCTTGTCCAGAGCTGATTCGTCTATAAGTTCTGGTCTTGCCCGATAGGTAGTTTCGATGGACTTTTCCCTGCGCCATTTGGCTATCAGAGCATGGTTGCCGTTAAGCAGCACCTCAGGTACCTCCATTCCGCGGAATACCGCAGGACGGGTATACTGGGGATACTCCAGAAGTCCATCCGAGAAGGACTCCTCCTCGGCGGAATCCGCGCTGCCAAGCACTCCGGGAATAAAGCGGCTGAGACAATCCACACATACCATGGCGGGAAGCTCTCCGCCTGTCAGCACGTAGTCGCCTATGGACATTTCCATATCCATCTGCTCCATCGCCCTCTCGTCTATACCCTCATAATGACCGCAGAGGAAAAGCAGCCGATCCTTCAGGGCAAGCTCTCTAGCGGTGGCAACGTTGAGAGTCTTTCCCCTGGGCGCCATTACTATGCGAAGCGCCTCATGGTTGGGATCCACCTCATCCAGACAGGAAAATATGGGCTGAGCCATCATTACCATGCCTGCGCCGCCGCCAAAAGGATAATCGTCTGTATTGCTGTGCTTGCTCTGGGAGTAGTCCCTTATGTTGTGAAGGCGGATATCAAGGATACCCTTGTCTCTGGCGCGGCCCAGCATACTGGAGCCCAGAGGGCCTTCAAACATCTCGGGAAACAGGGTGAGTATATCAATCCTCAAAGAGGCCCACCTCCTGAAGCACATCTGCATTGAGCAGTATGGACTTGGCCTGTATATCCACAGTATTCAGCAGTTTTTTCAGCACCGGCACCATAAGGGTCTTTTCTCCCTTGATGACGTATACGTCGTTTGCGCCGGTTTCCAGCACATCGGTAAGTTTGCCGTGTACATTGCCGTCGGTGTCCTTTACTTCGCATCCGATAAGATCGGATATGAAGTATCTTCCCTCCGGCAGCTTTATGGCGTTTGCCCTGTCCACACAGATATAAAGATTGCGAAGGGTTTCTGCGGTGTTTCTGTCTGGGCAGCAGGAAAGCTTTGCATATACGGCATCCGGCTGAACCCCCACATCTGAAAGGGTAATGGGCTCATATTTGCCATTGCGCTCCAGATATGCCTGCTTAAGGCCATGATAGCGGTTTATATCCTCAGAAAGGGGCAGCAGCTTTACTGCGCCCTGCACACCGTGGGGCCGGGCGATGAGGGCTATGCGAAGATAGTCCATAATAATTCTCCTTCTACGCAAAAAAGTGGTTTTGCCCACTTTTTTGTCATCGGTGAGATTAGATAATCTCTACCACATACTTTTTATTTTCCTTGACGGACGCGGCTTTTACAACAGTCCTGATCGCTTTAGCGATGCGGCCCTGCTTGCCTATTACCTTGCCCATGTCTTCCGGAGCTACGGTAAGCTCGATTATGGTGGAATTTTCGCCTTCCTTTACCTGGACCTTGACCTCCTCGGGCTTATCCACGAGGTTCATGGCGATGTACTTTACCAATTCACCCATAGCGTCCCTCGCTGAATCCGAAGCCTTTACTGGATGGCGCCGGACTTCTTCAGCAGGCTGCGAACGGTCTCGGTGGGCTGTGCGCCGTTCTTTACCCACTGGGCAGCCTTCTCGTTGTCAACATGCAGCTCGGCGGGCTGAGCGGTGGGGTTGTAGTAACCGATTTCCTCTACGAATGCGCCGTCACGGGGAGCGCGGGAATCTGCAACAACGATACGATAGAAAGGAGCCTTCTTGGCGCCCATGCGGCGAAGCCTGATCTTCAACATGATTAATTTCCTCCAGATTATATAATAATTATTTTAATTTATCGAAAGCGGTATCCCGGCTTAGAAGCCGAATGGAAAACGCATCTTTCCTCTTTTGCCGAACTTTCCGGAACTCAGCTGCTTCATCAGCTTGCGGGAAGATTCGAACTGATTAAGCAGGCGGTTTACTTCCTGAACCGTGTTTCCGCTGCCTGCGGCTATGCGCCTGCGGCGGCTTGCGTTGAGCAGTTCCGGCTTTGCCCTCTCTTTGGGTGTCATGGACTTAATGATGGCCAGGGTTTTCTTAAGCTGCTTTTCGTCTATCTGAACGTCTCCCAGCTTACTGGCATCCATGCCCGGAACCATGGAAAGCATGCTTCCCATATCCATGCTCTGCATCTGCTCCATCTGAGCCATAAAGTCTTCCAGAGTGAACTCGTTTGTCTTAATCTTCTTTGCAAGTTCCTCTGCCTTTTTGGCATCAAAGCTTTCCTGAGCCTTTTCGATGAGGGTCATTACATCCCCCATGCCAAGAATTCGGCTGGCCATGCGGTCGGGATGGAAAGGTTCGATATCGGTAAGCTTTTCGCCGTTGCCGCAGAACTTGATGGGTTTGCCGGTAACTTCCCTTACGGAAAGAGCCGCGCCGCCCCTCGTATCGCCGTCCAGCTTGGTGATTATCACGCCGGTAAGCTCAAGAGTATCGTTGAAGGCCTTGGCGGCGTTTACCGCATCCTGACCTGTCATGGAGTCAATAACAAGCAATATTTCGGCAGGGTCTGCAACATCCCTTACAGCCTGTATCTCCTGCATCATATCTTCATCGATATGAAGACGGCCTGCGGTATCCACGATTACCAGATCCCGCATATTGCGCCTTGCAAACTCAATGGCTTCCTTTGCGGTTTCAACAGGATTCTGTGTGCCCCGCTCAAATACGGGGATATCAAGTTTTTCGCCCACAACCTGCAGCTGCTTTATGGCAGCAGGCCTGTAAACATCGCAGGCTACAAGCAGCGGAGATTTGCCGAAATGCTTTTTGCAGTAGGTGCCCAGCTTGCCTGCCATGGTGGTTTTGCCGGCGCCCTGAAGGCCAGCCAGCAGCACCACGGAGGGATTCTTTGAACCGAACTCCAGTTTGGCGTTTGTTCCACCCATAAGGGTTGTCAGCTCGTCGTTTACTATTTTTATTACCTGCTGACCGGGGGTAAGGCTTTCTAATACCTCAGCACCAACAGCCCGCTCGGTAACGGAATTAATGAATTTTTTTACTACGGTAAAGCTTACGTCGGCCTCAAGCAGAGCAAGCTTGACCTCGCGCATGGCTTCCTTTACTTCCTTTTCGGAAAGCTTGCCACGGCCGGACAGCTTTTTAAATACGTTCTGAAGTTTTGTGGAAAGGCCTTCAAACGCCATCGTCGCATATCTCCGTCAGCCGCTTAATGATATCGTCGGGGATATCCCCACTCTCTGCAGCCCGCCTCAGCTTTTGAAGCTCTGAACGCATTGCCTCGCGCCGCGCCATAAGCCCCAGCTTTGCTTCGTATTCCTCCAGCTGCTCGGATGCCCTGGCAACCGCATCCCGTACGCCCTGACGGGATATACCCTCCCGCTCGGCAATCTCGGAAAGGGAGCAATCCTCATTTACGGACTGATCCAGCAATGAACGCTGTCTTTCCGTAAGAAGGGGACCGTAGCAGTCCAGTAATATTCCAAGCCGTATATGCTTTTCCATAAGTGAGGAACACCGCCTTTTTTGCAGGCTGTAAAGCACTTTTGCTTTACACCTGTTCTATTATACAGTTTTTCCCCCGAGTGTCAAGGCTTTTCGCAAAACAAGACAATATATTTGCTAAAAAAACAGGGATGGAACACTCCATCCCCGCGATGCTGCTTTTATTATCCCAACAGCGCCTTTGCGTAGTCTTCAGGGTCAAAGGGATGCATATCCTCTATTCCCTCGCCCACGCCAACAAAGCGCACAGGAATATTCAATTCTTCCTTCACAGCCACAGCAACGCCGCCCTTGGCAGTGCCATCCAGCTTGGTGAGAATTATACCGGTAAGGCCGGCGGACTCGCCGAACGCCCTTGCCTGAGCAATGGCATTCTGGCCGGTGGTTGCATCCAGCACCATAAGGGCTTCTACAGGTATGCCGGGGAGTTCCCGGTCTATTACCCGGCGCATCTTCTCAAGCTCATTCATAAGGTTTTTCTTATTATGAAGCCTGCCTGCGGTATCGCAAAGAAGAATGTCCCTATTGCGCGCCTTGAATGATGCGGTTGCATCAAACACCACAGCTGCAGGGTCAGCACCCTCGCCATGCTTTACGATGGGAGTACCTGCTCTTTCTGCCCAAACGGTAAGCTGCTCTGCTGCCGCCGCGCGGAAGGTATCCGCCGCCGCCATCATAACATCCTTACCCTTAGCCTTGTAGTAGGCGGCGATTTTTCCTATTGAGGTGGTTTTGCCCACGCCGTTTACGCCCACTATCATAATTACAGCCTTGTCTGCATTTTCAAGGAAACCATTCTCCGGCCGCATGAAATCAGCAAGTATCTCAATAAGTTTTTCCCTTGCCTCCGCACGTTCCTTGAGCTTGTTTTCGGCCACGGCTTCCCTCAGGCTGTCCAGCAGCTTTTCCGTGGTGTCCATGCCCACGTCTGCCATTATGAGGGCTTCTTCCAGTTCCTCATAAAAGTCTTCGTTTATTCCATCCCCCTGAAATATAGCGGAAAGGCCGCTGCCTGTACGGGAAAGGCCCTGTCTGAGCCTGTCAAAAAATCCTGCCATGCTGTCTCCTTATGGGTTTTCGGTAAAGCGGGCGGATACCACCTTGGATACGCCCTTTTCCTCCATGGCAACGCCGTAGAGGGAATCACATACCGCCATACTGCCGCGGCGATGGGTGATGAGAATAAACTGGGTATCGTCGGAGTAATTGCGCACATACTCAGCAAAGTTTGTAACATTTGCCTCATCCAGTGCAGACTCAATCTCATCCAGTATGCAGAAGGCAGTGGGCTTGAGCTTGAGTATTGCAAATAGCAAGGCTATTGCTGTAAGTGCACGCTCGCCGCCGGACAGCAGCGACAGCAGCTGCAGCTTCTTTCCGGGAGGCTGGGCAATTATATCTATATCGCAATTGAGTATGTCATCCTTATCCGACAGCACAAGCTCTGCCCTGCCTCCGCCGAACAGCTCCACGAATACCTCGGAGAAGTTCTGCTGAATCAGGGTGAACTGACGGCGGAATTCCTCTTCCATGGTGGAAACAAGGTCTGCTATGAGTATCTGCAGGTCCGCTTCCGCCTTGGTAAGGTCGTCATACTGGGTATTCAGCCCGTCAAAGCGCTCTTTTACCGTGCGGTAATCCTCAATGGAGGATACATTTACATCGCCCAATGCCTTGATTGCAGAGCGGAGTTCATCCACCCTGAGATGGGCCGCTGTAATGGCAATCTGCCTGCGCATGGGCTGTGCATTTTCGTAGGTGAGCTCGTAGTCATTCCAGATGCGGTCCTGCATATTCTGCAGTTCCAGCTGAGCCTTGTTCAGATTAAGCTCCGCCCTGTGGCTGCGCTCACGGGTCTCTGCAAGCTCTGCGGCAATAGTTTCCCTGCGCTCTCGCATATCGTCTATATCCGCAAGGTGCTTTGCCCGCTCTTCTTCCATGGTTCTGAGCTGGTCGGTAAGTTTATCCACATCCTTGCGCTCAGCGCTGATGTTATCATCCAGGGAACCTGCCTGCTCCTGCAGCTCCATAAACCTGCGAAGGCCCTCCTCTACGGCGGCCTTTGCCTTGCCCATGGACTCCTGCAGCTGTGAGGTTTCCCGCTCAAGACGCTTTATCTCGCTCTGTGCTGCGGCATATTCCTTTTCCAGCGCCATCATTGCCACGCGCCGCTCGGTAAATGCCTGGTTTACAGCCGATTGCTCTGCGCGAAGGGCAATGATCTCCTCCTGCAGCTTTTTGACATCTTCCTGGCTTGCAACATTGCCCTGCTCCAACTGGCTGCGATCTACGTCTGCCTCGGCGCACTGCTGATCAATGTTGTCGATATTATCCTGAATCTGGGAAAGCTCCATATTGGAGCGGTCCATATCAGCCTTGTTGTCCTCAACGTATTTGAGCACAACATCCACCTTTTCCCGGTGGGTGGCCATTTCTATATCCTTTTCGTGGAGTTCGCGGCTGAGCTGTTCAACCATAAGGTTTGCCTGCTCAATATCCTGCTCCATGCGCTGCCTTTCCACAACGCTGCGCTCAAGAGCCGCCTGCTTTTCCTTTACGGATGCATTCAGCACCTCTATTTCGCGCTCGCGGCCGATAAGGCTGAATTCCCGCTTCTGCACGCTTCCGCCGGTCATGCTGCCGCCGGGATTGATGATATCCCCTTTGAGGGTGGCAATACGGAAAGATGAACGGGCACGCTTGTTTATGGCTATGCCTGCATCCAGATCCTTTACTATTACAGTTCTGCCCAGAAGGTTTTCAAATATTCCCCTGTAGCGCTCATCAAAGCCCACCAGATCAGAGGCTATGCCTATAAATCCATCCACATTGCACATGGCCTTTTCCTCGGAAGTGAGCAGCCTTGAGCGCATGGCGGATACGGGCAGCATAGTAGCCCTGCCGTACTGCCTGGAACGGAGATATTCTATTACCCTCTTGCCTTCGTTTTCAGTGGGAGTAACGATGTTCTGCAATGCAGAGCCAAGGGTCATCTCAATTGCGCTTTCGTATTCCTGAGGAACACGAATCAGCTCCGCAACGACACCCTCTATGCAGCGGCCCAGATTGGTATCCCGGGCGGCATCTCTGAGAAGATTGCGTACGCTGGAGTAATAGCCCTCATATGCCCGCTTCATCTCCTGAAGCACCTTTATGCGGGAGGACTCTGCCTCAATCTGCTGTTCCATGCGGCGCACATCCTCATGGGACTGCCTGAGGCGCATATTCAGTTCATTAAGATGGGATACTGCCTCTGCCCGCTTCCGGGCACGGCTGTCATATTCCGCTTTTATTACGGCAAAGCCGCCGTAAACTTCATCATATTCCCTGGAAAGTTTATCTCCCTCTGCCTGAATATCCCGCTGACGCAGCTTGATGTCATCAATACGTTCAAGCAGAGTAGTCTTTATGGCTTCAAGGCGGGAAATGCGACTCTTAGCATCAGAGAGGCGGTTCATGGCCTCAATCATGCTCTGCTTCTGCCGCTCCTGCGTTTCTTCTTTATCGGATATGCTCTGCTCAAGTTCCCGGAGCTTTGCTTCTATTTCCGCAAGCTCAGCCGCACCGCCGTCCCGTTTTTCAATGGAATCTCGGCTGCGCTCAACTATACCGGCAAGCTCTGCACGAAGCTCCTCATAGCGCTGTGAGCTTGAACGTATCTCGGTTTCAAGGCGTTCACGCTCCTTTGCAAGGTTTTCCATGCGCTCGCGGGCAAGCTTTGCTTCGCCGATGCGGTTTTCCACGTCCTGTGTGGCGTTCAGCAGTTTTGACTGTGTCTCTCCTATGGCAACACTGAGCCAGCGCTCCTTTTCTTCCTCCACCACACAGTCTGCCGCAACGGAAGCTTCCGTTGCAGAAGCGCTCTTTATCTGGGCTTCATATTCGCTGAGGCTGTCGCTGAGGGTCTTTATGCGCTCATTCAGCCTGTCATACTGATAGAGGAATACGTTTATCTCTATCTCTTTCAGTTCGTCTCTCAGTTTGAGGAACTCACGGGCAGCTACACTCTGCTCCTCAAGGGGGCCTATCTGACGCTCCAGCTCTTCCAGTATATCGTTAAGACGAACCAGGTTTTTGCGGGTGTTGTCCAGCTTGCGCTCCGCCTCTTCCTTACGGACGCGATATTTCATTACGCCCGCCGCCTCTTCAAAGGCATTGCGGCGGTCATTGGACTTGTTGGAGAGTATTTCCTCTACCCTGCCCTGACCGATTATGGAATAGCCTTCCTTGCCTATGCCGGTATCGCGGAACAGTTCGCTGATATCCTTGAGCCTGCACTGGGTGCGATTGATAAGGTATTCGCTTTCGCCTGAGCGGTATACACGGCGGGTAACGCTGACCTCCGCATAGTCAGTGGGCAGTCGTCCGTCGGAGTTATCCAGAGTAAGGGTAACCTCGCAGAATGACTGAGGCTTACGCTGCTCGGTACCGTTGAATATAACGTCCTCCATCTTATTGCCGCGCAGCACCCTTGCGCTTTGTTCGCCCAAAACCCAGCGAACGGCGTCGGCGATGTTACTCTTGCCGCTGCCGTTTGGGCCAATTATGGCAGTTATTCCTTTTTCGACCTGTATCTCCGTCTTTTTGGCGAAGGATTTAAAGCCGTTGATCTCTATCTTTGTAAGTCGCAATTAATTTATCCTCTGAGCCATATTACTTCATATTAATTTTATCACAAAACAGCTTAAGGGTAAACAATATAATCCGAACCGCGGTTTTAGCGGCCATATGACACGCCATAGCTGCGTCATCCTCGGTCAGAAGACAACCAGTATTCTTCCCTCGTTCTTCCTTGCTCTGCCATGCCCTATGGCCGTTAAAACTCCAAAGGACCAAAAGCGGTGTAATTGGATGAGATTCAAGGCGACGGAGTGCAGGAATAGTGGTGCTATTTCAAACGACGGCAACGCAGTAGCTCGCCAATTACACCACTTTGGGCGGGTTCGGATTATGTTGGTTACCCTAAGGCGCAAATCACACAAGCCCCAGTTCCTCTAGCGTAGCCTTTGCGGCCCGCTGGCCTGCCTCCTGCTTGCTCTGTCCGGAACCTATGCCCTTTTTCTCCCCTGCGATTACCGCCTGCAGGGTAAATGTACGCATATGGTCGGGACCGGATGTGCCCACAAGGTCATATGTAACATTGCCCAGATGCTTCTTCTGGACATATTCCTGCAGCATGGTTTTATAATCCTTGGTATTAACGCTCTGCACTGCCTGTTCTATGCTGCCCTCGGTTACCCGAAGCACCAGTTCCTTTGCCGGGGTAATTCCGCCGTCCAAAAACACCGCGCCGATTACCGCTTCCACAGCATCCGCGAGGATAGAAGGCTTTTCCCTGCCGCCGGAATGTTCCTCGCCGTGGCTCAGCAGCAGATATTTTCCAAGACCCAGCTTGTTTGCCGCCCTGTGCAGTGCGCCCTCGCACACGCAAAGCGCCCTGACCCGAGTCATAACTCCCTCGTTCAGGTTTGCGTATTCCTTATAAAGTTTTTCGCTTACGCACAGCTCCAGTACCGCATCGCCCAGAAATTCCAGCCGCTCATTATGCTCGCTGCCGTTGCCGTCTCCCTTTACATATGAAGTATGGGTAAGGGCAGTATCCAGCACTGTTATATCATTAAATGTATAACCCAGCACACTCTGAAGCTCTTCCAAACTGCGCAGCCTTGCAAATTCCATGTATATATGCCTCCATATCAAAATACCCGCATCCACAAGATGCGGGTACTTTTTGATGATGTTATTTGCCGAGGAAATTGAGAATATCGCCTACGGTATGTACGTTGGGCAGATCCTCTTCGGGAACCTGAATGCCGTATTCCTGCTCGATGTCCATAATCAGTTCAACCACGTCCAGAGAATCAGCCTTAAGGTCTTCAACCAGCCTGGTTTCCATGGTAATCTGATCTGCAGGAACATCCATCTGTTTGGAAAGCATTGCACAAATCTTTTCGAAATCCATTATATATACCGCCTTTCAATACCTATATAACCCATTAATAAATACTTAAAGGTTTTTATATAGTTTAGCTTTATATTGCAATGATGTCAATCCTGTATATCAGGCAACTGGGCTATCGCACCGCGAATGGAATCATTTATTCCGCCCAGGGCAAACCGTCTTGCCTGACCTACCGCCGCAGTAAATGCCTTGGCATTGGAACTGCCGTGTGCCTTTACCACGCCGCCGTCTATACCCAGCAGAGGAGCTCCGCCGTATTCAGTATAGTCCATTATCTTCTTGAACCGCCTGAAGGCCGGCTTTGCAAACAGGGCGCCTATCTTGCTGCGTGTATCTGCCATCAGCTCACCCTTGAGCATGGAGATAAGGGTGGAAGAAAGACCCTCGGTATATTTCAATACGATATTGCCTGCAAAACCGTCGCAGACAATGGCATCAAACTGACCGCTGAGTATTTCCCTTGCCTCGCAGTTGCCGGCAAAGTTGATGGGTGCCTCTTCCAGTAATTTATATGCGGCCTTGGTAAGTTCGTTGCCCTTTTCCGCCTCCGCGCCGTTATTCAGCAGGCCGATTCTGGGATTTTCAACGCCCATTACGTCCTTCATATAAGCAGAAGCCATAACAGCAAACTGCATAAGGTAAGAGGGCTTGCAGTCAACATTCGCGCCGCAGTCCATTATAAGCACACAGCCCTTTTCTGCAGGGAAAACCACGCCCAGCGCAGGGCGCTTTACGCCCTCTATGCGGCGGACGATAAAGGTTGCGCCTGCAAGAACTGCTCCTGTGCTTCCTGCGGACAGAACGCACTCGGCTTCCTTGTCCCTCACCAGCTCCATAGCCTTTACAAGGGAGGAATTCTTCTTGCGGCGTATTGCAAAGGCGGGCTGTTCATCGCAGCCGATCACCTCGGGCGCATGATGAATCTCCACCCGGGAGCTGTCATAGCTGAAGGCAGAAAGTTCATTTTTTATGCTTTCCTCATCGCCGCAGAGAGCGATGGTAATATCGCTGTAAGTTTTAAGGGCGGCAACACAGCCTTCCACTACTGCTTTTGGTGCGTTATCTCCGCCGAATGCGTCAACTGCTATTTTCATGCTGATCTCCCATATCTGTGATATGGCTAATTATACAATATTTTGAAGAAAAACAAAAGGGGCTCTGATGAGCCCCCAAAGTTATAAATTCGTGAAATTACTTGCTTTCAACTGCGATGGCCTGCTTGCCGTCGTAATAGCCGCACTTCTTGCATACACGATGAGCCAGCTTGGGCTCATGGCACTGCGGACATTCCACGATACCGGGAACGGTCAACTTCCAGTTTGCTCTGCGCTGGTCGCGCCTTGCCTTAGACGTTTTTCTCTTAGGGACTGCCATGGTTACACCTCCTTATCGTGATACAACAGCTGTTCCAGGGCCGCAAAGGGATTATCCTTGATATCCTCCTGCACGCAGGAACACTGCACTGTGTTCAAATCGCACCCGCAAACCGGGCAAAGTCCTTTGCAATCCTCACTGCACTTGCTGTAAACAGGCAGGTTCAGAAAGAGGTTATCCAGGACCATTTGGCCAATTTCCAATGTTTCGCCGCTGTAGGCGTAGCATTCTTCATCCTCACCCGGCTCCCTGACGAAACGCTCGTCAAAATCGAAGGAGAGGGGCTCGGTAAAAGGCTTGCCGCAGAGGGCACATTCGGAATTCAGCCTGGTGGTAATAGTACCCCGAAGGTTGAAGCCTTCGCCGTCGTATATATACTCGGCATCTATGGCCAGCGGAGAAGCAAAGTTCAATACCCGACCCAGATATTCCTGATGTCCAAGGTCTTCTTCCATATGGCTCCTGCCAACCCTGCCGGGCTGTTTGAGCTCCTGTGCCACGTTTAACTTCATAATTCTTCCTTTCGAAAGCACACCTTCACTATTTTAGCTGTAAGGCGTTAATTTGTCAACTATATTATTTTGCGGAAAGCCTTGCGGTATCCTGTGCGATGACCATCTCTTCATCGGTGGGGATAACGTATACCTTTACCTTGCTGCCGGGCTTGGTGAGCTCAACATCCTGGCCGCCGGGGCAGCTCATGTTGTACTCAAAGTCCACATCCACGCCAAGGTAATCAAGGCCGGTAAGGATCATTTCGCGCAGGAGACGATGGTTCTCGCCAACGCCTGCGGTAAATACGATGGCATCAACTCCTCCCATAGCTGCGGAGTATGCACCGATATACTTCTTTACATGATATGCGAAGCACTCAAGGGCTGCCTTTGCGCGGTCATTGCCCTCTGCTGCTGCAGCGGTAATATCGCGGAAGTCGGAAGATACGCCGGAAATGCCCATAACGCCGCTCTTCTTGTTCATGTAATTGTCAATACCCTTCGCATCAAGGCCCAGCTTATCCATCAGGTAGGTCACGATGGCGGGGTCAATGCTGCCGCAGCGGGTACCCATGGGAACGCCTTCAAGGGGAGTGAGACCCATGGAGGTATCAACACTCTTGCCGCCCTTTACAGCGCTGATGGAAGAACCGTTGCCCAGATGGCAGGTTACAACCTTGGTCTCTTCAGCGGGCATGCCCAGCATCTCGATGGCCTTGCGTGAAACATAGAGATGGGAAGTGCCGTGGAAGCCGTAGCGGCGTACCATGTGATCGGTATAGGCTTCGTAGGGAAGGCCATAAAGGAATGCCTCGCGGGGCATGGTCTGATGGAAAGCGGTATCAAATACGGCTACCATGGGAACGTTGGGCATGATCTCCATGCAGGCACGTACGCCCATGAGATTTGCGGGATTATGGAGGGGAGCAAGGCTGTTCAGGCTCTCAACGGTCTGAATTACTTCCTCGGTGATGACAACGGACTTGGCGAACTTTTCGCCGCCGTGTACCAGGCGGTGACCAACAGCATCGATCTCATCCATGCTCTTTACAACGCCAATCTCAGCATCGGTAAGGGTGTTGATTACCAGCTTGATGGCATCGGTATGATCCTTGAGGGCATCGTTGAACTTAACGGGCTCCCTGCCGGTGGGCTTATAGGTCATTGCGCCGTCAATGCCGATACGCTCGCACAGACCCTTGGCGATAACATAACCGCTCTCGGAATCCATGAGCTGATACTTAAGGGAAGAACTGCCTGCGTTGATAACGAGAATCTTCATTGTAATTTTATCCTCCGATGATTATTACATGTTCTGTGCCTGTACGGCAGTAATGGCAACTACGGATACGATATCCTCTACGCTGCAGCCGCGGGACAGGTCGTTGATGGGCTTTGCAAAACCCTGGCAGATGGGGCCGATGGCTTCGGCGCCTGCAAGACGCTGAACAAGCTTATAACCTATGTTGCCCGCCTGCAGGTCGGGGAATACCAGAACGTTTGCCTTGCCGGCAACAGGGCTGCCGGGGCTCTTAAGCTGGCCAACCTTTTCTACCAGCGCAGCATCAGCCTGCAGCTCGCCGTCCACATTCAGCTCGGGAGCCAGTTCCTTTACAAGGCGGGTTGCCTCGGCTACCTTGTCTACGTTTTCGTGCTTTGCGCTGCCCTTGGTGGAGAAGGAAAGCATTGCTACGCGGGGATCCATGCCGCAGAGAGCCTTGGCGGTCTGAGCGGAACCGATAGCGATGGCTGCCAGCTGCTCAGCATTGGGGTCGATATTTACAGCGCAATCGCCAAATACCATTACGCCGTCATCACCGTAGGCCTTGTTGGGGATTTCCATGATGAAGCAGCTGGAAACGGTGGACACACCCTTGGCGGTCTTGATTATCTGAAGGCCGGGACGCAGGGTGTTGCCGGTGGTGTTTATTGCACCGGAAACAAAGCCGTCTGCCTTGTCATCGTATACCATCATAGCGGCAAAGAAGAGAGGATCCAGCATGGTCTTCTGGGCCTGCTCAAGGGTAACGCCCTTCTTGGCGCGCATTTCTGCGAACTTCTCGCAGTATGCAGGATAAAGTTCGGACTGAGCGGGATCAATCATAGCAACATCGTCAACGGATACGTTGAACTTTGCGGCGGTGGCCTTGATCTCATCAATATTGCCAATGAGGGTTACCTTTGCGATGCCCTGATCGGTAATGAGGCGGGCGGCCTGTACGGTACGCTCTTCGCTGCCCTCGGGAAGTACGATGTGCTTCAGGTCAGCCTTGGCTTTTGCTTTGATGGTGTCGATGATGGACATGGGTTGTCTCCTTTCAGAATGCATGTATGTGATTTGATCGAGTACATACCTTAACTTTTGTATTATAGCATATGTTTGCAAAATGCAACAGCGCAAAGGCACAAAAATACCCTGTTCTGCGAAATTTTTCCATTGAAATGCACAGCATCTTCCCTTCTTCCATAAAGCGGCAGCGGTGGTGTATAATATAGCCATGAGCAACGTTGGAATCATAGCCGAATACAATCCCTTCCACAACGGGCATGAATATCACCTGAAGGCCGCAAAGAAGCTTTCGGGCGCTGACCGTGCCATTGTTGTAATGAGCGGAGATTTTGTTCAGCGGGGCGAGCCTGCCATGTTTGACAAGCACCTTAGAGCAAAATGGGCGCTTGAAAACGGAGCAGACATGGTGCTTCTGCTGCCCGCCGTCTTTTCCCTTGCCAGCGCCCAGGCATTTGCCTCAGGCGGAGTCGGGATACTTCACGGCACAGGCATAGTGGACCACCTTGCCTTCGGCAGCGAAAGCGGCAATACCCCTGCCCTAAAAAATGCCGCCCGCATGGCAGATGACGAATCCGATGAACTGAAACAGCTTATCAGGGCAAACCTTGACGGCGGTCTTTCCTACCCCGACGCCAGAGCCAGAGCATGGCAGCAGCATATGGGAGAAAACAGCCTGCTCTCCTCCCCCAACGACATACTGGGCATCGAGTACATCCGCGCACTGAACACCTTTGGCTCCGTCATACAGCCCTTAGCAGTTCCCCGCACCGGCCCCGGCCACGACAGCCCGGAATTTATCGACAATATTGCCAGCGCATCCGCAATACGGAAGTGCCTTACTCATAATATCGGAATCAGCCATGATGCTCTGCTTCCCGCAGGTATTCTCGCAGGAATTAACGACGCGATACAGTCTGAACTTGCCCCTCGAACGCTTGACAATCTTTCCCGCGAAACGGTATTCGCCCTCAGGCGCATGACAAAGCAGCAGCTTGCCGCCCTGCCGGATGTGGGCGAGGGTCTGGAAAACCTGCTTCATTCCGCCTGCAGGCAGCACGGAGATATTATTTCCGTACTTGAGCAGGTAAAGAGCCGCCGCTACACCATGGCCCGCCTGAAGCGCATATGCATGTGCGCCCTCCTCGGAATGAACTCGAACCCTATGGATAAGCTGGACGGACTGTATATTCGGGTGCTGGGCGTACGCAAAGACGCCCTGCATCTGCTGTCCCAAATGAAGGAAAAAGCCACGCTTCCGATAGTTACACGCTTCGCAGATGCGGAGCAGCTCAATGAATCCCAGCGACATATGTTGGAAGCTGACATGCTGTCCTCCGACATCGCCGCCATGGCAGCCCCGCTTCCCACACAGGCAAAATTTGACTTTTCCCAGCCTCTGCTGATAATTTAAACAAAATCCTCCGGCATATACATTAGGGTAATGCCGGAGGTGAAAAATGAAAAAAATATCAATATATCTGTCCTGTATATTCGCCTGCTGCCTGCTGTTCGTTTACAGCCCCTCTGCAGTATCGGCGGGTTTGCAGGGCTTTTATATTTGGCGGGATGCGCTGCTGCCTGCACTGCTGCCTTTTTTTGTATGCGCCCACGTAATGCAGAATACAGGCGTTCCCACAAAGCTTGAAAAAACCGCCCTTATAGTTCTCTCCCTCTTCTCCGGCGCACCTTCCGGAGCAAGATTGCTATCCTCTCAGGAGCATCCCGACAGCCGCACCGCTGCAATACTCAACACCGTCAGCCCCATGTTTATTTATTCTTCCTTCTGTAGCGGAATGCTGGGTGCACCAAAGCTGGCTTTCCCCATACTGACGGCACAGTTTACAGGGGCGATGATAATGCTGCTCATTTTTCCGCCAAGGCATACTGCACCTTCGCAAAATAAAGCCGATATTGCACCGCTTAAGCTCATCGGCGAGGGCATAGCCAAAGGAATGACCTCCATGCTGAATATATGCGGCGCGCTCATATTCTTTACGTCGATTTTCACCGTATTGAAAGAAACAATACCATTGCCTGCCGGAATAGCCGGCGCCGTCCTGTCCGGCATCTTTGAAATGACAAGCGGCTGCTCCGAGCTTGCAAAGCTAAGTCCCCCTCCCCGAATTTTGGCCGCAGTATCCGCATTTCTGTTTTCCTTTGGCGGGATATGCATATTCGCCCAGTCGCTCACATTCTGCAGACTCAATGCCGGAACGTATTTTCAAACCAAGCTTATTCAGGGCAGCATCGCCGCAGGTATTGCCTGGCTTATCACTCCCCTTTTCCCCTCTGCCTGTGCCGTATACAACGTCATATCCGGCCCCGAACTTGCGGCAAACACTCTGTCATTTTTGCAGGCGGCAGGAGTATCTGCAACAGCTATGGCAGCGGTAATGCTTATCGGCGCCGCCGCCCGACATAGAAAATTCTTTGAAACCCATACGCAAAAAGCGGCAGAATAAAATCTGCCGCTTTGCTTATATGCTTTAAGCTTATTTTACTGCTCAACAACGCTTATACCATGGCTTGAAAGCAAGCCCACCACTTCATCCCACGCCTTGGCGGAAGCATAGTTATCCACCAACACAAAGGAAGCCTGATACATATCCACCTGATGAATCAACCCGTCTATCTCAGAAAGCTTCATAGGAGTGCCGTCCACGATGTATTCATCCTCCTTCACCTCGATGGTAACGGTAGATGCAGCCGCTTCTTCCTTCACGGCATCCCCGCTCTGCTCAATTACCTGATCGCTTGCAGCGGGAAGTGCATCACCGGCCCCAAAGCCTAAACCTCCACCGCCAACACCGCCCGCAAGCAGAAGTACTGCACCTGCTGCAGCAACCAAACCAACAGTTCCGCCACGCTTTTTCTTTTCCATGATAAAAGCCTCCTTATGATGTATCAGTATATCTTCATTTCTTCGCCATAGCAGGATATGCCAAAGCTATGTTCCAGATTGTCCAGCGCCTTATAGATGATCTCCAGGTCTGAATTGGCAAATTTTTTGTCATCATAGTGATATTGTATGGAAAACCATGCCATCTTGTTGTTATCATCCCTCAGGACTTCAGACAGCGCCTTTGTCATATCCACCACCTGATCAGCAATCAGCCTTTCACGGTCCTGTGCCGACAGGCTGAAATCATGCACTATCACAACCGAGCCCATATGGGACTGCCTGCCATCTCCCTCTCCGTCAAGGTATATATCTATCTTCACCTCGGTGTTGCCGGTATCGGGATTCCGGGAGGTATCGCACATCAGCACTGCCCGCGTTATTCTTTCTATGGCCGCCTGATATACCGAAATATCGTCCTCGTCGTAGTTTGTGGTTATTTTCAGATGGTCATATTCATCCTGCAAGGCGGCATAGCTTTGCTCCATCTGCTGAAGCTCTGACACCACCGCTTCATATTCCTGCTGATTGATCTGCAGTCCTTCCAGCTCTGCAAGCAGCCGCTCCCGTTCATCGCCAAGCTGCTGTATCTGGACATCCGCCTGAGCAAGCTTTGCATTAAGCTCATCCCCTGCCGCAAGAGACACCTGATTCATATTGGCTATAACGATAAAAAGGAGAATAAGCATAACATCCAGCAAGGATGTAAAATCCAGTATAAGCTCCCTCTTTTTCATGGCGAAGCCCTCTATACCTTTTTCCTGTTGGGATTCAGCATGTATTCCATGTGCTTTTCGTTATCTTCGATTTTATAGGATACAGAGGCATCCAGAAGCTTGAATACAAGAGCAAAAACTATTCCCCAGAAGGTTGAGGTAAGGGCGGCAAAAAACAGCCCTGCAGATTCCGTGCCGATGGAATTAACCATGGGAATAAGAGATACTACCGTACCCAGCATACCCATAAGCGGGAACATGGTAGTAAGGTTTGAATAAAGGGCATAGCGCTTGTTCATCTTTTCCCGATACAGCAAAAGCTCCTTGGCAGTAAGCTTTTCATTTTCTGCCTTGGTGGTTTGCTTTATTGCAGCCTTCGCCTCATCATTGAGGTTTGTCATATAATCCTGCATATTGAAATGGCCGTATATCTTATCCACCTCTGAACGGGTAAGAATATATACCGCAAGATTAGCTGCCGCCATCATGAGAATTATCCAGTCAAAACCGAATAAATTATCTATAAAGATGTTGATGATATTGCTCATTTTATCATGGTCTCCGCTATAAAAGTCTACTGAAACTGCTGTTTAAACTATGATCCTGCCGGGCCGTAAAATATGTCGGTTTATATCTGCTTTCAGGAAAGTATATCATATGCCCGATTATAAATCTACCATATGCTGAATTGAAGCAAGGCCATACAAAAGAGCCCGCAGTCATTCTCTGCGGGCCCTTTGGCTTATGTCAGATATTAGTCTTCAAAATCGTCGTCATCATCATAGAAGTCGTCGTCATCGTAATCGTTGCGCTTCTTGAACAGACCGAAGAGGAAGCCGCGATCATCATCATCGTCATCATCATCGTCGTCAAAATCGTCATCGTCATCATCGTCGAAATCTTCTACAGGTTCGGGTCTGCGCTTTGCGCGGCCTGCATCCCTTACGGAATTGCGGGGAGCAACATCAGCGGCAGGACGGGGAGAAACAACCTGACGAACCGGCTCGGCAGCTACAGCCTGCTGAGCTGCAACCTGCTGAATTACAGACTGATGGGCAATGGTCTGAGCAACAGAAGGCTGAGATACAGGAATCTGAATGGGCTGAATGGGAGTAGCAGTGCGGGCCCTTGCGCCAAGGTCATTGCGGTTTACGCCTACAAGATTCTTGTATTCGCCAAGGAAACGGTCAAGATCTGCCAGAATATCATCGGCGTAGGTCTTTGCGCTTTCGAATACTTCGTTTGCATTGTATTCTGCCTTTGCAGCAAGGAGCTGGGCCCTCTTCTGGGCTTCCTGATAGATTTCATCCTCGGCGATAAGGCGCTCGTATTCCTCGCGGGCCTTTTCCAGTACGAGATTTGCCTTGCTCTGAGCCTCTGCAATGATAGCGTCAGCCTTGTTGTTGGCATCCTCGATGGTATCCCTTGCGGTTTCCTGAGCATCCTCGATAGTGTTCTGTGCCTCTATCATCATGCTGTTGGCACGGCGTATATCTTCGGGAATGGTGGTCTTAAGATCGCCAAGCAGGTCAAAAACCTCCTCAACGTCAACTATGCGCTTGGTTGCACTGCCGCCCAGCTTGGGCTTGGCGCTGTTTTCCACCAGATCTTCCAGCTGCTCTATAATGTCGTAGATCTTGAGATTCTGCACGTTATTGCTCATCGCTCAATCAACCTTTCTGCGATTTTATTTTTTATTGCGTCGGGCACCAGCCCGTCGATATCTTTTTTGTATGAGGCCAGCTCCTTAATCAGGCTTGAGCTGATGAAGGAAAGTGCCGGATCCGCGTAAAGATACACCGTTTCGATCTCATCTGCAAGGTGTCTGTTTGCAAGTCCCATTCCTGTTTCGTAAGAGAAATCCGCCTCGTTTCGTATGCCGCGTACTATGGCGCAGGCGCCTTTTTCCTTTGCATAATCCACCGCAAGGCCGTCGTAGGCTTCTGCCTGAAGGTTTGTTATTCCTGCGGCTTTGGCGGCTTGATTTATCATGTCACACCGCTCATCAGGCGTGAATGCCGCCTTTTTGGAGGAATTGCCAAGCACCGCCACATATACAATATCAAACAGCCCGGCCGCGCGGCGGAAAACATCCATATGACCCACGGTAACCGGGTCAAAACTGCCTGTGCATACGGCAATCTTCATCATGCTTTCCCCCTTATGAAGGATATGGCGGCAAGCTCGCCGTAGCTGCGCCTGTCGTATATATCGAAGTTATCGGATAATTGGGGCGGAAGTTCGGAATCATGCTCAAGAGCGATTATAAAGCCCTCATTAAGCAGCCCCTGCTGATAAAGTGTCTCAGCGGCGGATGCCGCTATCCCCGCGCCATAGGGTGGG
>JAZNUG010000225.1:0-1720 GCA_045592165.1 Clostridia bacterium | reverse complement strand
CAAGCGGTCTTAGGAAGACAAGAGGCAAGTCCAACTCCTTGGCTCACAGAACGACATGGCTACGATCCGACTTGCTCCCTCTGAAGCGTATGCTTTCCACCGTCACCTCAAGGCTTCCCTCTTCTTTGGGCAGGAAGTTCTCCGGCCGCAGCAGCAGACGGTATCTTCCATCCAGAACCTCTGCGTCAATCGATATTGTTCCGCCGGTAAAAACGCTCCCGCGAACCGCTCCCTCAACATAGGTACAGTTGCCGAAGTAATCTGCAACCTTGGGGCTGTTTGGCCTGCTGTACAGCTTTTGAGGTGTGTCTATCTGCAGTATACCGCCTTCGGACATCACCGCTACCCTGTCCGAAAGGCTAAGGGCTTCCTCCCTGTCATGGGTCACAAGTATAGTGGTCATGCTGAACTGCCTGTGGAGTTCCAATACAAGCTTTCGCATATCCTCCCGCAGGTTTTCATCCAGTGCGGAAAAGGGCTCATCCAACAGCAACAGCTTTGGCTTCGCCGCCAGCGCCCTTGCAAGGGCCGCTCGCTGCTGCTGTCCGCCGGAAAGCTCGCTTGGCAGTCTGCCCTCGAAGCTGTACATATGCACGAGCTTGAGCAATTCCCTTGCTCTGGCGTATCGCTCTGTTTTGGGCACGCCCTGCATCTTTAATGGAAAAGCTGTGTTATCAAGTATATTCATATGGGGGAACAGCCGCATATCCTGAAACAGCACCGCCGTTTCCCGCTTATGCACAGGCAGGTTTGTAATATCCCTTTCCCCCAGCATCACCCTGCCGCCCTTGAGGGGCACTATGCCCGCCACAGCCTTTATGAGGGTGCTTTTACCGCAGCCCGAAGGACCGAGGAGCGATACGAACTCGCCGTCATCAACCTCAAGGGAAAGGTTTTTCAGCACTTCTTCCCCATCGTATGAAACGGAAATATTTTCTGTTTTAAGCTTCACTTTACCCCTCCTCTCTTCTGTGCGGAACGGATTATCCCCTCAAATACAAAGAAAACCAGCAGCGCAGAGCCCGCAAAGGCCACCGAATACACCGATGACAGCGCCCTGTCGCCGCTCTGTATGTACGGCACCAGCACAAGGGCTATGGTCTTTATCCGCCCCCCTCCCACCATAAGGGTGGTAAAATACTGGCTGTATGACAGTATAAAGCCCATGCTGACGGAGCTGAGTATGCCCGGCATAAGCTGAGGCAGACTGGTTTCAAAAAACGCCCGCCATGGCCCTGCGCCCAGCACCATGGCCTGCTCCTCATACCCTTTGCCCACCGCCCGGGTCACGTCGGTCATAATAGTGATACAGTAGGGCAAAGCCGTTATCACGTGAACTATGACCACGCCGGCTACGGTGTCCGTAAGGCCCATGCGTATGAGGGTTATCTGAAGGCCCATTGCAAATACCGTACCCGGTATCAGCAGGGGCAGAAATGCGCCGAAGCTTACAAGCTCTTTTCCACGGAAGAAATACAGCTCTGTGGCTCGGGCCGTCATCATCCCTATTACAGTGCTTATAATGGCAACGGCAAGGCCTAAGGCAATGGAGCTCAGCAATAGCTTTGGCAGCTTTGCGGAGCCAAACAGCAGTTCCTTTACGGTTCTCAGGGAATAGCTTTCGGGCAGCATATTTGGCCATGACCACCGCTCGGCTATACTCCACAGCATAAGCTGCAGCATGGGCAGGAAAATGCATATCAGCGCCGCCGCTATAACT
>JAZNUG010000224.1:0-15094 GCA_045592165.1 Clostridia bacterium | reverse complement strand
TGGCATCTTTCCTGCAGGTAAATCCCGTGCAGACAGAGGTACTGTACGGCAAGGCGCTGGAGTTTCTTGGTCTTGAAGGCGGGGAGCGAGTAGCCGACGTATATTGCGGAATAGGCACAATAACCCTCATGCTTGCTGAGCATGCAGGCCATGTAACAGGAATAGAATGTGTTCCCGCAGCTATTGCGGATGCAAAGGTTAATGCCAAAAACAACGGAATATCCAATGCGGACTTCATATGCGACACTGCGGAATCCGCGCTGCCGATACTTGTTTCGGAGGGGTTGCGCCTTGATGCGGCGGTAATTGACCCGCCCCGAAAGGGCTGCGAAAGGCCTGCCCTTGATGCCCTTGCTGACAGCGGAGTTGAGCGCATAGTATATGTTTCCTGTAATCCTGCCACCATGGCAAGGGATTGCCGCGCGCTTGCAGACAGGGGATATACCCTAGTCAAGGCTCAGCCTGTGGATATGTTCCCCCATACCCATCATGTGGAAACGGTGGCGCTGCTTACTAAGTACTTGAATTTATTATGAGGTGAATACGGCATGGCATGGTATGACGAAGCGATATTTTATCACATTTATCCATTGGGACTCACGGGAGCGCCAAAGCAGAATCCTTATGGAGATACGGTACATCGCTTGAACACACTGTATCCGTGGATATCCCATATTAAGGAAATCGGCTGCAATGCAATTTACATTGGTCCGCTTTTTGAATCTGTGGGCCATGGCTATGAGACGACGGATTACAAGAAATTAGACAGCAGGCTGGGAACAAACGAGGATCTGAGAAATTTTGTTGCCGAATGTCATAGGCAGGGCATCCGGGTTATTCTGGACGGTGTGTTTAATCATACCGGACGGGATTTTTTCGCTTTTCAGGATATCAGGCACAATAGAGAAAATTCACAGTACAAAGACTGGTACTGCAATGTGAATTTCTGGGGAAACAATTCTTTCAATGACGGTTTTTCCTATGAAAATTGGGGCGGATATGATCTGCTTGCAAAGCTGAATCAGCGCAATCCGGCGGTCAAGGATTACATATGTGATGTGATCCGCTTCTGGGTCAGTGAATTTAATATTGACGGAATACGGCTGGATGCAGCAGATGTGCTGGATTTTGATTATATGAAGGCTCTTCGTCATGTGGCAAATGAAGTTAAGCCGGATTTTTGGCTTATGGGAGAGGTTATCCACGGCAATTATTCCCGCTGGGCAAATAATGAAACCCTTCATTCTGTAACCAATTATATGCTTCATAAAGCGCTGTATTCCGCCCATAATGACCATAACTATTTCGAAGTTGCCCATACGATAAAATACGTGAACAGCATGGCGGGAGGCGGGCTTAAACTTTACAGCTTTGTGGATAACCACGATGTAGAACGCATATATACAAAGCTCAAGAATAAAGCCCACTTTATCCCGATACACATCATGCTTTATACTTTGCCGGGTATTCCGTCGCTTTACTATGGCTCGGAATTTGGCATTGAGGGAAGAAAGGAGCGTTCTTCGGATGATTCCTTGAGACCTGCGTTGAATTATGAAGATTACAAGGATGCCGCACAAACCAATCCCTGCACAAGACTGATTGCCGCGTTGGGCAGAATCCGTCAGAATACATCGGCGCTGTGTTACGGCGAATATAAGGAGCTGGAGCTGCAGACTACACATTTTGCATATGCCAGGATTCTCGATGGAAAGTCTGTGATCATTGCTGTGAACAACAGCGACCATGATATTTACATGGACCTTGCTTGCGGAGATTCCTCTGAATATGTAGGTGCATTGACGGGAGAAAGAGCAATCCCGCAAAATGGCCGCATCAGGGTATGTGTACCTGCAAATAACGGCGATATCTGGATTCCTGCAGAGCTTAGCATTGAAAGTTTTGCTCCCATAAAGAACGCCGAAATAAAGACCGGTCCGAAATTTACGTCAGCTGTAGAAATCCCCCAAATGGAAGAAGCGGCAAAGATAGAGGATGCACCAGAGCAGGAAGATGAACCCAATGCAGAGATGACCGAAGCGGAGCCTGCAGAAGTACAGGTGGAAAAGCAGCCTGAGAAAGCAACCGTGGATTGGAACAAGGGATATGAGGATATGTCAGTGGAAGAACTTCAGGCGGCAATCCTTGAAAAAATGAGGCAAAACGGACCTGTTACCGACTATATGCTGGGCACTGTCATGGAAAATAAGCATCATGGTTCATTGGTAACCTGGGTCAGGAGTTTTAACTAAGGTGCGCATTATGATCCAATAAGGTTATCCTGCCGCAAGGCGTGATAATAAATAAAATTTTTAGGAGATTTGCTTTTTGAGAAAAATCAGCAAAGCAACGGAGAGTGTGGCGTAAACGGGAGGTTTGCGTAAATACATTCTCACACAAACCTCCCCGTATTGAGGTCAACAATCATCAGGAGGTAAAAACAATGAGCAAAAATGACCACATTATTCGTTTGGAGAGAAAAGAAGAATACCGGGAAGTGGAAACCCTCGTCAGGGAGAGTTTCTGGAATGTATACCGTCCGGGCTGTCTTGAGCACTATGTGCTTAATCAGCTCAGGGATGATCCTGCATTTATTCCAGAGTTGGACTTTGTCATGGAAAAAAACGGCAGAATTATTGGCCAGAATATTTTCATGCGGGCAAGCATCAAAGCGGATGACGGCAGGAATATTGCCATTTTTACAATGGGTCCCATATGCGTTGCGCCTGAGCTAAAGCGGCAGGGTTACGGCAAAATACTGCTTGAATATTCCCTTGAGAGGGCAAAAGAACTGGGCGCGGGAGCCGTATGCTTTGAAGGAAATATAGATTTCTACGGAAAAAGCGGCTTCACCTACGCAAGGCGATACGGTATACGCTATCATGGATTGCCGCAAGGGGCAGATGATTCCTTTTTCCTGTGCAAAGAACTGATTCCGGGATATCTTGAAGGTATCACCGGAGAGTATGCAACTCCGCCGGGGTACTTTGTGGACGAACAGGAGGCAGAGGAGTTTGATAAGCTCTTTTCTCCCAAAGAAAAGCTTGTACTGCCGGGACAGATCTTCTAAAGTGAACGAATAACAATCTGCCGGCGTGCTTTTATGGGCGCGCCGGTACTATGTGAGGATAGTGTTAAAATATGAAAAATGACGGCCTGATGCATCAGTTCAAAAATTCATTTCTGGAAGATTCCAAGTATAAGGTATTCCTTATATCTTTATTGATAACCGGTCTGTCATTTGGCCTGTATAAAGGTATGCTGGACAACTTCCTTGCAGAGGTAGTCGGCATGGGGGAGATGGACAGGGGAATTACAGAATTCTTCCGCGAGATACCGGGGATATTGCTGGTGTTTGTGCTGGCGGCATTTTATATGCTGTCTGCCGAGTCGCTGTATAAAGTGGGCGCAGTAATAATGCTTGCAGGTATGGCCATGCATGCGGTATTGCCTCCTACAAAGGTGCTGGCCACTCTTGCGATATGCGTGTATTCCCTTGGCGAGCACATTCAGCTGGGCATGAAAAGCACCCTTGCGCTGAATTATGCAAAGCCTGACTTTGGAGGCGCAGCATTGGGAGCGCAGACTGCAATCTATCAGATAGGAACGCTGGCGGGATACCTGGTAATTGTTATGGCCTTTTCCATGATTGCCGGCAGTCAGCCATATACTGCTTTCTTTGGTATTGCCGCGGTGCTTGCGGCAGTAAGCATGGGTTTTTCCTTTGGCCTAAGCGGGAAAAGCAAAACCGACAAAAACAAGCGCAGATTCTATTTCCACAAGAAGTATTCGAAATACTACATGCTGGAAATGTTTTATGGGGCGCGCAAGCAGGTTTTCCTAACATTCGGTCCATATGTGCTGATTCTTTTTTATGGGGCGAATGCCGCAACAATAAGTTTGCTGTTTGCCATATCTGCCGTGGCCTGCTTCTTTGCTTCTCCGATTGTTGGCCGTATAATTGACAGGGTTGGATATAAGACGGTTATGATTGCGGATACGCTGATACTGGTGATTGTCTGTTTATTCTATGGATTTGCACATCATGTTTTTCCTATGAAAACAGCTTTTATAGTATGCTGTATCAATTATGTGCTTGATTCCGTAATATCCCTGGCATCCATGGCGTCAAATCTCTATGTAAAGGACCTGTCCGACGGCCCCGATGAAATGAAAGCAACCATATCCACAGGCCTTTCTATCAATCACGTGATAACAATATTTATCGCGCTGTTTGGCGGCTGGATATGGCAGACAATGGGTATAGAACTGTTGTTTATCGTTTCGGCTGTGCTGGGCCTGTTCAACAGCGCATATGCTGCAACCGTAAAAACCAGGGAACAGCTTTCAATGAATTGAACTTTGGGAGAAGAGATACTATGAGAAAAGTATATGCGGCCAGCCTGTGCAAAAACGGTCTGTTAGGCGGAGGGCTGTACCTCGATGAGGATAAAGCGGTATTTCGCACAGGCAAGATAACAGTACCTGCAAGGCTCAGAAATCTGGAACTTTATTATAAGGATATAACTTCAATAAGCAAAGGCAGCATATTACTGCTGCCTGCTGTAACTATCAGTATGAATAACGGGGAAAAATGGCGTTTTGTTGTATATCGCTGCGAGAATTTCATACAGAATATTACGCCGAAGACAGACATCACTTAATAAGAGTAAATCGGTTTTTGCGATATTTTATCAGACCGTCTTTCCGCATCTTGCCAAGTTCCTTTGAAAGGGCTGTGCGTTCAACGTTCAAGTAATCCGCAAGCTGTTGCCGATCAAAGGGAATTTCAAAATCTGTGGAGTGTTTCTGGAGGGATATGCTGTTCAGATACGACAGTACCCGGCCGCGTATGGTCCTGGGCGATGTATGAAAGCTACGTCCGGCAAGGATAAGATTTTTGCGTGAGGATATGGTGAGAAGATTGGCAATAAGCTTATATTTCCATGGTTCGGCAGACATGGAGGTATGATCAAGCCTGCCTATATTGAGAAAAAGCACTCGACAATCCTCGTTTGCTCTAACATCAACCAGCAGTACCTCGCCCCGGGTCATGGCGTAAGTTTCTGCAAAGGAACCGCCTGCTTCAACATGGCTGAGGATGGAACAGTTTCCCCACAGATCATTGTTTTCTACCGTGACGCTTCCGGACAGAACAAGCCCCATGCTCTCGGTTGTATCCCCGGCATGAAGTATCAGCTGACCTTTTTTATAGTGTTTTTCCCTTGCGGATAAGCATATAATGCAATTGTGCAGCTCATCGTCGGTCATTCCGTGAAAAAGCATAAGGCATCTGATTTTTTCAATATCCATTTTATCTCCGAAAAGTTTGAATATGTGGTTATAACCACATATTTTTTATTTGAATTCTACTACAATACATACAACAAAACAAGAGGAGGAAAAATCAATGATTCGCAAAATCATACATATAGACCGGGAAAAATGCAACGGCTGCGGCCTTTGTGCAACAGCATGCCATGAGGGTGCAATAGATATAATTGACGGTAAGGCGCAGCTTACCAGGGAGCATTTCTGCGACGGACTTGGGGATTGCCTGCCTGCATGCCCCACCGGTGCGATCACCTTTGAAGAGCGTGAGGCCCCTGCATATGACGAGGAAGCTGTAAAGGAAAGTCAGCGCAAAAAGGCTGCCGAAGGCAATAAGCACGTTTGCACAGGCGGCGGATGCCCCGGATCGAAATTTTTGAAGCTGGATAATGCAGCGCAGGAAGCGGAAGAGACCGTTGCCCGGGCAGGCGTAAAGCCAGTATCCCGCCTTACCCAGTGGCCTGTGCAGATAAAGCTTTTACCCGCCAAGGCGCCATTCTATGACGGAGCAAAGCTGCTTATTGCAGCGGATTGTACCGCCTATGCGTATGCAAATATCCACGAGGAATTCATGAAGGGTAAGGTTACTGCCATTGGCTGCCCCAAGCTGGATGGTGTGGATTACTCCGAAAAGCTTACTGCAATTATCAGAGATAACGACATAAAGAGCGTTACCATTCTCCGCATGGATGTGCCCTGCTGCGGCGGCATACAGGTGGCGGCGCAGAAGGCTCTGCAGAACAGCGGCAAGTTTATTCCCTGGCAGGTTGTTACCGTATCCAGAGACGGCAGAATTCTGGACTAAAGACAAATCAGATTTACAGGCTGTGTTTATGTAATGTAAACACGGCCTTTTATATTGATATTTTTGCGAATAGTAATAAAATATAAATATCAAATCTGAGTATGAAAAGGAGATATTGATCCATGACACTCCGCAGCAATATCCAGAGCATAATTTACGACGTTTTTCGTTCCTGTGCAGGAAATACCGTTTTCCTTGAGCAGGGCAAGCGGGAGCTTACCATATATGATGAGCCGCTGATTGGATTTGCAGATGCGGATGATGAATTATTCGATACATTCAAGCGGGATGAAGTAATCGGCAAAGGCTTTATGAAGCCAGAGGAATGGCTGTGCGGCGCAAAGTCCGTCATATCCATGTTTCTGCCTTTTACTGAGGACGTGCGCAGCAGCAACAGGGAGGGTGCTGAGCCTTCCGAGGAATGGCTTTATGCCAGGGTGGAGGGGCAGGATTTTATCGTCCGCTTTACCGATGAGGTTGGCAAGGCCCTGCTGCAGCAGGGCATAAACAACTGCATACCCACCAATGACAGCCGTTTTGCAATTACAAAGGAAGAACTGGATGGCGACATGCATGTTGTCAGTACCTGGTCAGAGCGGCATGCAGCATATGCCTGCGGTCAGGGCACCTTCGGCATCACCAGAGGTATTATAACCCGCAAGGGAACCGCAGGCCGGTTCTGCAGCATTATAATTGATCAGGCCGTTGAGCCTGATAAGCGGGACTACACCGGCGTATACGATTACTGCATCCGCTGCGGAGCCTGCGTGGATAAATGCCCGGCAAATGCCATATCCCTTGATTACGGCAAAAAGAACAGTCTGTGCAGTCCGTGGGTGGACAGCACAAGGGAAAGGTTTGCGCCAAGGTATGGCTGCGGCAAGTGCCAGCTTGGCGTGCCCTGTGAAAGCGGTATTCCTTTGAGGTAGAGGATATATGCAGGAGGTACTTACCAGGGCAGGCAGCTATGTATTTATCATAATACTGGGCATTCTGCTGAGGAAAGCAGGTGTATTCAGACGAGAGGACTTTGTAGTGTTGTCCAATCTTATGGTAAAGGTAACGCTGCCTGCGTCAATAATCTATAACTTTGCCGGATCATCTGTGGAGGCAGCATTGCTGCCGGTAATGCTCATCGGCCTTGTAAGCGGTATTGTATGCATGGGAACAGCTTTGCTGTTTTATCGCAGGCAAAGCAAAGAACAGCAGGCTTTTGCGGTAGTAAATCTTTCAGGATACAATATCAGCAATTTCACCTTGCCCTTTTTGCTTGGTTTGGTCGGCACAGAGGGAATAATGACCACCGGGCTTTTTGATGCGGGCAATGCAGCAATATGTCTTGGCGGGTCATATGCTGTTGCGTCCATGATTAAGGACGGCACAGGATTTTCATTGAAAAAGATAGGCAAGGCGCTGATTAAAATGCCGCCCTTTGTTTGTTTCCTGATAATGATGTTTATGAACTCCACAGGGCTGAATTTCCCGGCTCCTGTGCTGTACTGTGCGGAAATAATCGGCGGAGCAAATGCATTTGTAGCAATGCTGATGATAGGCGTCGGATTCAGCTTTTCCCCTGAGAAGGAAAAGGTAAACGGTCTTGCCAGGTGTCTGATTATACGTTATGCTACGGCGGCGTTGTTGGCGGCATTATGCTGGCTTGTGCTGCCCTATGGTATGGAAATCAAGAAAGCGCTGGTAATACTGTTTTTCAGTCCCATAGGGGCATCTGCTACTGCTTTTACTGGAATAATCAAGGAAGATGTTGGATTATCCAGCATGATAAATTCGGTATCAATACTGTGCAGTCTGACGTTTATGGTTGTTTTTATGATAATGACGGCCTGATAAATCCGGCAATATTTACATTCAGTTAACGAATTGCATTATTCTTCGTGGTATAATCTATCCGTTGAATATCAGACGGAGGCTATATTTTTGATGAAACGCATTATTGCTTTTATATTGATCGCTGTATGCATATGTTCCATGAGTACTGCATTTGCCTATGAAGCAGGCGAAGCAAGGGCTGTAATAGGCGCCAACCTGGATCAGGAGCAGGCGGCGGCGGTTTATAAGGATTTCGGCATTGAACGTGGAAGCGTAAAGGAGATCATTGTAACCAATGCCGACGAGCGTGAATATCTTGAGGGACTGGTGGATGAGAAAAAGATAGGCAGTGTTGCGCTGTCCTGCGTATATATTACTCTTCTCGAAGAGGGCTCGGGTCTTTCCATCAGCACCAATAATATAAACTGGTGTACCGAGCAGATGTATATTAATGCTCTTACAACTGCTGGCATAACCGATGCAAAGGTTATGGTTTCCGCTCCTTTTGCCGTTTCCGGCACCGCTGCGCTCACCGGCATTTATAAGGCATATGAGGATATTACGGGCAAATCCCTTTCAGATCTTGCAAAATCCGTAGGCGTGGAAGAACTTGTGCTGACAGGTCAGCTCGCTGAGTACATTGGAAGCGCGGAAGCCGCCGCCCTTATCAATGAACTCAAAGGCATACTGGACATTACTGAATCCATGTCCGACTCTGACGTGAAGAAGGAAATCCGCAAGCTTGCTGATCAGTACAATGTGCAGGTAAATGACACACAGATAGACCAGATACTGGGTCTTTGCCGCCAGATGGAAAAGCTGGATGTGGCAGAGCTGAAAGAAAAGCTTCTTTCCATCACTGAAACCGTGGAAAAGGCCATGACCGCAAAGCAGAAGGTAAGCGAAACTTTTTCCGGCGTTGCAGAGAAGGTTACTGATTTCATCGGCAGCGTAACAGGCTTTTTTGCAGGATTGTTCAATAAATAAATATTGATTTGTATTAAAACTCCCGAAATAATTTCGGGAGTTTTTTCATTGCCTGTTTTCAATAATTTAAAGTTGATGATGCAATTTAGCTTAAATAGTATTTGGAGATAAGGGGAAATAATGGTACAATATCACATGAAAGGCAGAGGAATGCAATGTTCGGATATATCCAGCCAAATAAAGACGAGCTTAGATTCAGAGAATACAACGAATACAGAGCATATTACTGCGGACTTTGCAAATGCATAGGCCGTGAATTTGGCGAACCTATGAAGCTGGTTTTAAGCTATGACTGTGCGTTTATAGCGCTGCTTCTTACCGGCCTTGCAGGGGTTGAGAATACCCGAAAGTGCCGCTGTGCATATAAGCCCCTTTCAAGGGCAAGGATGGCCGCAGTGGAGGATGAATACATTCGCTTTGCTGCGGATATGGATATAATTCTTGCCTATTGTAAGCTGGATGACAACTGGCGGGATGATAAAAATCACGGAGCTGCAATTGGCAAGGCCGCTATGAAGGGTGCGGTACAAAAGGCAAAGGAGCGCAATCCTGAGCTATATAAAGCTATTTCAGAAGGCATCAGCGAGCTTTCCCGCCTTGAGGAAGCAAATACCCCGGAGATTGACCCTCCAGCCGATGCATTTGCCAGAATGATGAAAAACGCAGCGCTTACAGCGCCGGTGGATGGGGCGCAAAACCGCATTGCCCTGGGGTATATGCTGTATCATCTGGGCAGATGGGTATATCTTATAGATGCATGGGAAGATAGAGAAAAGGACGCAAAGAAGGGCAGCTACAATCCTTTCAATGCAGCGGGAGCGGATAAGGAAAGAGCTGAGTTTATCATAAACTGTTCTCTCAATGAAGCTGTAAATGCATATGAACTGTTGGATATAAAAGCGCACGAAAGCTTATTGGACAACATAATCAGAGACGGTTGTCCGCTGAAAAATTCAAAGGTGCTGGGAGGAGAAGATGATTAATCCCTATAAAGTGCTGGGAGTAAGCGAAGGAGCTTCTCAGGAGGAGATAAGGGCCGCTTATCTGAAGATGGTCAAGAAATACCATCCCGATAAGTATACAGACTCTGACCTTAAGGAGCTTGCCAATGAAAAGCTGGTGGAGGTCAACGAAGCATACGAAATGCTTACAAAAAAGACCAACAGCTCTTCGTCCCATGCCAGCCGCGACGGTCAGGGAAGCTACAGTTCCTATGGCGGATATACCGGCAGCGGAAATACCTATTCCGGCCCCTATGCATCGGAATTCGGCCGTGCCCGCTCTTTTATAAATCAGGGCAACCTTCAGGCAGCAAAGGCTGTATTGGATGCTATTTCCACCCGCAATGCTGAATGGTATTATCTTTACGGCATAATCTATCTGCGCCAGGGGTGGTATGATAAGGCAAGGGAATATCTTACCATTGCGTATCAGCAGAATCCTGCCAATCCCGAATATGCTGCTGCATATAACTCCATTCGCGGTACAGGCGGCGCATATACCCGCAGAACCGGCAATTACGGCGTGTACAACTGCGGCGGTCCCTGCGCTATGCTTACAAGCGCCTTGTGCTGCAGCTCCTTCGGTTTCCCCGTGTGCTTCTGCTGCTGATAAAAAATATTCTTTATAATGTTAATTGCCTGAAGATGTGGCGATACTATCATTATCGATATTTATATGATAGCGGAGGCACAGGGCAATGAAGCTGAGAAAATCCAGAATACTGCTGTTTGTGTTGGCCACTGCAGCAGTATTTTTTATGTTGTTTGCGGCGGTGGGGATACTTGGTGTGGATAGCTGGACAAATTTTGATATAAACAGAATAGTGGGCTGCGACAGAACATCTGTGATATACGACGGAGAGGGAAATGAAATAACCCGGCTTCATGGCCCGCAGGACAGAACATGGGTGAATATAGATGAACTGCCGCCCCATCTTCTTTACGCGTTTATTTCCGCAGAGGATGCCCGCTTTTACGATCATGAGGGAGTGGATGTTATACGGATTGCAGGGGCTGTAATTGCGGATATCAAAGCCGGCGGATATGTGCAGGGGGCATCCACCATAAGCCAGCAGCTTATTAAACTCAGCCATCTTTCATCTGAAAAGACAATGTCTCGAAAGGCAGAGGAGGCTGTGCTTGCATATCAGATGGAAAGGCGATGCAGTAAGCAGGAGATCCTGGAGATGTATCTGAATTATGTATACTTTGGCGGCGGATATTACGGCGTTGAAGCGGCAGCAATGGGATACTTTGGAATACCTGCGTCAGAGCTTAATGTATCTGAATGTGCTATGCTTGCGGGGATCCTGAAATCCCCTTCAACCTATGCGCCTCATATTGATTATGAAGCATCCATAAAGCGGCGGAATAACATATTGAATCTGATGAGCCAATATGGTTATATCACTGCAGATGAACTCGCTGACGCATCAGCCGAACGGCCGAATATTCTGCATGAGGAAACACAGAATTATTCCGGATATTATGCCGATTACGTTATAAAATCTGCAGCACAGGCCCTGAATATAACCACGGATGAGCTGATAAAGGGCGGTTATCGTATTTATTCTGCAATGAATACCGACCTGCAGTTGTATTGTGAGAAACTGTTTGAGGAGGATTCTCTTTTCCCTGCGGATGATTGCCAGGGTGCGCTGGTGATACAGCAACCGGATGATGGCGTTATAACCGCCATGGTGGGCGGACGTACGCATTACGGAAGCATGGGATTCAACAGGGCGGTGGAGATAAGGCGGCAGCCCGGCTCTGTAATCAAGCCCATTATTTCATATGCTCCTGCTTTTGAATATCTCGGCTATACTGCTGCGGACATGATATTGGACGAAGAAACGGTTTTTGCAGACTACATGCCGTCAAACTTTGGCAGCAAGTATTATGGATGGGTTACAATGCGTGAAGCGGTGTCAAAATCCCTTAACGTGCCGGCTGTAAAAGTACTGTCAGAAGTTGGCGTAAGCAGAGCAAAGGAATTTGCGACATCCTGCGGAATAGAGTTTGATGCGAGAGATAACAGCCTTGCATTAGCCTTGGGTGGATTTACATACGGAGTATCCCCTTTGCAGATAGCAGGAGCTTATTCCTGTTTTGCATCGGGAGGACAATACAACATCCCTTCTGTTATCAGATATATTACTGATGCGGATGGAAAGATATTGTATGAATATATACCGGAAAAAAGAAAGGTTATGAGCGAAGAAAACGCCTATATTCTGACCAGCATGCTGAAAAGCGTTGTAACAGAGGGAACAGGACATCGATTAAACACCCTGAATATCCCAATCGCTGGCAAAACCGGAACTGTTGGAACTTCCGAAGGCAACAGGGATGCATGGATGGCCAGCTATACGCCGGATTATACTGCTGTGGTATGGATGGGGTATGATAACGACAGACTTGGTGTGCTGCCGGCAGGAGTAACGGGGGGAACATATCCTGCAATGATGTTGTATGAGCTGTACAGCTATCTTTATCCACAGGGGAGCGATGGTGATTTTGTTCGTCCGGAGGGTGTGAAAGAATACAGTTTGGATGGATACAGCCTAAATATATTGCATAAAACCGCCCTTGCCAACGCCTTTACTCCGGAGCAGAGCCGAATAACCGAGCTGTTTACGGCGGACACTGCTCCGGAATACACCACAGGATATTGGGCTATACCTGCGGCAGCCCAGAATCTTTATGCCGAAACAAACGGAAGTTCGGTGGAAATATCATTTGATTGTCCGGATGACTTTGGTGTGTATGACCTTAATCGCAGGGATGATAGGGGAAATGAAGTAACGTTGGAATCTTTTAGCGGAACACAGGGGCATATCCAGTATGCTGATGATACCGTATCAACGGGAAAACGATATGGATACTATGTTTCAGTACGGCATGAGGCCATGGAAATAGGCGAAAAAAACGTATATGGTCTGCCAACGAGAGAGGTATACATTTATGTTCCGGAGAGGATTATTAACGTAAACCTAACTGAATAATATACACCGGTATGGCGAAATGGGTTGACTTAAGTCGTATTTTGGGTAAAATAGAGGAAGAAGTATATGTTATATTGTATAGAATAAACAATTTTTAAAAAACAATAATCAAAAGAAAGTGACGGTAATTATGGATCTTAAGAAGATAGCGGAAGAAATGCAGCCCCGCTCCATGGCGGCGAGAGATTGGGTATTTCAGGTAATAAGAACTGCTATTATTCGCGGTGAACTTCCCGGTGATATGCCCCTCAGGCAGGATGAGATTTCTGCTGCGCTCAGTGTAAGCCACATTCCCGTACGTGAAGCATTCCGTCAGCTGGAAGCTCAGGGTCTTGTACGCATATACCCCAACAGAGGCGCAGTTGTAACCAAGCTTTCCCGCAAGGAACTGGCCAATGTTATGGATACCCGCATACTCCTTGAGGTTGGCGCTCTCCGTCTGGCAATAGCAAACATTGCCGAAACCGATATTGCAAAGGCCAGGGAACTTCTTGATGCATTTTCCAAGGAAACCAATCACGTCAAGGGCGCAGAGCTGAATCTTGAACTGCATTTTGCCCTGTATAATCCCTGTGATAATCCTTTCCTGCTTTCTCTGATTGACCAGATGCATGCAAATGTAGACAGGTATATCACTCCTTTCTACGGCGAAGAAAACAAAGAGGAAGTTTACTCCCTGGAAGATCATGCCCAGCTTATCGCAGCCTGCGAAAGCAAGGATATCGAGCTTGCCACCGCAATTCTTCGCACACATCTGCAGCGCACCAAAAACATGCTGCTTAAGTCTCCGCTGCTTTCTTAAACAATATACTGAATTTAATTCTTCAGAGGCCGCTTCTACGGCCTCTTTTATATTTAAAACTTTGAGAAGTTTTGGCTGATTCTGTAAAGTTGATAATGTGGTAACAGTTTTGTATAAATTTTATGGTATAATCACATTGAACTATTCTGGATAGGAGGAGAAGGTATATGCGGGCCGATATTTTTTCCCTCGCCGTATCGGTAATGCGATACTTTTTTGTTGTAGCCATAATTTATATTCTTATACGGATAGTATACCACTCCGTCAATGAATATAATGAGCTGCGCCGGGTAAAGGATTGGCTGGAAAAGGGCTATGCCAAGCATATAGAATTTCTTCCTCCATTTGATACGAATGAGAATGGTTTTATTCTTGTAAAAACAAATATTATCGGCCGGAGCAAAAAGTGCGATATATGCATTGAGGACAGATCGGTCAAGCGCAGGCATGCAATAATATTTGAAAAGCACGGAGATGTTTTTATCAAGCGCAAGGGAAGAGGCAGAATTAAAATAAACGGAGAGATAATGAATCACCGCATGGAGGAACTGCTGGATGGAGATCTTGTTCAGCTGGGCCATGTGAAGTTTTATTATAGGATAAAGCGCACTTCCTTTAGGGAGGAGGCTGAACATGAATAGAGTTCGTCAGCTTAGCGCAGCGGGCTTACTTGGAATAGTAATGATATTTGAGCTGTCTGCCTTTGCGCTGCTTTCTCTCAGGGACGAAAGCTTTGATTTTATGTCCCTTGTGTTTGGAATAGGCCTTGTGGCGGTGCTGCTTGTTCAGTATGCGGTAATGCAGTGGATATCCCGCCATGCGGATAGGTTTATTCTGGTAATAGCCAATCTTCTTGCGGCAATAGGTATGATTGTTCAATACAGACTTTCGCCCGATATTGCCATCAAGCAGCTGGTATGGTTCTGCATAGGTATGGTATGTATGATACTTTGCGCTCTGCTTATGAGGACAAAGAAGTTTTTCCGCAGGATCAACATTCCCCTGATGGTACTGAGCATCGGTATACTTGCTGTGCTTTTGGTGATAGGCGAAGAAAACGGCGGCGCAAAAAACTGGATTATTATCGGCGGTATAAGTTTTCAGCCCTCCGAGTTTGTAAAGGTTGCTCTTGTGTTTGTAATGGCTAATCACTTTACTGTCATCAAGCGCACATGGGATTGGCTCCCCTCCGCAATATTTGCAATAATCGTAGCGATGCTGCTGGTTATGGAAAGAGACCTCGGTGCAGCGTTGCTTATTTGCGGCACATATCTTATAGTGTTTTACGTTGCCACCGGAAAAACCACCACGACTCTTATAGGCCTTGGTGCCGGAG
>JAZNUG010000223.1:0-3388 GCA_045592165.1 Clostridia bacterium | reverse complement strand
CTTCAGCGCCGCTTCCACTGCGTTCATGTCATCGGGATTGGTTATGGTCTGCATGGATGCTCTGTTCAGTGTGCCGTCCGGATTTACCGCTACCTTGCCGGATGTATCGGGTACCTGCTTTATACATACGATAACTTTCATCTTTGCTTATTCCTCCTATTACAACCCCATGTTTGCAGAGATAACGATGCGCTGGATCTCGGAAGTTCCCTCGTAAATCTCGGTAATCTTGGCATCACGCATCATGCGCTCAACGGGATAATCATTGGTATAACCGTATCCGCCGAACATCTGAACAGCCTTGGTGGTAACCCACATAGCTGTTTCGGATGCGCAGAGCTTTGCCATTGCGGCTTCCTTGGAGCAAACCACTCCCTTGTCCTTAAGAGATGCGGCCTGATAAGTAAGCAGACGTGACGCCTCTATTCTCAGACACATATCCGCAAAGGTAAACTGGGTATTCTGGAACTTGCTGATGGGCTTGCCGAACTGAACACGGCTCTTGGTGTAGTTGATAGCCTCTTCCATGGCGCCTTCTGCAATGCCCAAAGCCTGGGCAGCTATGCCGATACGACCGGTATCCAGAGTCTTCATGCAAATCTTGAAGCCGGCCCCCTCTTTGCCCAGCAGGTTCTCCTTGGGAACTATCATATCCTGGAAAACTATCTCGGAAGTATGAACGCCGTGCAGGCCCATCTTGTCTTCCAGTTTGCCTACGGAGAAGCCGGGGAAACCGCTCTCGATTATAAATGCGGAAAGTCCCTTGTTTCCCTTGGTCTTGTCGGTCATTGCAAATATTACAAACACACCAGCTTCAGGACCGTTTGTAATAAATACCTTTGAGCCGTTAATTACATAATGATCACCTACAAGCTTGGCTTCGGTCTGGGACTTGGAAGCATCGGAGCCTGCATTGGGCTCGGTAATGCCCATGCCGCCCAGTACGCCGCCCTTGGTGAGCATTGGGAGATACTTCCGCTTCTGTTCCTCGGTGCCGTGCTCCAGAATAGGCACGCAGCAAAGGGTATGACCCGCAACTATATCGCTGGTGGAAGCGCATGCCTTTGCCAGTTCTTCCGCGCAGATTGCAGCACATATCTGGTCTGCACCCGCTCCGCCATACTCCTTGGGTACAGTCATGCCCATTACGCCCAACTCGAAGAGTTTTGCTATATTCTTTGCAGGGAATTCATGAGTGCGGTCAATTTCTGCGGCAATAGGCTGAACCTCATTTTCCGTAAAGGACCGTATCATCTTCTGGACTAATGCCTGTTCCCTATTCAGAGAAAAATCCATGTAGTTAATCCTCCATTACAATTAATTCAAATAAATCGCTTTATCGCATGGCAATAATAAGGGTAGCCTGGGCAGCAAGCTCATCCTGCAGGTATACTTCACCCTTGCAGGTTACCTTTGCCTTTGCGGTATCCTCATCCATTACCTGCGCCTTGACCACAAGATTAGCACCGGGCGTAATCATCTTTCTGAACTTTACGTCATTTATACCGGCAAACAGAGGAGCCTTTCCGGTATATCTCTCTGCGGTCAGAATCATGATATCCGCCATCTGGGCCATGCTTTCCACGGTGAGCACCCCGGGAAACACCGGATTTCCCGGAAAGTGTCCGTCAAATATGCTCCAGGAAGGATCTACAAACAGAGTTCCTTCTATCTTTTCCATGGGTACGCACTCAGTAACGGTGCTGACCATCAGCATAGGCTCGCGATGGGGCAGAATTTTTTTAACTTCCCCGGTATCCATCTTCATAACGTTCACGCTGTTTATCCTTTCAGCTATAAATGGAATAACTTACTTTGCAGCCTTTGCTGCCTTGATGGCGTCGATAAGCATGGGAGTTACCTTGAACAGGTCGCCGCAGATGCCATAGTCCGCTATCTCGAAGATAGGTGCGGTCTCATTCTTGTTTACGGCGATTATGCACTCGGAATCCTGCATGCCGGCCTTGTGCTGTATTGCACCGGAAATGCCCAGAGCAATGTATACCTTGGGATGTACGGTCTTGCCGGTCTGACCTACCTGATGGTCTGCAGACAGCCAGCCGGAATCGATGACCGCACGGGAGCCGCCAACTACACCGCCCAGTACCTCTGCCAGCTCTTCTGCCAGTTTGATACCGGTTTCAACATCCTTGCTGATGCCGCGGCCTACAGATACCACGTAATCCGCACCGATAAGGTCTACCAGCTTCTTTGCTGCCTTGACCACCTCGGTTACCTCTGTCTTCATATCAGCTGCGCTCAGCTCAAATGCCGGCCTTACGATCTGTACCGCTTCTGCCTTCTTCTCGTCGTATGCGTTCTTCTTCATTACGCCGGGGCGTACCGTTGCCATGCACGGACGGAAGCGGGGGCAAATAATGGTTGCCATCAGATGTCCGCCGAATGCAGGGCGGGTCATCTTAAGGTTGCGGTCTTCCATATCCCACTTGGTGCCGTCCACGTCCAGAGTGGACGCTTCACGCAGAAACTGTATGTAGTTGCCCACGTCTATATCCAGATGGGTGCAGTCTGCGCAAAGACCGGTGTGCAGCCTTGCTGCGCAGCGGGGGGCCAGGTCTCGGCCTATATTGGTTGCACCGATGAGGAATGCCTCGGGCTTCATTTCTTCGATTACATCGCATATTACCTTTGCGTATGCATCGGTATTGTATACGCTCAGCAGAGGGCTTTCGCATACGATTACCTTATCCGCACCATAGCCGCCCAGTTCCTTTGCTGCCTCTGCTATCCCTTCGCCGCCCAGCAGCAGTCCGCACAGCTCCACGCCAAGCTCATCCGCAAGATCACGGCCCTTGGAAATCAGCTCCAGGTCGGTGGGCATCAGCTTGCCCTCTCTCTGCTCACAGAATACCCATACATCCTTGAAAGCGGCTATATCTGCACTGTTGAACTTTGTCATTTTTACTCTTCCCCTTTCTTAGATGATGTGCTTTGCTGCCAGTATGCCTGCCAGCTTTTCGCAGGTTTCCTTACCGTCGCCTTCCAGCATTACGCCTACTCCCTTAAGGGGAGGTGTAAAGCTCTTGAAGATGTTGGTGGGAGATCCCTTCAGGCCTATGGTGCTGGCATCTATAAGGGGATGATCCTTCAGCTTTTCGTAATCATATACTTCCAGCTGCTTGCTGTATGCGCTCATTATTCCTGCTATGTTCATATAACGGGGCTGGTTCAGTTCCTTGATGCAGGTCAGCAGGCAGGGGGTCTGGGTCTTGATGGTCATATATCCGTCTTCCAGCATGCGCTGTACGGTGATCTCTTTGCCGTCCTTCCTGATTTCTGCCGCATAGGTAATCTGGGGCAGTCCCAGCTTTTCTGCGATCTGAGGGCCTACCTGGGCGGTGTCGCCGTCTATTGCCTGACGGCCGCA
>JAZNUG010000222.1:0-7743 GCA_045592165.1 Clostridia bacterium | reverse complement strand
CTTGATATGCTTATTCAGCCTGCTTCAGCAGATTACTGCATGAAGGTGCCAGCTACCATCTGGTCAATGTACTCAAGGTACTTAGCCTGTACATCGGCGGGAACCAGATCGCTGATAGCGCCTGCGTACAGAGCGCCGTTTGCCATGGTGCCGTATATTACATCGCCGCCCAGAACGCCGTTTTCAACGGATTCCATGCTGAGAGCTACCAGAGAGGAGTTATCGGTAACCTGAGAGCCGATGATGCACTCATTCTGGCCAAGCAGGTCGCCGGGTTGAGCAATGTCGTATACTACAACTTCACCCTTGGAAGCATTGTATTCATCGATGGCCTGACGTGCGCCGGAGTCAACAGCAGAAGCATCTCCGAAAAATACGTCTGCGCCCTGGTCGATCATGGCCTTTGCAAACTCGATGCCCTTATCGCTGGCGGAGAAGGAGTTGGAGTATACGATATCCAGAGCTACAGCGGTCTTGCCTTCCTGGGCTGCAGTGTATGCGGCAGCCTCCTTGAAACCCTCATACTTGCCCTTGGTGGTGTCAAGTTCCATACCGCCGATGAAGGCGATTGTGCCGGACTTGGTCATAAGGCCTGCCAGAGCGCCTGCAATCCAGCCGATTTCAGTTGCATTGGGCAGCAGAGAGGTTACGTTGCCGTTTACAGCTTTTGCGGGAGTATCAGCGCCGCCATTGAGCAGAGCAAAGGAGATTTCGGGATATTCTTCAGCAGCCTGAAGAACGGCATCGGTGTACTGGTTGCCGGGAGCATAGATCAGGTCATAGCCCAGGCTGCAGTAGGAGTCGATAGTATCAAAGTAAGCGGACTGATCAATGCTGTCGGAATAGGCGGTTTCCCAGCCGCGCTTTGCAGCTGCATCGATCATAGCGTTGTAGCAGGACATGCCCCAGCCGCCGTCGGAAATGCTGGAGTCACAGATCATAGCTACCTTATATACCTTTCCTTCTTCAGCGGGGGCTGCTTCTGCAGCAGGTGCGCCTTCTTCAACGGGGGCTTCCTCTGCGGCAGGAGCTGCGCAGGCTACCAGGGAAAATGCCATGGTCAGTACCAGGAACAGTGCGAGCAGTTTCTTCATGATTATTTCCTCCGTTTTAATTATTTTATCTGCATTGTGCAGAAGGATACTTTGTTAACGTTCTTCCTTGCGATAGGGCTTGCCGCAGCTCTTGGGGCCCGCCTTCTTCATGCCGATGATGGCAAGGACCACTACGGTCGCCACATAGGGTATCATCTGGAAGAACTGATAGGGCACATCAAAGCTTGCTACCTGCAGCCTTATCTGCAGAGCGTCGCAGAATCCGAAGAACAGACAGGCAAGCAGTACACCGCCCGCATTCCAGCGGCCGAATATAACCGCTGCAAGGGCTATAAAGCCTCGGCCCGCAACGTTTCCATCCACGTAGGTGGTGGTGTAGCAGGTGGTCAGGTATGCGCCGCCAATGCCGGCCAGAGCACCGCATATTACACTTGCGATGTACTTTACGCCGATTACGTTTATACCCAGAGTAGCCGCTGCCTTGGGATACTCGCCAACTGCCTTATAGTTAAGGCCGGACTTGGTCTTGTTAAAGTATATGGCTGTAAATATCACAAGGCCGTATGCAAGGTATACCATAGGTGTCTGCTCAAGGAACAGCTTTGAAATGAAGCTATCCGCATTAAGATTGAGCAGAGCGGAAAGGTTTGCCATCTGGGATACCTGGACCAGCTCAGAGCCTGCGCCGAAGTATACTCTGTATATGAAGGAAGCAAGGGCTGGTGCAAAGATGTTTATTGCCATGCCATATACTATCTGCTCTGCGCAGAGGGTAACGGTGGCGTAGGCATATATCATATTCACCAGCACCGCCGCCATAGCGCCTGCACACACGCCCATGAGGGGACTGCCGGTAATATGGCTGACAAGGAAGCCGGTAAGGGAACCTATGGCAGCAAGACCCTCAAGGCCTATGTGTACAAGGCCCGCACGCTGGGAGTAAAGCTCTGAAAGGGAAAGGAATATGAGCGGGGTGGCCATTCTGACGCTTGCAAGGATAAGATTGGTTACAAATTCCATGCTATGCCACCTCCTTCCTTGAGAACATCCGATTGAGCAAGGCTTTGAACTCCGGCAGCTTTACCATGGCAAGACCTGCCACAGTGAATACTATTACCAATGCCTGAATTATATCGGATACGCTGGTTGGTACGCCCGTCGCAGCCTGCATGGTGGTGGATCCAACCCTCAGCGCCGCAAAGAATATTGCAACCAGCATTGTGGCCAGAGGATGCAGCTGACCTATCAGTGCCATTGATACGCCGTCAAATCCGTATCCTGAAGCATAGCCATTGATAAGGAAGAATTGGGTTCCCAGTATGTCTGCGCTGCCGCCAAGACCGGCTATCATTCCGGATACAAGGAAGCTGCCAAGGAAGTATTTTTTAACGGCAAAGCCATTGAACTGGGCCGCTGTCATGTTGTAGCCGACCGCCCTGAGCTGGAATCCCTTTGATGTAAAGAACAGGAAGTAATACACCGCTATGCCAACCACCACTGCAATTACAAAAGCGGTGGTTGCCCTCAGGCCAAACAGCCTTGAAAGCCTGCTGGCATCCGGTATAGCAACGGTCTGGGGAACACTGCCGTCGCGCATCCAGTCGGTGAACAGCACACCCATAAACAGGGTTGCCACGTAATTGAGCATGATAGAGATTATCATCTCGTTCTGTCCCCTGTATACCTTCAGCACGCCGGGAATCATTGCCCAGAGACCGCCTGCAATTGTACCTGCAATAAGGCATATGATTATTGCGGGAAGTCCTTCAATATTGAACTGGGTGCCTATTACACAGCACACCACAGCGCCCATTATAAACTGACCCTCGCCGCCCAGATTGAATACGCCGCAGCGATATGCAAAGCAGGCGCACAAGCCGGTGAAGATAAGCGGTGTTGCTCGGGAAAGGGTAGTACCCAGATTCCTTACGCTGCCGAATGCGCCCTTCCACAGAGCCTGCAGGGCGGTTATGGGATTTGCGCCCAGCGCAGCGATTATTATGCAGCCTATTATGAAGGCCAGCAATACCGATATTATCGGCACCATTATGTTTACTATTTTGCTGCTATTCCTCATGCTACGGCCCTCCTTACTTTCCGGCCATGGCAAGGCTTATCTCCTTTATGGGAGGGTTCTTGCCGGAATATTCGCCCATTATCTCGCCTTCGAACATTACAATTATTCTATCGGATACTTCCAGTATCTCGTCAAAGTCTGCGCTTATCAGCAATACTCCGCAGCCCTTGTCCCTTGCAGCAATCATGGTATCATGCACAAACCGTGCCGCGCCTATGTCAAGACCGCGGGTAGGATGCACAGCAACCAGCAGATCCGGATCACCCTCAAGCTCGCGGGCAAGTATAACCTTCTGCTGATTACCGCCGGAAAGATTTCGGGTCTCCTGCTCTATGGATGAACAGCGGATATCATACTTTTGCTGCATCTGCTGAGCGTATTCCTTTATAGCTTTCTTTTTAAGGTACATTCCGTGGCCGGCTGAAAACTCAGGCTGTTCAGTGGATTTGAGCACTATGTTATCCATTACGGACATACTGCCTATCAGGCCCATCTTATTGCGGTCTTCAGGAATATGGGATACCTTTTCATTAATAAAGCCGCGGGGTGTAAACTTGGCCACCTTTGCGCCTTTCATATCCACCTGGCCCGCATCGGGAGTAATAACACCGGTTACCACCTGAGCAAGCTGGCTCTGCCCGTTTCCGTCCACGCCGGCTATGCCAACTATCTCTCCCCTGCCTACGCTGAGGCTTACACCGTTAAGGCCGTTATGTTTGGAGGTTTTGCAGTAATCCACCTTGTCAAGCCTGATAACGGGAGTCCCTGCACCCTCGATCTTTTCATACTGGGAAGGCACAAGCTCCCGGCCGATCATAAGGTTGGCAAGCTCTTCGCCGGTGGTTTCATCCCTCTTGAGCGTGCATACGCTTTCGCCGGCGCGAAGTATAGTTACCCGGTCGGATATATGCAGCACCTCGCGCATCTTGTGACTGATGAATATTACGCTCTTGCCCTCGTCGGTCAGCTTTCTGATTATCCGGAACAGACCCTCTACTTCTATATCCGTAAGGGCAGCGGTAGGCTCATCCAACACAAGCAGCTCAGCCCCCTTGTACAGAGCCTTGAGTATCTCTACGCGCTGCTGGGCGCCTACAGCTATTTCGGTTATATTTTTATCCAGTTCCACATCAAGGCCATACTGCTCGGAAAGCTCAAGGATTTCCGAGCGGCGTGCATCCCGGTCAATGAAAATGCCCTTGGTGTTGCGGTCGCCAAGGATAATGTTTTCGAATACCGTCATGTCTTCAACCAGCATGAAATGCTGATGCACCATTCCTATACCAAGCTTTACAGCCTGAGCAGGAGAATCAATGCGCACCTTGCTGCCGTTAAGATAAACGCTTCCGCTGGTGGGCTGATACAGACCAAACAGCACGTTCATGAGCGTGCTTTTTCCTGCGCCGTTTTCACCGAGAAGAGTATGCACTTCGCCTTTGAGAACCTCGAAATTGATGTCCTTATTGGCGTACATCTCTCCAAAACGTTTGGTAATATTTTCCATACGAAGAATCTCTTGCATAGATATACCCCTTAATCGCAAAATAAACTTTTTATCTGCCGGTAAAATTTTAAGCTGAATTAATTGAGCAATAAATGATTCAAAAAATTTGTGGATGTGCCAAACTATTTTTTTATTATTGTACCTAACACCATGCCGATTGTCAATGCGGTTGGCAGAAGTATACAGTATTTTTTTGCACAAATGTGTATTTCATGTTAATAGAACCGGCAGCCTCCCCTGTGTAATGGTAATGTTTTTTGCATTATTTTATTCAATGCGTTAAAATGTATATATTCTGCCGAAAGGATATGCCATGAAAACCAAATTCATATTTATAATGTTAATATTTCTCCTGCTGGCAGGCTGCTCTGCTCCTTCGGAGCAGATAGTAACCATAACAGCCGAAAACACGCCTGCCCCCGCTGTTACTCCCGTGCAAACCACTATTCCTGCAGCTGAAATCATCCCGACAATTACGGAGGAGCCTATGCAGACACCAACAATCACCTCAAAACCCAAAGCGACTCCTACTCCCGAACCTACGGCAGCCCCTACCCTTACTTCCGTACCCACAGCAGAACCCACCCCCAATCCCACCGCCGAACCGGCAAACGACAAAAGCAGTTCTGATTTTGGCGGCAGCATACTTGCCTTGGTAAATTCCCATAGAAACGCGTCGGGATTAGGTTCCCTTAAATATTCCTCCGCCATGCAGCAGGCTGCCGATACCCGGGCAAAGGAATGTGCTCAATCCTTTTCCCACAGCCGCCCGGACGGCGCCAAGGCCCATACTGCCCTTACGGAAAGGGGGATCAGTTTTACAGCCTTCGGCGAAAACCTGTTCATGGCCACCGGCATGAGCGATGTTTCCGCAGAATACGTTGTGGAGCAATGGATGTCCTCCTCCGGCCACCGCCAGAATATAATGCAGGAAATGTTTACCCATATGTGCATAGGCGTTGCCTCAAAAGGCAATGAGATTTTCGTTGTTCAGCTTTTCGGTGCAGGCATATCCTGATTTATTGCAATAAAATAGCCGCCGTACAAAACCACGGCGGCTTTTAATTTGTTTAGAATATTCCCTCAAGGCAGTCCAGAGCTTCCTGGCCGAATTTTTCCACATACTCTGCCTTGGCATTGTCTATTGCCTGAGCAGCCTTATCGCCCAGTTCCTCCAGAAGCGACCCGCTGATTGAGCTGAGCAGATGTGCGGTATGGAATGTGAAATCCTTCATGCAGCTTGTGCCCAGCTCCTTTTTCTTCCGGGCAAGGGCTTCCATATCCTCATCGGAAAGGGGCTGTCCCCAGTCAAAGCGGCAGCACTCTCCGCCCCAGCTCATGGCCGGATTAAGGGGAGTGCAGAGGAATTCGGGATTGAATCCCTGATACCATGCATTATCTATATTGGAGCAATAGTATTTGCCGTATTCCATAAGACCGTGCTTTGCCCATGCATCGCACCAGGCGCACTTGGCTATATAGCTGCGGTAGGTTGGCTGTCCGCATATTGCGCCGAACTCCATCTGACCGGGATACTCCGGCTTCCATTCGCCATATGCCTGGCTGTTCAGCAGAGTAAGTTCTTCCCCATGGGCCAGAGCATTCTTTGCCATGCGCTGTCCGCGCTCATTGCCGTATTTTGTCATGGCTTTAAGTATGACTTCCCTGCCCTCATCTCCAAAGAGGGTTATGGCCTGCTTGGAAAGCAGCGCAAAAAGTATCGCATGATGCTCAATGGTAAGAGTAGACATTATTCATTCCTCCTTAGGTTATATTTCCATTCCCAGAGCCATTCGCAGGAAATCCGCAACTGCGCCCTGATTGTTGTCGCAGGTTATATGGTTTACCACGGCTTTTATATCGTCCTCAGCATTGGAAGGCGCTGCGGAAACATCCGCCTGCAAGAGCATTTCCATGTCATTGTAATAATCGCCTATAGCCAGAATCTTCTTAACATCCGGCTCGGTCTTTCTGAGCGTTTTGATTCCCTCGCCCTTGTTCATTCCGAAGGACAAAAACTCGAAATAAATCTTCCCCGAGAGCACCACGGCAAAATCCTTCTTCAGAGCATCCATATCCAGCCTGCTGAGGATATGCTGAAGTTTATCCTCCGGCTGACACACAACTATCTTTATCCATTCCCCCTGAATATCTTCTGGGCTGCAGAGGGGCTCCTGTATACCCTCCAACAGAACGAGGGGGTCCGCGAAGCGGAATGGATTAAGATTGCCCTGATATCTTGCATCCTTCGTATAAATCTGAATATCTGCATCCGGACTTATGGCAAGAATATCATTGATTACTTCCATGCCTTTGGAGCGCGGTATATGCGTACTGTGAATGACCTTTCTTTCCTTCACGTCATACAGTACGCCGCCGTTGTCAATTATGGAAGGGGCATTCAGCGGAAGCACCTCCGGAAAAAACGAAAGATTATGGGCAGAGCGGCCCGTGGCAATGCCAAGGCGGCCGCCGTTGGAAACGAACTTTTCCATAGCCCGCATATTTACCTCGGGTATAGTCTTCTGATCATTCAGAAGAGTACCGTCCAGGTCCATATAAAGATAAATGCCGTCGTATATTCCCATCAAATGGTCTCCGTATTTTATACTGCCAAAGCTATACCTGCTCCCACAGCATCATATTGTTTTCAAACTTTACGGCCAGCCTTCCATTATCCTTGAGCCAGGCAAGATATGAGCGGACAGTGCTGCCCACCAACACATATTGCTCGAATGTCATAACAAGGCCGTATTCCGCAAAGAGTTTCTGCAGTATAGTTTCGAAATTGATCGGCTCTGCACACAGCTCAACTATCCTGTCCGCAACCTCCAGCACCTTGTCTATATTGTACTGGGCAAGCTCTGCAATATTCTCCGTTGCCGCTGCATGGGCAGGAACAAACATATCTGCCTGCAGCGTCTTTACCGTTTCAAGGGTGCTTATATATGCACCGATATCATAAATAAAGCCTATTCTGTATTTATCCAGAGTTTCCTTGCTGGAGAGACAGTCCGCAAGATAAACCACATTATCGGGGGTACGGAAACCAACCATGTCAAAGAAATGGCGGGGCAAGGAAATGACGTCAAAGCCCTCCGGCAATG
>JAZNUG010000221.1:0-3330 GCA_045592165.1 Clostridia bacterium | reverse complement strand
ACTGCGCCTGCGCTGGGGCGGACGGAGCGGAGCTTTTTCTCATTGGCCGCAGGAGAGAACTGGCCGTCCTCAAACACAACGCCCTGAAGGGAATTGGGGAACTTGCGGCTGCGGAGACGGTTGTAAACCACATTGGCAACGGCGGTAAGTCCGTCCTGAGAGGTGTACTTTGCCTCCTGATGCACCAGCTGGGCCACAAGGTACAGATCCTTGGCATCGTAATAGCCGGAGGAAGGCTCGCTGTATTTCTTGGAAACGTAGCCCATCTCCCCCTTGTATTCGATTTCGTACCAGTCGCCGTTTTCGCCGGTGATGGTGAAGGGGGTGAAGATATCCAGCTTTTCGATTATGCCGGCGTTGGTATCGGGGCGCTTGCGCATATTCACCGAGGCGGTGGCAATGCCGTTGTGCCGCTTGACGGAATCGATGGTGAGGGTGGAAGGCACGCTGCCTTCGCCCACGAACTCTGTGGAGATATAGCCGGTTTCGTCATTGACGGTAACCTGGGTCCATTCCCCTGCTGTACCCTTGATGGTAACAGCCACAGCCTTATCCAGCGTATCCAGCACTTCGGAATCCGTGGTGGGCTTTGCGCGAAGGTTTACGCCGGATTTCTTGGTGTAACCCTTCTTGGGCTCGCAGGTGACGGTTTCCGGAAGCTGGGGGGTGGGCACCGGAGTGACCACAGGCTCAAGGCTGGGAGTAACGATTATCTCCACAAGGCTGTTGCCCTTTTCTTCGGTTTCCTCCTCCGGGGGAGCTTCTATTATGACGGCGGTTTCCTCCGCCCTGTCTTTTTTGCCGCAGCCGAACATGGGCATCGCCATCAGCAGGGCGAGACCTATGAGCAAGCAGCGGGTCAAAATTGATCTGTTACTTTCCATGGTTTATATAATACCCAAAAAAGGTAATTTGAACAATCCCCTAAGCGGAATGAAAAAGTATATTACACAGAATGTTTACGAAATCACTCTTCAACCCGCACATGGATATGGATATCCACGCCGTTTGCAAGGTCGTCCTGATCCACATCAACCTGCATACCGGATTCCCTCAGCGCCTCTATTGCGGAATTTACCGTATTCATAAACAGGCGATAGTCCCGCACCTGACGAATTATCATGGGGCGGGGGGCTGCGCCGGGCCGCTTGTCGTCATACATCTTATCCAGCGTCTTTTCCACAAGCCGCTCGGTGTCCTTTACGGAGAGGGCCTTGTCGTTTACCCGCTTTATCACTGCCAGCTGCGCATCCTCGTCCTTTATCTTGAGGATGGCCCTTGCGTGGCGTTCGGACAGGCCGCCCTGCTGCAGGGCCTCCTTTACGGTATCCGTAAGGCGCAGCAGCCGCAGCTTGTTTGCAATGGAGCTCTGGCTGCGGCCAAGGCGCTCTGCCAGTGCTTCCTGGGTAAGGTCGTAGTTGTTCAGCAGCGCATAGTAGCACTGGGCCTCCTCCATATAGTGAAGGTCCTCGCGCTGAAGGTTTTCTATAAGGGCCATCATGGCGGAGGATTCCTCCCGCAGCGACTCCTCCACTATGCAGGTGACGGTTGCCATGCCGAGGGACTTGCAGGCGCGCAGACGCCGCTCGCCGGCCACCAGTTCGTAGCCGCCGCCGCTCTTGCGTACCACAAGGGGCTGTATCAGGCCCACCTGGCTTATGCTCTGGGCCAGCTCCGCTATGGTTTCCTCGTCAAAGGTAACGCGGGGCTGATAGGGATTGGGATGGATGCTGTCGATGGGGAGTTCCAGCAGCTTGCGCTGGGAGTGGGCGATGTCCAGTGCCATGATTGTACCTCGCTGATGTGATTTACTTCTTCTTTTCTTTTTCTTTTCAAGAGAAAAGAAAAAGAGAAAGAAGCAAAAGAAAAAGAAAAGCTAAATGGGGGTTATATTAGGATATTTGATGATGGATTTTGTGTCCTTTTGAGGTTTGGGAGGTTGCCGTTGTGCGTAAGGGGGGGCGGCAAGCCGTACTTTTTCAGAAGCAATACTTAATTGGCTTGGACAGAGCATCTATTGGCTCCGATACTGTCATTGCGAACCAGTCCGCAGACTGGTGTGGCAATCCGTTTGATATAAAAAAGCAGAAAATTATGCCGCAGCCTGAATAGTGTGCCTTGTTTTGCATAAGGGAAACATACATTAAAGGGCGGCGGGCCGGGATAATATTCCAACCGCAAGGAAACGGATTGCCGCGGCAACCTTGGGGCTGCCTCGCAATGACAGCAATGCTGCTGTCGATTAAAACAAAGCTGCAAAAATACCGCTGTAAACCCTCATCCCACCATTATCCTTAACCTTTGACTTCTTTTGCTTCTTTTCTTCTAGAAGAAAAGAAGTGTTCTTTTGGTCCTTTTCTTCAAAGAAAAGGACGTACCCTATAAAGGCTTCTTTTCCGCCGTGCCTGCCTTGCGGGGATAAGCGGCGGCGGTGGGCCGCTGCTTTGTGAGGGCGATGACGGTGCGCTCGCCCCAGGGAGCGGGGAAGGAATGTATCTCGGCCTTGCAGCACAAAAGCTCCAGCGCCCGCTTGCCGGCGGCAAGCTCCTCCGGGGCCTGAGGGCCTTTATACATAAGGGATGCACCGCCAACCTTCAGGAAGGGGACGGTGTATTCCGCCAATGCGGATACATTTGCCACCGCACGGGATGTGGCGATGTCAAACTGCTCGCGAAGCTCAGCCTTTCGGGCTGCGTCCTCTGCCCTTGCATGGATGCAGCGGGCAGGCAGCTTCAGGGCTGTACAAAGCTCGGTGAGGAAGGTTATGCGCTTGTTGAGTGAGTCAAGCAGGGTCAGCTTGATGTCCGGACGCATTATGGCAAGGGGCACGCCGGGAAAGCCTGCGCCTGTGCCTACGTCTATTACGGACGCACCCTGAGGAATGAGGGCTGCGGGCAGAATGCTGTCCATAAAATGCTTCTGCGCCACCTGCTCAGGGTCGGTGATGGCGGTAAGGTTCATGCGGGTGTTCCAGTCTATGAGCATATCGCAATACAGGCTGAACCGCTCCGCCTGACCCTCTGTTATGCCGGGGATATTTCCCAGGCAATAGGCTTTCATATCAAAATCCATGGTGCTATTTCCCTTAGTCTGTTAAAAAAGTATTTACATGGGGATTATCAAGGGGCCGCAGCCCCTTGATTTTGAATCCGGCTCTGACGACACGTGCGTCAGAACGGATGAAAACCGTAAGGTTTTCGTTCTTTGCAGATTTTGCCGCCCGGAAATGCTTTGGCATTTTAGGCAAAATCTGTATTCTCGAAAAAGTCCCGGAAAGGACTTTTTAGACGCCTTAGGCGTTACGCCACATCGCTGGGGTTTACCCCAAAC
>JAZNUG010000220.1:0-33060 GCA_045592165.1 Clostridia bacterium | reverse complement strand
GGAGGGGACTGCTGCCTTCCGGGGCAGGGCACAGGAGCTTTCTGCGCCTGTGGGGGACGGCTCATCAGCAGGGCAGTTTTCGCCTTTGAAAGGGCAGCGGACTGCCCTGCAAGGCAGCCCTGCATGACTATGCTGCCCTTATCCACAACAAAAGCCCCGATGATATCCGGGGGAGGGGTCGTCTTTGGATATACTGCGCCCTTCCTGTCCGCAAGGTACAGCTCCCCGGCAGGAACGGACAGCTTTATTTCCTCCCCGAGGGCAAGCACTGCCCTGCCGCCGGGACCGGAAAGGGTAATAAGCCTTTTCATACCCTGTCTCCTTTTATGTTTATGTGGGATTATGTTGTTCACCCTGATATAAAGTTATGATATAATTTCCCCGTATAGACTTTGGCGGACCGCCGAAGAAAGGAATGCTTTATGGCAAATAAAAAAATACTGACCCGCCTGCTGACGGCTGTAAGCTGTATAGCCTGGCTGGTAATAATAATCGCCCTGATGTTCACCTTTTTGCAGGGAGAATTGAAAAACGAAAGCCGCTATCTTGCTTTCTATGAGGAATACCGCATAGAGGAGCGCACCGGCCTTACCCCCAGGGGCGCCGCCGATGCCCTTATGGCGCTGGTGGATTACATGGAGGGGGACAGGGAAAGCATACAGCTTACCGTAGAGGAATACGGCGTGCCTGTGGAGATGTACTCCGAAGATGAGATACATCATATGGTGGATGTTTATTATCTCTATCAGGGCTTTGCAAAGTTCAAGCCGGCGGGAATTGCCTGCGCCGGGCTGATACTGCTTATAGGCTGGCTTGCAAGGAAGAATAACCTTCCCAACATACCCCTGCGGAGCTTCTTCTGGGGCCTTGGTCTGTTTTTGCTGATAGGCGGCGGCCTTGCCCTGTGGGCGGCGCTGGATTTCACTTCTTTCTGGACGGCATTCCATCTTGCCTTCTTCAGCAATGACCTATGGCTGATGGATCCCAGGGTATCCCGCATGATACGCATATGCCCCGAGCATCTTTTCAGCGGCATAGCAGCCCGCATGGCCGCAAAGACCGCCGCAATGCTCGGCGTGATATGCATTGCCCTTGTGACCTATTACAGACAGCAGCGCAAAAAGGAAGCGTAAAAATGAGCGAAACCTACACATCCGCCGCGGCGAAGGGCCTTGCGGCATATCAGCAGAACAAGGATGCATTGCTCCTTGCAATAGAAAGCTCCTGCGACGAAACCGCTGCCTCTGTTATTCGGGGGGACAGGGAAGTGCTCAGCATGAGCGTATACACACAGATTCCCCTCCACAGGAAGTTCGGCGGGGTTGTGCCTGAGCTTGCCTCCAGAAGCCACGTGGAGAAAATCGGTGAGGTGGTGGGCTATGCTCTGGAATCCGCAAAGGTCACCATCGACGATATTTCTGCCATAGCCGTAACCTGCGGCCCCGGCCTTGTGGGTGCGCTGCTTGTTGGGGTAAGCTATGCAAAGGGTCTTGCTTACGCAAAGGGTCTGCCCCTCATTGGCGTGAATCACCTTGCGGGGCATATTGCCGCAAACTACCTTACATATCCTGACCTCAAGCCTCCCTTCATGTGTCTTGTGGCCTCCGGCGGACACAGCCATATTATCCGCGTAGAGGATTATCACAGGTTCACCCTGCTGGGCCGCACCCGTGATGACGCTGCAGGCGAAGCCTTTGACAAGGTGGCCCGTGCTCTGGGCCTGCCCTATCCCGGCGGCCCTGAGCTTGAGAAGCTGGCCCGTGAGGGAGACCCCAACAAATACCCCTTCCATTCCGCTCTTAATCAGAGCATGGAAGAAAGCGATTTCAGCTTTTCCGGCATAAAGACCGCCGTGGTGAACCTGCTGCACAATGCGGAGCAGAAGGGGGAAATCCTAAATCCTGCGGACATCGCCGCATCCTTCCAGCGGGCGGTATGCGATGCCCTCACCATGAAATCTGTTCACGCGGCAAAGACCCACGGCATGGACACCCTTGCCCTTGCAGGCGGCGTATCCGCAAACAAGGCCCTTCGGGGCGCCCTTGAGGCGGAGTGCAAAAAGCAGGGAATCCGCTTCTGCTGTCCGGATTTCCGCTTCTGCACAGACAACGCCGCCATGATCGCCTGCGCCGGCCATTACGGCCTTATGGCAGGGCAGCTCAGCGGCCTTGAGCTGAATGCGGTTCCTAATCTGGAGCTGTGCTAGCGGAGGGGTTCTCTTCTTTTTCTCTTTCTTTTCAAGAGAAAAGAAAGAGAAAAAGAAGCAAAAAGAGAAAGAAAAGCTAAATTGGATTAAGCAAAAAACAGCTTAAGCGCAATAAAAAGCCGTTCTGAAAAGAGCGGCTTCTTGTGTGGAACAGGAAAAGATATGTTAACATACGAATTCTTTTCAAGAGAAAAGAAAGAGAAAAAGAAGCAAAAAGAGAAAGAAAAGCTAAATTGGATTAAGCAAAAAACAGCTTAAGCGCAATAAAAGGCCGTTCTGAAAAGGGCGGCTTTTTGTGTGGAACAGAAAAAAGATATGCTGACATACCAAATTAAACCGTCAAAACAAAAAAGAGAAGGGAAAAACCTTCTCTTTTGTCAATTGCATCTGTTCTTATATTTCCTGGCCTGCGGCCCGTTTCTCCTCCAGCCGCTTGTTTACCCATTCCCTCGTCATGGTATGGATGACCGCCATGATGGGCACGCAGAGCAGCGCTCCCAGGAAGCCGAACAGCCCGCCGCCCAGCAGCAGGGCGATCAATACCCAAAGGGGAGAAATGCCAACCGCATTGCCCACAACATGGGGATAAATCAGATTGCCCTCGATGGGCTGAATGGTGCATATCAGCAGCACGAACCACAGAGCGCTGGGGGGATCCACCACAAAGAGTATGACAGCGCCGATGCCTGCGGATACCCATGCACCCACGATAGGAATCATCTGCCCCAGACCCACCAGCACGCTTATCAGCAGGGCGAAGGGGAAGCGGAATATGCTCATGCCTATAAAGCACATGCTGCCCAGAATGAAGCACTCGGTAATCATGCCGTAAACGTAGTTGTGCAATGAGGTGTTGGTTTCGTCGGCAACGTGTATTATGTAATCCGCAGTGTGCTCGCTGAACAGGGCCTTGCAGAACTTGCGGGACTGACGGATAAGTGTCTCCTTGCCGGCAAGGCAGTATATGCTGATGATGAAGGCGAAGGCCAGATCCACCAATACACCCGCAATACCCATGGTGAATTTCACTGCTGCGGAACTTACTACGGAAATGTAGTGGTCTATCTCGGAAAGAAGATTGTTTCCCAGCTCCATCAGCTTCGCCTTGATATCGGCATTGAGGTTGAGGCTTTCCCACAGGTCGGTAGCCCATGCCGTAAGGCTGTAGGCGTATTTGCTGAAGTCCTCCGCAAGGGTCTTTACGCTTTCCACCAGCTGAGGGCCCACAACCAGCACCAGCGTTATGATTATGGCAAACACAAACAGCATTGCAAGCACAAGGCAGGTGCCCCGCTTTACGCCGGAGTCCTTCCAGCGGCGGAATACCTTGGTTTCCAGAAAATGCATGGGCATGTTTGCAATGAATGCTATTGCGATGCCTATGAATACCGGGGTTATTATGCTGACAAAGCCGCTTAGGGTGGAGCGGAACTCTGTCAGATTTTCCAGTATCTCATATAATATTATGCCGAAGGCCACTACAAAGAGCGTGCTTCGGGTGGACTTCCAGAGTCCCTCCAGGTTTTGCCTGTCTTTCATTTATTTTTCTCCTTTGCCTGCCGTTTGCCGGGAAAGCATTGCATTGATGTATGCGGTGATGGCTTCTATTGCCCGTGGGTTCTTGCCGCCGCCCATTAGCGCAAAGTCGGATTCCTTTATGTATTTGCTGATGTATTCCTCATACATGGGTTTTACCGTTGCAAGGTACTGCTCGGTGATATTTTCAATGGAGCGGCCCCGCTTTACCATGTCCCGCTTTACGCGGCGGAGCAGGCAGACGTCCACATCCACATGCATGTAAACCTTAAGGCTCATAAGGTCGGTAAGCCGCTTATCACGGAACATATGTATGCCCTCAAGAATCAGCACATCCGTGGGATAAATAAGGTCGGCGCTGTCTGCCCGGCGGTGATTGGGATAGTCGTAGCCCTTGGCGGTGATGGGCTTGCCCGCAAGCAGCAGCTGTATATCCTCATACATCTCATCAAAGTCAAATACATCAGGCTCATCGTAATTGATATGCACCCGCTCCTCAAAGGGCAGATGGGCATGATCCCGATAGTAGCAATCCAGGCCGATTATGCGGGACGAACAGCTTAAGGACTGGGAAACCATACGTGCCAGTGTGCTTTTTCCGCTGCCGCTTCCGCCGCATATGCCTATAACTATCATATTATATCCCCCGGGCTTTTTTTCTATTATAACTGCCATAAGGGGAATTGAATAGCGCAAATTAGGGAATTTGCCATATTTTCACGGCCTTTTCACAGGGAAACAGCACGCTTTTTGCCTGCCTGCAAAGCCAGAGGATACCTGTTTACCGATTGTTTTGTTTTCATGTATAATATCTGTGGTATAATAAATCTGCAAAAATCGGCCTATGCCGCAAACAACAGGAGAAAACATGAAACGCAGCCGGGGAATATCCAGCATATCATCAATATTGAAAAACAGCCTGCGCCATACGTCGCTGTCTTTCCGCCGCTTTAAAAAGCGGGGAGGCATAGGCGGCTTTTTCAGCAGGCTTATGCTGAATCTCAGGCGGGGCAAGCGCAGCACCGTAACAGGGGCTGCCGCATTCGGTCTTGCCCTGGTGCTCATCATTTGCCTGCCCCTTGTGAAGGGAGACAAAAAGCCTGACCATGAAGCCCAGACTTTTACGGAAGCAGCTCCGGTCAGCAGCGATGGCGTGGTGGATCTGCAGAGCGAGTTTGCCGCCCTTCAGGAGATCGCGGCAGCGCCCACACCCGCCCCGACGCCGGTGCCCATACGCCTTGAAGAGGGCTATGACGGGGACGAGGTATACGACATACAGGAACGGCTCATGGATCTGAGCTATATGGATAACGACGAACCCACCTACCACTTTGGCCCCGCAACAGAGGAAGCCATTCAGCTTTTCCAGCGGCGGCACGATCTGGATATCAACGGGATAATCACCAACGCCGTATACGATCTGCTGTTTTCGGATGAAGCCCTCAAGTATATGGTATGCGTGGGCATATCCGGCACAGACGTAAAGGAACTGCAGGGTCGCCTCCGCGAGCTTGGCTATATGGACAAGGCCACGGGAACCTTCGGCGAGGAAACCGAAGCGGCAGTAAAGGAATTCCAGAAGAACAACAAGCTGACAGTGGACGGCAAGGTGGGCGAGCATACCCGCGAAATGCTTTACAGCGAAGATGCCATTCCCAAGTCCCTTTCCTACGGCGAAAAGAGCGACGAGGTGCGCTCCTATCAGAAGCGGCTCCAGCGCCTGGGCTATCTTACCACCGAGCCTGACGGCACCTTCGGCCGGGATACGGTGAATGCGGTCAAGATGTTCCAGCAGCAGAACGGTCTTATAGTTGACGGCCATATCGGCCCCATGACCAAGGATCTGCTCATGAGCGACCAGGCCCAGTCCAGCGTAATAGGCATAGGCGACAATAATTCCACCGTAACCAAGATACAGTCCCGTCTCAGGGAGCTCAACTATCTGGATGCCAAGGCAACAGGCTATTTCGGCTCCTCCACAGAGGCGGCGGTATTGGGCTTCCAGCGGGAAAACGGCCTGAGCCGGGACGGCAAGGTGGGCAAATCCACCATGCGTACCCTGTTTTCCTCCAGCGCAAAGAAGGCCCCCAGCAACTACGTTGAGCCCGAGGTGAACAGCAGCAGTTCCTCCTCTTCCTCCGGCGGCGGCAGCAGCTCCTCATCTTCCGGCGGTGGCGGCGGCAGTCTTGACAGGTTCATCTCCGCAGCAAAGAGCAAGCTGGGCTGCAGATACGTCCGCGGAGCCAAAGGCCCGGACAAGTTTGACTGCTCAGGCTTTGTATACTGGTGCCTGAAGCAGGCGGGGGTAAACCAGAAATACCTTACCAGCTCCGGCTGGAAGAGCGTATCCGGCTACACAAAGGTCAGCTCAATCGGGTCCCTGCGCAAGGGCGATATAATCGTCTTCAAGGGCCACGTTGGCATAGCCATGGGCGACGGCACAATGATAGACGCCTCCAGCGGAAACGGCAAGGTTGTGCACAGAAGCTGCACAGGCGATTGGTCATACAAGAACTTTATATGCGCATGGCGAATATTCTAAGGGCGAAGCCCTTTCGCTCAAATGCTTTTGGCATTTGAGCGAGATGCGTCGCATTGCTTACGCAAGGCGCCGATTACAATCCTTACGGGACTTTTACATGATTTGCCTATAAATCCTGCGGGATTTACCGGGCGGCAAATCATGCAGGGAATCAAAGCCCGTAGGGCTTTGTTCCGCATTTGACGCACATGTCGCCAAATGCGGATTGGAAGCCTTGAGGTGAGCAGCCAAATGCGGATTGGAAGCCTTAAGGTGAGCAGCCAAATGCGGATTGGAAGCCTTAGGGCGAGCCGCCGAAAATGGATTAAAGCTGCCTGTCATTGCGAGCCGGCCCGCAGACCGGCGCGGCAATCCGTTTCCTTTCGCCCGCAAGGGCGAAATACCGTAGAAGACGGCGGATGTTTCCGCTTTCCTTCCGATAGCACACCCATTTCGCCGCAAAGGCGAAATTACCTGAAGGGGTGGCTGGGCGGGGTAGTAAAATAAATAAAGAAACGGAAGTACACATCTGATGGAAACCACGCAAAAGAAGATAAGAGGCTGGGGCGAGCTTGCCTTTGTCCTCGGCACAGTGCTGCTTGCCATAGGCGTATCCCTCATGGAAAAGGGCGGCTTCGGAATGTCCATGGTAACCTCCATGTCCTACATAATCTCCCTCGGGGTGGAGCCTCTCAGCTTCGGCACGGCGGATTATCTGCTGCAGGGCCTGCTGCTGGTGTTTTATTACATCATCGTAAGGCGCTTTCGGGCGGTGCATCTGCTGTCCTTCTTTTCCGCCTTTCTCTTTGGTATTACGCTGGATGGCGTAATGTGGCTGATAAGAAACGTGGAGCTGGTCACAGTATGGTCAAGGATAGCCTTCTTCGCGGTGGGCATGGCAACCAATGCCCTTGGCGTGGCGGTGTTCTTCAAAACCTATCTGCCCCTGCAGGTGTATGAGCTTTTTGTGGAGGGCATATGCGAAAGGTTTCATAAGCCCCTGCCAAAGGTAAAGACCGGCTTTGACATCGGCTGCTGTATCACCGCCATCGTGCTGTCCCTTGCTTTCTTCGGGGAGCTGAGGGCGCTGGGTATAGGCACCGTGATGTGCGCCCTGTGCAACGGCACGCTGATAGGGTTTTATCATAAAATCATGGATAAATACATTGATTTCTCTCCCGCTTTTCCCAAGATGTATGAGGTTTTTGAGGGATGGAAGAGGGGAAAGGATATAGGACTGGAATAATAATTTTTGCAAAACAAAAAGGCACACCTACCGTGTGCCTTTTTTGAGTGATCGGAAATTGGGGTTGTTAAGGGGTGAACCCCTTAAGGGTAAATCCGCATTTGGCGACAGGTGCGGCAAATGCGGAACAAAGCCGGAGGCTTTGATTCTTTGCGGATTTTTCCGCCCGGGAGCGAAGCGAGAGGAAAATTCGAACAAACTCAAAAAAGTCCCTTAAAGGACTTTTTTGACAGAAATTACTTGCTCTCCAGATAGGAGTTGATTGCGCTGATGAGAACATCGGCGTTGATGCCGTGAACGGCACAGGCCTGGTCGAGGTTTTCGCCGGAGGCCATTACGCAGCCCAGGCAGTGCATGCCGGCGCCGGTGAGGATCTCGGCGATGCCGATATCGGTCTGCAGAATCTGTTCAATGGTCATATCCTTGGTTACGGACATTGTATTTTCTCCTTTGCGGTTGATTTTCGTTTATAGTATACCATTTTGGTGGGAATTTTAAATACCTTATTTAAAGATATCGGCATAATTTTATAATAAGTACAAATTTATTTCATGGTTTTGCCGGAAAAATGCGGATTCTTCCATACAAACAGGGGAAAAAGCACGTTGTTAAAATAGTGGCAGTTTTTTTGACAGTATATATAGTTATGGTGTAAAATATAAATACTGTATAAACTTGCCCGAAATATATCAATAATTTTAAAAGGATATAACCTGAAATATGGAAAACATGCTGCGCGAAACTGACCTCTACCTGTGGGCGGAGGGCACTAATTCATACGCATATCTCACCTTGGGCTGCCACAAGGTTCAGCACAACGGTTATGATATGTACCGCTTTGCCGTATGGGCTCCCAATGCGGCGGCTGTAAGCGTAGTTGGCGATTTCAATGGCTGGAATACCAAGGCCGATCCCATGACTCCCTGCGGAGAAACCGGCGTATGGCAGTGCTTTATCGGCATAGTGAGCCCCGGCACAATTTATAAATACGCCATCCTCACCAAGCAGGGCGACTGGATCTACAAGGCAGACCCCTTTGCCTTCCGCAGCCAGCTGAGGCCCAATACTGCCTCCGAGGTATGGGATCTGGATGACGGCTTCAAGTGGCGTGATGCCACATACATGAAAAAGCTGGAAAAGAAAAATCACCGGTCCCAGCCCATGAGCATATACGAGGTGCATCTTGGCAGCTGGATAGAGGGGCTGGACTTTGCCGCCATGTCCGAGCGGCTTGTAAAATACGTTTCTTCCATGGGCTATACCCATGTTGAGCTTATGCCTGTATCCGAATACCCCCTGGATGACAGCTGGGGCTATCAGGTGACCGGCTATTATGCAATCACTTCCCGCTACGGTACCCCCACCCAGTTCAAGCAGCTGGTGGACAGATTCCACAGGGCCGGCATAGGCGTTATTGTGGACTGGGTACCCGCCCACTTCACCCGTGACGAGCAGGGCCTGCGCCGCTTTGACGGCACCGCCCTTTACGAGCATCCGGATTCCCGCCGCGGCGAGCAGCCCCAGTGGGGAACCATGCTGTTCAATTACGAAAAGAACGAGGTCAGGAGCTTCCTCATATCCAATGCGGTATACCTGATGAAGGAATTCCACATTGACGGCATCCGCGTTGACGCTGTAAGCTGCATGCTGTATCTTGACTACGGCAAGGAGCCGGGCCAGTGGCTGCCCAATGCTTACGGCGGCCATGAAAATCTTGGCGCAATAGACTTCTTCCGTCAGCTTTCCAGGGTGGTTCATGAAGAATTCCCCGGCAGGCTGCTCTTCGCAGAGGAAAGCACCGCATTTGCCGGCATCACCGCCGATCCCAAGTGGGGCGGACTGGGCTTCGACTATAAATGGAACATGGGCTGGATGAATGATACTCTGGACTATATGTCCAGGGACAGCGTATACCGCAAGTATCATCACGATCAGATCACCTTCTCCATGTGCTATGCCTTCTCCGAGCATTATCTGCTGCCCCTCTCCCACGATGAGGTGGTTCACGGCAAAAAGAGCCTGATAAACCGCATGCCCGGCGAATATGTCGATCAGTTCCGCCAGCTGAGGCTGCTGTATATGTATCAGTACGCCCATCCCGGCAAGAAGCTGACCTTCATGGGCAATGAGTTCGGTCAGTTTATCGAATGGAACTTCCGTCAGTCTCTGGACTGGCTGCTGCTGGAGTATCCCGCCCATTCCGAAATGCAGGAATTCGTGGCCCAGCTGAACAGATTCTACACCTCCACCCCCGCCCTGTATCAGCAGGATGACGGCTGGGAGGGTTTCCAGTGGATGCAGGTGGATGATGCTTCCCACAGCGTGCTGGCCTTTGTGCGCCGGGATGAAAAGGGCAAGGAGCTGCTCTGCGTATTCAACTTTACCCCTGTGGAGCATTACCCCTACCGTATACCCATGGCCAGGGAATGCACCCTGGATCAGGCCCTGTCCAACGTGGACCTGAGGGACATCAAGGGCATTAAAACAGAAGAGGATGAGAACGGCAGCTTCTTCGTGGATATTGAGCTGTCCCCCTACGAGGCGGTATTCTACTACCTCAGCGATTCCCCGATACGCGAACCCAAAAGCAAAGAATAATTCTGTCATGGCGGGGCAGGGCCGCTCCCTGTCCCCGCATATAAATCACATCGGTCAAATCACCCCTGAAAATCATTTTTTCCGCAGCGTGCGGCAATATAAATACATATCGTCATAAAAGCCTTTATTGACAGGGAGGTAACTTATGGTCAGAAAGAAAGTAGTAGCAATGCTGTTGGCCGGCGGCCAGGGCAGCCGTCTCAGCGTGCTCACAAACCGCGTGGCAAAGCCCGCCGTACCCTTTGGCGGCAAGTACAGGATTATCGATTTCCCGTTGTCCAATTGCGTCAACTCCGAAATCGATACTGTCGGTGTGCTTACTCAGTATGAGCCCCTTGAGCTGAATGCCTACATTGGCACAGGCCAGGCATGGGATCTGGACAGAAATAACGGCGGCGTATTCGTATTGCCTCCCTATCAGTCCAGCCAGGCCGGCAGATGGTATTCCGGCACCGCCGACGCCATCTATCAGAATATTGCCTTTATAGACAGGTATAATCCTGAGTATGTGCTTATACTTTCCGGCGACCATATTTACAAGATGGACTATGCCGCAATGCTGGATGCCCACATTGAAAAGAATGCTGACCTTACCATAGCGGTGCGTCCCGTTCCCATGGAGGAAGCCCATCGCTTCGGCATCATGAACACCGATGCCGATGACCGCATAATCGAATTCGAAGAAAAGCCCAAGCAGCCCAAGAGCAACAAGGCTTCCATGGGTATATACATCTTCTCCTGGCCCGTACTGAGAAAGTATCTGTGCCTTGACGAAGAAAATCCCGAATCCTCCAACGACTTCGGCAAGAACGTCATCCCCGCCATCCTCAATGACGGCCTTGGCGTATATGCCTATGCTTTCGACGCATACTGGAAGGACGTCGGTACCGTACAGAGCCTGTGGGAGGCCAATATGGACCTTATCTCTGATGAGCCGGATATTGATCTGGATGACCCCTCCTGGCGCATATACAGCAAGTCCCCCTGCATGCCTCCCCATTGCGTTGGCGTTGACGCCGTAATAGAGCGCAGCTCCATTACCGAGGGCTGCTACGTTGGCGGCACCGTAAAGCACAGCGTGCTGTTTGCAGGCGTGGCCATCGAGGACGGAGCAGAGGTTCTGGATTCCGTAATCATGCCCGGCGCAACCATACATCCCGGCGCAAAGGTACACAAGGCCATAATCGGCGAAAATTGCGTTGTAGGCAAGGGCGCCTTCGTAGGCGCGGAAAGACTGCCCGAGGATGGAGATTATGATACCTCCCTTACCGAAGACATCACCCTTATCGCCAGCGGCACCGAGATCGCCGAGGGCAGCAGGGTACCTGTGGGTATGATAGTCAATACGGGTGTATACGGCGCAGTTAAGAGCGAGGAGGAATAAGCCATGAAAAACGATGTATTTGGCCTTATCTATACCGGCGAATCCAGCATGCAGCTCAGAGACCTTACCTATTCCCGCTCCGTGGCCGCCGTGCCCTTTGCAGGCAGGTATCGCTGCATTGACTTCGTGCTCAGCAATCTGGTAAATACCGGCATAACCAACGTAGGCATAGTTTGCCAGAAGAATTACCATTCCCTGATGGACCATCTGGGCAGCGGCAAGGAATGGGAGCTCCACAGGAAGCATGACGGTCTGTTCATTCTGCCTCCCTTTGTTACCCGCGACAATACCGGCATTTACCGCGGCACCATCGATGCATACCATTCCGTAATGGGCTACATCCGCCGCAGTTCCCAGAAGTACATCATTCTGGTGGGCAGCCATACCATCTATAACACCACCTATGATGCTATGATCAAAAAGCATATCGAATCCGGCGCCGCCGTAACCCTCATGTACAATGAGGTTGGCAAGCATCATCCCGATGACCAGTTCAACGAGCTGCGCTTTGCCCTGGAGGATGACGGCCGCATTACGGATATCCAGCTGAATCCCAATAATCCTTCCACCCCCTATTCCTTCTGCGATACCGCAATCATGGAAAAGGCCACTTTTGAGCACCTGATCGAGGAAGCATATTCCAGAGGCGAAACCGACTTCATCAGGGACGTACTGCTCAAGAAGGTAAATGAGATCCCCATGTACGGCTGGCGCTATGACGGCTATGTGGGCTGCCTCAGCTCCCTCTCCAGCTATTTCAATCACAATATGAACGTGCTCAAGAGAGAAGTAAGGGCAGACCTGTTCCATCGCTCTCACCCCATCTATACCAAGACCAAGGACGAGGTTCCTGCAAAGTACGCTGGCGGTTCCAATGTAAAGAACAGCCTTGTTGCAGATGGCTGCGTAATCGAGGGCGAAGTGGAAAACTGCGTGCTGTTCCGCGGCGTTCACGTTGGCAAGGGCAGCAAGCTGAAGAACTGCGTTGTGCTGCAGGGCTGTCATATTGAAGACGACTGCGAAATGAGCTACGCCATACTGGATAAGGGATCCACAATCCGCTCAGGCAGAAAGCTTGCAGGATATGACAGTTTCCCCATTATCATCCGCAAGGGAAGTGTGATATAATAGGCATACTGAGGGGCGGGAGCGAGCCTCCCGCCCTTCTTTTAATGAACTGGTGCAGTGTATGTATGCGCCAAATACAATAAAGGAAACCGAGCTATGAGCACCAAGAAGACAGACGTCGCCAAGGCAGCCCCCGCCAGGACGGAAGCAAAGGCCCAGGCAAAAACCACCGCAGAGGGCGCAAAGACAGCAGCAAAAGCCCCGGCGAAAGCCCCTGCAAAGAAAACCGCAAAGAAGCAGCCTGCTGAAAAGGCAGTCAAGGAACCCAAGGTGATCCTTGACGCGGCTGAGGAAATAAAAGAGCAAACCGAGGAGGCAGTAATGGAGATTAAGCAGGAAATAGTGGAGCAGGTAAAGGAAACTGCCCAGGAGACCGCAGAGGAAATCATCCCCGAAGTTGCCGTTGAGCCCCAGCGCCCCCCTCTCAAGGTGCTGTTTGTGGCATCAGAGTGCGCCCCCTTTGTAAAGACCGGCGGCCTTGCGGACGTGGTCGGCGCGCTGCCCGCAGTGCTTAAGAAAAAGGGCGTGGATGTAAGGGTAATGCTGCCCCTGTATTCCGCAATAGGCCAGCAGTACCGCTCCCAGATGCATTACATCACCAATTTCTATGTACCCATGGGATGGCGCAGCCAGTATTGCGGCATTATGACCATGGAAAAGGACGGAGTAATTTATTACTTCCTGGATAATGAATATTACTTTGGCCGTGGATATATCTACGGCGAAGCCAACAACGAAGAGGGCGAGCGCTTTGCCTTCTTCTCCAAGGCTGCGCTGGATGCCCTCCGCCATATAAACTTTTATCCCGATGTGCTGCATGCCCATGACTGGCAGGCGGCCATGACCATTGCGCTGCTGCGCATGCAGTACAGCAATATATGGGAATACAGGGATATCGCCACCATGTATACCATACACAACCTCAGGTATCAGGGCATTTTCGGCTGGGAGCATATGAATGACATCCTCAATATCGATAAGTCCAGCTTCAATATGGATACCATCGAGTACTTCAAGGATGTAAACTTCACCAAGGGCGCATTGTCCTTTGCGGATGCCATCACCACCGTAAGCCCCACCTATGCTCAGGAAATCCAGACCGCCCAGTACGGCGAAAATCTGGACGGCCTGCTGAGAAAGCGCAGCTGGGATGTTCACGGCATACTCAACGGCATTGACGAAGACCTCTTTGACCCTGCAACGGATAAGCACATTCCCTTCAACTTTACCGCGGCGGATATTTCCGGCAAGGCAAAGTGCAAGGAGGCGCTGCGTACTGAGTTCTGGCTGGATAAGGATGATTCTCCCCTTGTGGGCATCGTTACCCGCTTCACCGGCCAGAAGGGTCTGGATATAATCGAATACGCCATCGAAGCCCTTATGGAAAAGGGTATTCAGCTGGCGGTGCTGGGCAGCGGCGATACCCGCTACGAGCATCTGTTCAGCTGGGCTTCCTGGAGGTACGGCGGAAGGATTGCCGCAAGGCTTACCTACAGCAATTCCATTGCCAACAGAATCTATGCGGGTTCAGATATGTTCCTTATGCCTTCCCAGTTTGAGCCCTGCGGACTGGCTCAGATGATAGCTCTCCGCTACGGTACTCTGCCCATCGTTCGTGAAACCGGCGGCCTTAAGGACAGCATTGCTCCCTACAATAAATTCACCGGCGAGGGTCTTGGCTTCACCTTCACCAATTACAACCATATCGATATGCTGGGCGCTGTGGACAGAGCCATCGAAGCATACCGTAATCCCGAAGCATGGAGCGGCCTTGTGCAGAATGCCATGAACGCACACTTCACCTGGGATATTTCCGCAGATGAATACATCAACCTTTACAATAAGGTAAAATACAGAAAATATTAATCAACTGCCGGACGGTATGGGCGGCTGCCTTGGCAGCCGCCTTTTTCCGCGCAGAATGTGGGAAAAAGGGTAGGAAAAGTAAACTTTTGAGCAAAGCTATTCATTTATCCGGGTTATAATGATATAATCAGAATAAGGATAGATTGATTCTATTTTAACGAGACTTCGGAGGCAGATTTATGATAAAAAATGTATGTATTTTCGGCGCGTCATGCTCCAGCATAGATTCTGCCTATATCGATGCCGCATACCGCACCGGCGCCCTCCTTGCACAGAAGGATATCGGCATGGTGTTTGGCGGGGGCAATACCGGCCTCATGGGTGCGGCTGCCCGGGGCATCCATGAAAATGGCGGCAGGCTTATCGGCGTAATACCCGAAAAGCTCCATCAGCCCGGCATTGCATATCCCCATTGCGATGAACTGATAGTCACCCCGGATATGCATACCCGCAAGGCCACCATGGAAAGCCTCAGCCAGGGCTTCATTGCTCTGCCCGGCGGCTTTGGCACATTCGAAGAGCTCCTTGAGGTGCTTACCCTCAATCAGCTTGGCTATCTTGCTTCCCCCGTGGTAATACTCAATACCCGAGGATATTACGACAGGCTGATCGATCAGCTGAAATACTGCGTGGCCGAAGGGTTTACCTCACCTGCATGCCTTTCGATTTTTGCCGTTGCGGATACTCCGGAGCAGGCGGTTGATATGGTTGCAGAGATGAAGCCCGCAGAGCTTCCGGATAAGATAAAGGACGCGGTGCGTTCTGCCGAAGGAAAGGCGTGATTTAAAAATGGCTGAATGGAACAACATAATGGTGTGCGTTACAGGACAGCGCACCTGCGACAAGCTTATAGCCCGGGGCCTGGAGCGCAAGGAACGCAAGGAAAACGCAGATATTCACGTGGTACACTGCGTTGAGACCGGGCGGTACTTCATGGGTTCTCCCTTTGAAGGGGATGCGGTGGAATACCTTTTCACGGCGGCCCAGCTGGCGGGCGCGGAGCTGATACTGCTCCGGGCGGATGATGTGGAGGATGCCCTTGTAAACTACGCAGAAACCAAGCACATCAATACCATCATCATGGGCGCAAGCCCCTCAAACGGCAACGATAACGAATCCATGGAGGTAAGGCTGCAGCGGCGGCTGCCCAAGGTGGAGTTCGACATAGTAAGATAAGCATAACAAGGGCCGTAATCGGCCCTTTATTCAAAAAATAAACACCCTGCAGGAGGATGAGCCATGGCTCTGGAACTTAAAAACAGAAAAGATATGGACCCCCGCTTTATGTGGGATTTAAAGGAGATATACCCTTCCAAGGAAGCATGGGAAAAGGCATGTGCCGAACTTTCGGCAGAGATCCCCGAAATGGGCCGCTTCTCCGGCAAGCTGGGCACGGCTAAAGGCGCGGCGGAGGCTCTCGGAGCATTTTATGCCGCCGTGGAAAAGGCCACCCTTATTTACCTGTATGCCGAGCTGCTCAAGTCCGGCGACAACGGAGACCCGGAATATCAGGCAATGAATCAGCAGGCCATGATGCTGCTGGTGCAGATGGATTCTGCCATGAGCTACATCACTCCCGAGCTTGCTGCCCTGCCCACAGAAACTCTGGAAAGCTACCTTAATGAACCTGCTCTTTCGGAATACCGTCATCAGATAAGCGACACAATACGTGTACGCAGGCATGTTCTCACCCCCGAGCAGGAAAAGATGCTGTCCATGCTTCAGGACGCTGCCCAAACTCCCGACAACAGCTTCACCATGCTGGAGAGCGTGGATATGACTTTCCCCGCTATAGTGGATGAAAAGGGGGAAGAGGTACAGCTGACCCACGGTAATTTCGGCGTATACCGAGAAAGCCCGGACCGCCGCATAAGGCAGGAATCCTTTGAAAAGTACTTTGGCGAATTCAGGAAATACATAAATACCTTTGCGGCTCTCTACGGCGGCAGCGTAAAGTTCGATAACTACTTTGCAGATGTCCGCGGCCATGAAAATGCCCTGACCCACGGCCTTTACGGCAATGCGGTGCCCGTCAGCGTGTACGACAGCCTTATTGAGGCGGTTCACGGCGCCCTTCCTGCAATGCATAAGTACATTGCCCTCCGCAAGAAGGTGCTGGGCCTTGATGAGCTGCATATGTATGACCTGTACAATCCCATGGTTGAGCAGGAAAACGAGGTATATACCTACGATCAGGCCAAGACCATGGTGAAGGAAGCCCTTGCCCCCCTGGGCGAGGAATACGGAAAACTGCTGGACCGCGCCTTTAATGAGGGCTGGGTGGACGTATACGAAAACAAGGGCAAGACCACCGGCGCATTCTCCTGCGGCGTGTACGGCGTGCATCCCTATGTATTGCTCAACTACACCAATACTCTGGACGATGTATTCACCCTTGCCCATGAGCTGGGTCACGCAATGCATTCCTACCTGTCCGACCATGCCCAGACCTTTGCCAACCATGATTATTCCATCATGGCGGCAGAGGTGGCTTCCACGGTAAACGAAGTGCTGCTGCTCAAGCACCTTATGGCAAAGGAAACCGACGAGAAAAAGACAGCATACCTGCTGAATCACTTTATCGAAGGCTTCCGCACCACACTTTTCCGCCAGACCCTCTTTGCGGAGTTTGAAAAGCAGGCTCACCTTATGGCCAAGGAGGGCACACCCCTTACCGCGGAAAGCCTCAATGCCCTTTACAGGGGGCTCAATGAGCTTTATTATGAAGGTGCGGTGATCGATGAACTGCAGGACATCGAATGGGCAAGGATCCCCCATTTCTACCGGGCGTTTTATGTTTATCAGTATGCCACAGGCTATTCCGGCGCAGTGACCATCGCGGAAAACATACTGGAAAGCGGCGATGCTTCCGCATATTTGAAATTCCTCACCACCGGCGGCAGCGATTATCCCATCCCGGAGCTTCGCATCGCGGGTGTGGATTTTGAAAAGCCAGAAGTGGTGGCCCGTGCGCTGCGGGAATTTGCAGATGCCGTGGATAAACTCAGCGAAATACTCAAATAAAAATATCAAAGGAGATTAAGCCATGCAGTACGATGTTGATATGAATGCCATGAAGGCCTATATAATCGAGAAGTTCAAGGCCGAGGGAGATTTTGATTTCCTCAAGGAAGGCCTGCTGGAAGAAATGGTGACCGAGATGCTGTCCCTTGACCAGGCATACATGGCAAAGCTGGGGGAGGAAGACGAATACGACGATGATGACGTATACGATATGCTCTTTGCCGCCATGCAGAAGAAGTACCCCGATTACAAGATGTTCGCAATGCGTTTGGCAGAGGACTATCTGGATTTTGCGGAGGAATACCTTGTGAGCGTGGACGCTATCGAGTGGGATTGATAAGGATGTCAAAAAAGTCCTATTGGGACTTTTTTTGAGAGAACAGCTTTTGCCTAAAACGCCAAGGCGTTTCCGAGCGGCAAAATCTGCAAAGTAGGAAAATCTGCGATTTTCATCCGTTCTGACGCACATGTCGTCAGAGCCGGATTTAAAGTCAAGGGCGGCGGCCCTTGACAATCCCCATAGGATATAATGAAACAAAGCCCCGAAGTGTAAGCTTCGAGGCTTTTGTGATTAATTCCAAAGTTCGCTTTTCTTTCTCTTTTTGCTTCTTTTTCTTCTTTCTTTTCTCGTGAAAAGAAAGAGAAAAAGGAGAGAGAGAAGCCTTTAGATATTCAGCAGCTCGCTGTAAACCTTCAGCGCGCCGTCGGTATCGTGTGCAAGTACCCGCTTTGCAAGCACCTTGCCCAGCTGAACGCCTTCCTGGTCAAAGCTGTTGAGATTCCAGGCGAAGCCCTGGAACATAACCTTGTTTTCAAAATGTGCAAGCAGTGCGCCAAGGGCGGCGGGGGTAAGCTGTTCGCCGATGATGATGCTGGAGGGACGGCCGCCGTTGAAGTGCTTGTTGCGGTTTTCGTCCTGCTTGCCGCAGGCAAAGGCGATTATCTGGGCGGCGACGTTTGCGTTGGGCTTCTGCTGGCTGGTGCTGCCCTGAATGTCGATATCGGTGGCCATCTGGCTGTTTTTGAAGCCCACAAACTGCAGGGGGATAACGTCGGTGCCCTGATGCAGCAGCTGATAGAAGGAGTGCTGGCCGTTGGTGCCGGGCTCGCCGAAGATTACGGGGCCGGTAACGTAGTCAACAGGCTCGCCATAGCGGTTTACCGTCTTGCCGTTGGATTCCATATCCAGCTGCTGAAGATGGGCGGGGAAGCGGCTGAGGGCCTGGGAATAGGGCAGAACGGCGGTGGTGGGGCAGCCCAGCACGTTGCGTTCGTATACGCCTATCATGGCATCCAGCATGGCGGGGTTTTCAAGGAGGTTGGCGTTCTTTGCAAGGCTGTCAGCCTCAGCTGCGCCCTGAAGGAACATGTCGAATACTTCGGGGCCGAAGGCAAGGGACAGTACTGCGCCGCCTACGGAGGAGGTGGAGGAGTAGCGGCCGCCGATGTAGTCATCCATAAAGAATGCTGCAAGATAATCGGGGCTCTTTGCCATGGGGGAGGTCTCGCTGGTTACCGCCAGCATATGGCGGGAAGCATCCAGACCGGCCTTTTTGAGGGCATCCCTTACGAAGGATTCGTTGGTAAGGGTCTCAAGGGTGGTGCCGGATTTGGAAACGACGATAAAGAGGGAGCGGGCAAGGTCAACCCTGCGGAGAACGGCCGCCGCATCGTCGGGATCAACGTTGCTGACAAATTCTGCCTTCATCCTGCGAAGACCGTTAACATCCGCCCAGTTTTCCAGGGCGATGTACATGGCGCGGGGGCCAAGGTCGCTGCCGCCTATGCCGACCTGAACAACGGTGGTAAAGGTTTCGCCTGCGGCGTTTACGATTTCGCCTGCGTGTACCTTTGCGGCAAACTCGGCGATTTTGCGCTGCTGCTCGGTATAGAAGGCGCGCTTGTCAACGCCGTCTGCAATAACGGCCTCACCCAGCTGACCGCGGGTAAGGTGATGGAGCACAAGGCGCTTTTCGCCGGTGTTGATCATTGCGCCGTTATACAGCTCTGCAAACTTTTCAACAAGCTGAGCTTCCTCTGCGAACTTTGCAAGGGCGGCGAGAATGTTGTCGTCCACGGGTCTTGCGCCGTAATTGAAGGCCAGGCCTGCGCCCATGGGAACGGAGTACTTCTTTACGCGCTCTGCGCCAGCTTCGCCGGACATTGCGGCGGCAAGGGCAACGGGAGCGGTCTTGGTGAGGGCCTGATAGGAGGCCAGTTTATCCATGTTTTGCCAGTTGATCATGGTGAAATCCTTTCTGTGTGGATTTTGTACATAAATTTCTAATTTAATAGTACTGCTAATCAGACAAAACTGCAAGGAAACTTGCGGGATTAGGGTAACCAATATAATACGAACCGCGGTTTTAACGGCCATATGACACGCCATAGCTGTGTCATCCTCGGTCGGAAGTCAACCGGTATTCCTCCATCGATCTTCCTTGCTCTGCCATGCCCTATGGCCGTTAAAACTCCAAAGGACCAAAAGCGGCGTAATTGGATGAGATTCAAGGCGACGGAGTGCAGGAATAGTGGTGCTATTTCAAAGGACGGCAACGTGGAAGCTCGCCAATTACACCACTTTTGGCGGGTTCGGATTACATTGGTTACCCTAGGGTGAAAATAAAAAGGGCCGCAAGCCCAATGAGCACAGCGGCCGCGGTTTGTGATGTTTTTCGTTATTCCTGCACCCTGTCCAGCACCAGCTTATAGCCGTCCGCACCGTAGCTGAGGCAGCGGCTTACCCGGGAGATGGTGGCGGTGGAGGCTCCTGTGCGCTCCGCAATGTCGGAGTACTTCAGGCCCTGGGCCAGAAGCTTTGCAACCTGAAGCCGCTGCGCCATGGACTGTACCTCGCCTATGGTTGCCACATCCTCAAAGAAACGGCAGCATTCCTCGGGGGTTTCAAGGGAGAGTATGGCGTTGAAAAAGGCCTCGGTATCCGGGGTCATCAGCTTGCTTTTGTACATAGGCCGCCTCCGTTCGGTTTGGTGTATCAGAATTATATCACGATACTTTAGCGATTTAAAGTGATAAAATGAAAACTTAGCAAAAATTCCCTGCTATATTATAAAGATTCATTGACCTGAGAGGGTTAAAGTTATATCATATAAAAAGGAATATTATGCTGCCTAAAAATCTTTTAGGCATACCCGTCTTTTTATTCAATCCGCACAAAAACCAAAACAATAAAACTAAAAACGGAGGCTGTTTCATGACAAAGTATGCTAATTCCATAGGCGTTAAGGTGCCTGAGCTGCTGCTCCCCAATGCCGGCGTAGACATGACCAAGTGGGCCGTAGTTGCCTGCGACCAGTACACCTCTCAGCCGGATTACTGGAACGAGACCGAAGCCATAGTTGGCGATGCTCCTTCCACCCTGCGCATAATGCTGCCCGAGCTGTATCTGGATAAGCCCGACGAGGCAGAGCGCATCGTATCCATAAACGCCCACATGAAGCAGTATGTTGAAACCGGCGTGCTGGAGAACAAGGGCGAGGGCTTTGCCTATGTTCTGCGCACCGTTGAAGGCCGCACCCGCAAGGGCCTGATCGTTGCCCTTGACCTGGAGAATTACGACTATACCAAGGGTTCCACCACCCTTATCCGCGCCACCGAAGGCACCATCGTTGAGCGCATTCCTCCCCGCCTGCGTATCCGCAAGGACGCTCCCCTGGAAATGCCCCACATTCTGGTGCTGATCGACGATCCCCAGCGCACCGTTATCGAGCCCATCGGCGAAGAACTGGACAAGACCGAGAAGCTGTATGACTTTGACCTGATGCAGAACGGCGGCCATATCGAGGGCTACCTTGTAAAGGACGAGGCTCAGGTAAAGGGCGTTATCGCTGCCCTTGAGGCCCTTATCGAGAAGGAAGCCTACGCTGCAAAGTATGATACCGATCAGGCTCCCCTGCTCTTCGCAATGGGCGACGGCAACCATTCCTTCGCCACCGCAAAGGCAAACTGGGAGCGCGTAAAGGCTGAGGAAGGCCTCTGTGCAACCGATGAGCATCCCGCTCGCTACTGCCTGGTTGAGCTGGAGAATGTACACGATGAAGGCATCATCTTTGAGCCCATCCATCGCGTGATCTTCAACGTTGGCGACAACGTTCTCTGCTGGCTGGAGAAGAAGCTTGCCGAGCAGAACGGCGCCTGCGAAGTGTTCAAGTTTGACTCCATGGATGCCCTCTATGCCGCAATGGCCGGCAAGGAAGGCCATGTAATGCCCTTCGTTGACAAGAACGGCGTTGGCTGCCTGTATGTTGAAAAGCCCGTTGCTCAGCTGGAAGTAGGCACCCTGCAGAACGCTCTGGATATCCTCATCAAGGAGACCGAGGGCGCAACCATCGACTATATCCACGGCGCAGACGTTGTAAACGATCTGGGCAGCAAGGACGGCAATATGGGCTTCCTGCTTCCCTCCATGGATAAGGCAGCATTCTTCCCCACCGTTATCTTTGACGGCGCTCTGCCCCGCAAGACCTTCTCCATGGGCGAGGCTCACGAGAAGAGGTACTATCTGGAGTGCAGGAGCATCACCAAGTAAGAGCGTTCTTTTCTTTAAAAGAAAAAAACCAAAAGAAGCGCACTTTCTTTAAAAGAAAGTGCCAAAGAATAACGTAAAAACAGAATCAGACGCAGCTGTGCTGTACAAATTCGGCCTCGACGAGAGGCCGAATTTGCATATGAGGTGAGAAAATGTACAGACGAATCAGAGAAATGCGGGAAGACCGCGACCTTACCCAAACTCAGATTGCGGATATGCTCAGCATGTCCCAGACGGGATATTCAAAATACGAAACAGGGGAGAATGATATTCCTGTCCGGGTCCTCATTGCCCTTGCGGACTTTTATGATACTTCTATTGATTATCTGCTGGGCAGGACAGATAAAATATAATATGCCGACATACTAAATACGGCAGACCATACGCATTCCGTATGGTTTTTATTTATTCTCCCAATTTCGCTTTTCTTTCTCTTTTTGCTTCTTTTTCTCATTTCTTTTCGCGCCCGAAAAGAAAGAGAAAAAGAAGATATCACTCCATCATTCCCACCTCAACCCCCGTGTAATAATGGGTCAGTATCTCCTTATAATCTGCCCCTTCCAGCGCCATGGCTCTGGCGCCGTATTGGCTCATGCCCACGCCGTGGCCAAAGCCGGTGGTGCGGATAAGTACGGAATCCGAAATATCTATGGTGAAATTCGCGCTGTTGAGATGGAGCAGCTTGCGGAGCTCCTTGCCGGAGACGGCAACGTTGTTCAGCTGCAGGGCTTCCACCTGCCCGCTTTTGTAGCGGGACAGTATTTTCACCTGTGAGGATAACTTTTTGCGGTCCAGCTTTGCTTTGGGCCATTTTTTGTTTATTGCGGCGGCAAATTCCTTCAGGGAGTACTCCTCCTCGCCATGGTATTTGCCGCCCTCCTCGCCGGGGCTTTCCACCCCTACAAGATAGGGCAGGGCAGAGGAAAAAACGTTCTGTGCATCCTCCGTATGCCCCCCTGCGGAGGAATGGTACAGAGCCTCTATGGGAGAACCGTTGTAGAGTATCACTTCCCTGTCGGTGGAGTAAACCGCCTCGGTGAGTTTATCTGTGTACCGGCGGGCATTTTCGCCGAGGGCGGCTTTCAGCTCGGCGGGGGAGCTGTATGCCTGACAGCAGGAACTGTCTGTGCATATGTCTGCGCCGTCCTTGCCGCAGGGGCTGCCCCCATAGCAGGCCATGCGCCGCACGGTGTAAGTGCGGGCGGCAACCGCCTGTGCCTTGAGGGCCTCAAGGGGAAAGGACGCGGGCATTTCTCCGCCCACCACCCCTGTGAGATACTCATTCAGCGGCATCACAAGCACCTCCCCCTCGCTAAAAACGGCGATATCGGGGGAGGGAGCCTGCGGCTGCCGGCGGGAGATGGCGCAGCCCCGTATGCCTGCGATCACAAGGCAAAGGGCAATGCTGATAATCACCAGCAGGTAAATATGGGGCGGTTTTCTTGCGGGGCTCTTCATGAGTTATCTGTATGCGGCAGGTGAAAGTAAAATACGTTGCGGCGGGCTGGGGGTCTGGATTATAATAATATATGAAATAGTCTGGTATTTTGTCACATCGGAGGAATATTATGGCGGCAGACAGCATGGAATTAAGAGAAATACTGGAAAGCAATATCGGCGAAGTATATAAAAACGCCTTTGAAGCGGTGGGGGATTCCGCCGCGGCAAAGGATATTACCCGCAGGGTAATGGTGCTGCTCAAGCGCACCCATGAGGCGGGGCTTTCCGTGACCCCCGAAATGGTGAAGCGGCTTACGGAAGACTGCTGCAGAGAGCAGGCCTGCTATGACAGCAAGAAGGCTGCCTTCAAGGACGGCATAATTGCAGACATGCCGGATTTTGATACTGCCATTTCTTCCATAACCGAGGAAGAGGTTCGCTCCAAGGCGCGCAGCGATGCGGAAAACAAGGCTATGGAAGCCTATCAGGCCATGCGTGAAGCAGAGGCCCTTGGCGCAAACGTGGTAAGCACATCGGAGCCCGTAAAGAGATATACCCCGCCCGAGCGGCATTTTTCCTGCGCGGCGGATCTTTTTGACGACTTTGACGATGAAGTTGAGGAGGAAGAACCCTCCCATGTCCGCCGCCTTGGCACAGCCCCGGAAAATGATTGGGAAAAATATCATCTGGATGACGATGACGAATATGATGACGATGATGACGATGATGACGATGATGATGATGACGATGATGATGACGACTATGAGCCTCTGTTTGAGAAAAAGGCAAAGGCTCCTGTCCTGCCTGTTATAGGTATATGGATAATGATACTGGTGCTGGCCTGCGTGGCTTTCTGCCTTATCGTTATGCTGATGCAGCGCAATGTGCTGCCCGGCGGCTCGAGTCCCTTTGTTCAGAATTTCATGCAGTGGTTCAATGCCAAGCTTTTTCCGCTGTTTTAACTCTTTGTACACATTTTACCAAGGGGATTATGCTATCATAATAACAGAACATATCTCATAGACTATAATTCGAGGTGATCTTATGGATTCCGTAACCCAATACATTTTAGGCTGGAACACTCCTGCCCTTATATGCCTTATCGCCGGCATGCTGTTTATGGCGGCGGAAATATTCACCCCCGGCATGGGCGTTCCCGGTATACTGGGCGGAATTTCCCTGGTTGCCGCCGTTATCCTCAGGGCGGACAGCCTGGGCACTGCCCTTGTTACGCTTGTGCTGATACTGGTCCCCCTGCTCATCGGCGCAGGCATAGCGATGCATTCCTTCTCAAAGGGTGCGCTGAATAATTCCCCTGTGGTATTGAAGGACAAAATAGAGGGCAATTCCACATCTTTGTCCGAGGCGCAGATGCAGGAGCTTGTGGGTGCAGAGGGCGTGGCGCTTACTCCCCTTCGTCCCTCAGGCAACGGCGACTTCGGCGGCAAGAGGCTGGATGTTACCACCAGCGGCGGCTTTATCGCCAAGGACAGTCCCATACGCATAGTTGAGATTGAGGGCCTTCGCATAATGGTGGAAAAGATATGAGCCTGAAATTCTGCAAAGAATGCGGCACACTGTACGACGATACCAGGGCTGCCTGCCCCAAATGCACCGCAAAGGAACTTGAAGCGGACTGCGATGCGCTGGCCTATGACCATAGCATGGACAGGGCAGAGGCGGACAGGCTCCGCAAAAAGAGCTGGATACAGCTTATGATAGGAGTGCCTGCCTTTATAGGGATACTGTATCTGGCAGGATACCTTCTCAAGCTGTTGGTTAATAAGTAGTATTTATTGAAAGGGGAAAAAATATGGATTTTGTAATCGTTATATTCCTTGTAGTTGCAATCATAATCTTCCTTGCGCTGTTCTTCAGCTTTGTGCCCATCGGCCTGTGGATATCCGCAACCGCATCCGGCCTTCGGGTGGGCCTTTTCCAGCTGGTTGCCATGCGCATCCGCAAGGTTGTTCCCAGCCGCATAATCAACCCCGCCATCAAGGCCACCAAGGCCGGCATGGAAGTGCCTCTCAACAAGCTTGAGGCCCACTACCTGGCAGGCGGTAATGTTGACAGGGTTGTAAACGCACTTATCGCCGCCCAGCGCGCAGGCATTCCCCTGGACTTTGAGCGGGCCTGTGCAATAGATCTTGCAGGCCGCGATGTGCTTAATGCAGTTCAGATGAGCGTTAACCCCAAGGTAATCGAGACTCCCGTTATCGCTGCCATTGCAAAGGACGGCATCGAGCTCCGCGCAAAGGCAAGGGTAACCGTCCGCGCCAATATCGACCGTCTGGTTGGCGGCGCAGGCGAGGAAACCATAATCGCCCGTATCGGCGAGGGTATCGTTACCACCGTCGGTTCTTCCACCAGCCACAAGGACGTTCTGGAAAATCCCGACCTTATCTCCCAGACCGTGCTGAACAAGGGCCTTGACGCAGGCACCGCATTTGAGATTCTTTCCATCGACATTGCAGACGTGGACGTTGGCCGCAACGTTGGCGCACAGCTGCAGATTGACCAGGCCGAGGCGGATAAGCGCATAGCTCAGGCAAAGGCAGAAGAGCGCCGCGCCATGGCTGTGGCACAGGAGCAGGAAAACAAGGCAGAGGTACAGGGCATGCGCGCCCGCGTTATCGAGGCCGAGGCAGAGGTTCCCAAGGCCATTGCCGCAGCATTCCGCGACGGCAAGCTGGGCGTAATGGATTATTACAATATGCAGAACGTAATTTCGGACACCCGTATGAGAGACTCCATTGCCGGCGAGGGCAAGAGCGTATAGCTCCCTCATTATTTCCCGGGAAAGGAGGTAATCTGATTGGACGGCTTAATATTTATTGCCATACTTATAGCGGCTGCAAGGTACGCCATAAGGGAAGGGCAGAAGAATGCCGATAAGCAAAAGGCAAAGCAGCGGCAGACCCAGTGGCAGCAATCCCATCAGGCGGAGCAGCCGCGGCAGTATCATCCCGCCTTTGATGGGGAAGAGGTAAAGCCTGTGACCATGCATGACGTGATGCAGCAGGCCAGGAGCGCCGCAAGCGCAGTAAAGCAAAAGGTGACCCAGCACCGCCCCGCAGGCAGCATGACCTACGATTCCTCCGAGGGTGAGGGGCATATCGACGGGGACTACCGCTTTGAGGAACTGACTCCCCGCTCCGACGATCACGTGGTAAAGCCCTTTACAGAAACCAGGCACGTACATACCGAAAGTACCATAATGGGGGCAGAGGTGTGCGAGCCTGCGGAAAAGGATGTATACGAAATGCCCGCAACAGCGGTAAGCGAAACCGAAATGTCCGATATCCGCAAGGCCATCATATGGAGCGAGATACTCGGCAAGCCAAGGGCACTGAGACGCTGATTCTTCCAAACGCATCTTTATTCAGCAGGGGCGCAAAGGAGGGCGACGGCATGAAGACCAAGTTCAAGCTGACACCCGGACGTATAGTGACAATCATCCTGTGGATAGCCGGCATAGCCTTCCTGATATGGCGGACGGGCTGGTACAATAACTATGTGGCGAGTCTTCCCGAGTGGGTCATTGAAAATGACGTGGTGAAGGAGTACAACGGAAACAGCGAGCACATAGCCGTAGGCCACGGCATAGAGCATATAGGCTCAAGCGCCTTCAGCAACCATGACGAAATAAAGACGGTGGACTTGCCAAACAGCGTGCTTTCCATAGGCAGGGATGCCTTTCGCTTCTGCTACGGTCTGGAGGAAATAAACTTCCCTGCCGACCTTAAGGGAATCGGCCCACTTGCCTTTTACGGGGCGAAGTCCCTGGGCCATGTGGAATTCCCCGAGGGGCTTAAGACCATAAACTTCGGCGCCTTTGAGGGATGCGGAAGCCTCACCTTTGACAGCCTGCCCCAGTCCCTTACCGGTATCGGAGCGGCGGCCTTTAAAGGCTGCAAGAGTCTTACCACTGTGGAGGTGCCGTCTGGAGTGTTTGAGCTGTATGAGAGCACCTTTGAAAACTGCCCGAACCTTGTGGATGTGTACATTCCGGATACCGTAAGAAAAATAGACTATTTTGCCTTTGCGGGCAGTGACAATGTGGTGATACACTGCACCTACGGTTCCGAGGCGGAGAGATTTGCCGAAGAAGCCGGTTTGCCCATAGTGTACGATTTTTAAACAAACGACAAAGCAAAAAGCTCCGCACGTTATGTGCGGAGCTTTTGTATGCCGTTTTCAGTAAACGGGATAATTGGTGATAAACATCCAGAGGTAGATGAGCATTGATATGCCAAGCAGCATCAGCGCAGCCGGGCGGAGGAACTTCTTTCCCTTGGTAAGCTCCGCCATGGCAAAGGCAATGGGGAAGCATACCGCGAGGTATCTGGGGCCGCTTAAGAGCCATGTGCAGCCTATTGCCACGGCGAAGTAGATGAGGGCATAGCCGCTGTATGAGGGGCGAAGCTTCTTAATTGCCGCAAGGAGCAGAATGAGGAAGCAGAAGGCGCACAGCAGATTGGGCAGGAACAGGCCGTATGCAAGTCCTGCATCCCCTGAGATGATGTTCGTCAGCAGCAGGTCTGTCTGGTATGCGGCGGTTCCAAAGAAGGGGCCGAGCCGCTGATTCCAGTGCTGGCTCTGATAGGTGAGGAAGGTGAAGGCAGAGCCGGTTACAAGGCGGTTTATAAGGAGATATCCCACAGTGCCCAGGGCGATCATTGCCGTGCCGCCAAGGCGGGCGGAAACGGATCCGGCAGAGAGGGAGGTATTGCGGCGGTAATCGCCGAAAGCTTCCATGAATACCGGAACAATCAGCAGCAGGCCCACCGAGCGGGTAAAGGCGGCCAGTGCGCCGAAGGCTCCTGCAAGAAGATATTTCTTTTTGCGGGCGCAGAACAGACAGCTCAGGGATAATAACAGGAACAGGCTTTCCGTCATGGGGGCCGCAAGGAAGAAGGAGCCGGGGAAAACCGAAAGCAGGGCGGATACAAAAAGGGCATCACTGCGTTCCAGGTCCAGAGCCGCAAGCTCATAGGCCATTATTGCGGAGCCTATGGCGCAGAGGTTTGATACAACCATTGCGGCGGCAAAGTAATTGCCGAAAAGGATATTGAAGGCCTTGGTCAGCAGAGGATACAGCGGGAAGAATACAATATGAAGGCGGGCATCCCCTTCGGTAACGTACCAGTTGTGGGCAATGCCCTGATAATGGGGGGCATCCGTCCTGTTCCACAGCCGGGGAAGGGTATCCAGTATGCCGCCTGCGTAGCCGTTCTTTGCAAGGTCAAAGCTGTATGCTGCGGCGTAAAGGATAACATGAAGCAGTATCACCCTGAGGGCGATGACCGCCCAGGGATGCCGCCTGCCAAAGCGGGAAGCCCGAAGGCCGGGGGAGGGCAGGGGGGCGTCATCCCGCTCAAGCCATTCAACGAACAGCCCCGGCAGAAGGAAAAGACACAGCCCAAAAAGCCCTGCGCTTACGGCGGAAGCCGCAATGGCGGGGAGGGAATAACGGGCGGATATGGCCCAGTATGCGTACCAGCCGCCCAGCAGTATAAGCAGGGCAGGACCGGCGAACTTTTGCAGGATTTTCTCAATTGCTTTCATGTTAAATATTATACCATGGCTTATGGCAGATGCCAAACAGGGGGCAAAAAAATTAAGGTAAGGGAGGCTGAAAACTTAAAAAGTGTGAGGTAAAAGAAGTGAAACATTACAAATTGTCATGGATGGGATTAATATACAGTGGGTGGTATATGGCAGAAATAAATGGCCCAATATATAGAAAACCCTTGATATACCTGAGAAATTTCCAACATTTACCACGGATGTGACAAGCAATTTATGCGCTATCTGAATGGGTTATAATATTGACAAGCGTTCACATTGTTGTTACAATATTAACGTTGAATGGACTGGGAAGCCGTGTATGCTTTCGCACAGGGGAAATGAGAAAGCAAACAATGACAGACCGGAAAATTCGGACTCTTCAAAACTATTTTTTATTGGAGGATTTCTTTAATGGTACTGGCTCTTCAGATCGTACTGGCTATCTGCTTCGTAGGCATCGCTGGCATGCTGATCGTAGACATCAACAAGAACCACAAGGGCGAGCTCAAGGAAGCTGGCGGCAAGAAGTGGGCACAGGGCATGTTCGTAGGTATCTTCGCAAACTTCCTGGATACCCTCGGCTGCGGTTCCTTCGCTCCTTCCACCTTCCTCTACAAGACCTTCAAGAACGTTGAAGATATCAACATCCCCGGCACCCTGAACGTCGGCGATACCTTCCCCGTTATCTTCGAGGCTCTGATCTTCACCACCAGCGTAGAGTGCGAACCCGTATTCCTGGTAGCTATGTGCGTAGCCGCCATGATCGGTGCTTATGCTTTCGCTGAGATCATCACCAAGTGGGACATCAACAAGATCCGTATTTGGCTGGGCTGCGCCATGATCGCTACCGCTATCATCATGTTCTGCAAGAACCACAGCTTCGGTCCCTTCGGTTCCGTTGGCGATCTGCCTGGCTTCACCGTAGGTCAGTGGCAGTTCTGGGTAGCAGTTATCCTGAACGTAGTATGGGGCGCTCTCATGGACATCGGCTTCGGTCTGTATGCTCCCTGCATGGCAACCTGCCTGCTCCTCGGCTGCTCCGGCGGCACCTGCTTCCCCGTATTCATGGGCTCCTGCGCTCTGCTGATGCCCGCTAACTCCGTAGTATTCATCAAGAAGGGTCGTTACGACGCCGTTGCCACTCTGGGCAACTTCATCGGCGGCTGCATCGGCGTATTCATCGCTTGGAAGATCATCACCAGCCTCCCCATGTACTGGCTGATCAACGTAGTATGCGTAGTTCTGCTCTGGACCGCTTACTCCATCCTCAACGATCGCGCCAAGGCCCTCAAGGCTGCAAAGGCTGCCTAATCGCTTAATTAAGCAAAGCAAAAGGACGTTCCTTCGGGAGCGTCCTTTCTTTGTGCAGCTTGGGGGAGGGACAGGTGAAATTCATCCAACACTGTCCGCAGAAGCAGGCTAAAAGTAATTATCTCTATATATAATCCCGCAAAGCCTAAAAGAATGGACTAAACAGCCACAGTGTGATATTATTATTACAATTACAGCCCTATGGCTATTTGGAGGATTTGTGATGTTTGAAAATCAATATGTAATGGATATAAAGCGCTATCGCCGCTGGACCGCCCCTACCTTCTACAAGGTAAAGAGCTTCTGGCCCTGGATGGTTATCCTTGCTATAGGCCTGTATGGCGCAATCTTCTTCCGTAACGAGGAAACAAAGCTCAACTGGGAGTCTCTGGGCTATATGCTGGTGCTTGTCAGCGTATACCGCGCCATCTTTTTCCGCTACATGCTGGCAGGCAAGCAGTTCAAAATGATGCGCGTACAGAATGGCATGAAGCAGTGGGACTGCAAGGTTATCGTGGGCAATACCATACGCCTGTTCACCAATGACCAGCCCAACAACGAGGTGTATTGGAAGCAGGTGAAGAAGTGCGTTGAAGCCAAGAGCTACTTTGACCTGAACGTAGAAAATGACTTTGTTCGCCTGGATAAAAACTGCTTCACCAAGGGCGACGCCGACAGCTTTAAGGCGTGGATGCTTGCTGAGCATCCCGAGATCCCCTGGGAGAAGGAAAAGCCTGAGTTTGACAAGTAAAGTGTTAGTACCTTCTTTTCTTTTTCTTTTCTGGTAGAAAAGAAAACAGAAAAGAAGCAAAAGAAAAAAAGACAAAGTATAGATTTAAAGGGACGATATACGCTGCTGTATACCGTCCCTCTTTTTATTTTGCTTTTCTTTCTCTTTTTGTTTCTTTTTCTTCTTTCTTTTCACATGAAAAGAAAGAGAAAAAGAAAGGAAAACACCCATCAATAAAACGTCGCAACTTCCTTTTCCGGCTTTTCAGCGGGCTCCACGTCAATTACGTGGAGGACGGGGCCGCGGCCGCCGTAGATGCGGTTGAAACGCACCTCAATGGAGGCAGTAACGGTTACCCACTGGCGCTGGGTCAGGGTTTCTGCCTTGTCCCATTTGCATACCAGGCCGCTGTATTCGATATCATCGGCGCAGCAGGTCATAACGTGCCGGCCTGCGATGAATATGCCTTCGGGCAGGCGGGGATTGCGGGCAACAATGCCCTTGAAGCGTACGGTTTTGCCGGAATACTTCTTCAGCTCCTCGGACATATCCCGATACCATATTGCAAAGTCGTTGTCGCCGATTTCCACAACCGGAGCATCAATATCAAAGGGGAGGGGATCCTCAATGTCATCGTATTCCACGCGGCCGTCGGCGTATTCGTAGGCGATGTTTGCCCGGCGGGATATGCCGCGGATGATTTTGTGGATCTCCATCTTGTCCAGAGAGTCGTCCGCCCTGTTCAGCACCACCAGCTCCGCCGTCATCAGCTTATCCACCATAAGGGTACGCATATTGGTATTGTAGGGCAGGAAGGTTTTGGCATCCACAAACATGAATTCCTGATAAACCACCCAGTCCTTGGGGAATACACGGGCAAGGTCACTGAGCAGCCACATGCCGTTGTACTCGATAAGCACCCTGTCCGCCTGATATTTCTTAACCAGCTTGGTAAGGTATTCGGGGGTGATATCCTCAATATCCTCTATGTTTTCAATGTAAACGTATTTGCTGGGGAATTTTGAGGGGTCCAGTTCCTCAATACCTTCCTCGCACATCAGCACAAGGGTGCGCTCCCCGTCATTGAAACGCTTATCGCACAGGGTTTCCTGCATGAAGCGGGTCTTGCCGCCTTCAAGAAAGCCTGTGAACATATAAACCGGAATCTGCTTCATATTTTATACTCCGAAAAGCTCCGCAAGGGCGGTCTCATTCAGCTTTGCGCCGATAACGCACAGCCTGCCGGTAACGCCGGCGCTGCCTTCGCGAACATTGATCTCGCCGGGAACATAGTCAAAGTGGATCCATGCGTTTTCACCCTTAAGGATACCCTTGGCCCTCAGCACAGCGCCATACTTTTCCTCATCATCAAGATCGGCAAGGGCAGCGGCAACGCCTTGTGCAGAGAAGCTCTTTGCGGTCTCCACGCCCCAGCTGGTGAATACTTCGTCGGCATGATGGTGGTGATGACCGCAGCCGCATTCATGGTCGTGCTCATGGTGATGTCCGCACTCGCATTCATGATCGTGCTCATGGTGATGATGGCCGCACTCGCACTCATGATCGTGCTCATGATGATGATGACCGCAGCCGCACTCGTGATCGTGCTCATGATGATGACCACACTCGCACTCGTGATCGTGCTCATGGTGATGACCGCACTCGCACTCATGGTCGTGCTCATGGTGATGACCGCACTCGCACTCGTGATCGTGCTCATGGTGGTGATGACCGCACTCGCACTCATGATCGTGCTCATGGTGATGACCGCACTCGCACTCGTGGTCGTGCTCATGATGGTGATGGTGGTGGTGATGATGCTCGCTTTCCGCCTTAAGGTGGGCCAATTCCTCGTCAAGGGTATCACGGCGCTCCATGGCGGTGAGTATCTGCTGGCCGGTCAGCTCATCCCAGGGGGTGGTGATGAGGGTGGCCTCGGCGTTGTGC
>JAZNUG010000219.1:0-5526 GCA_045592165.1 Clostridia bacterium | reverse complement strand
GCCTGCTTCACCCCCAATACCGGCCGTATCGACGACATTCTGCGCCTGTGCAAGGAATACAAGGTTGATGGCGTAATTGACTGCAGCCTGAAGTTCTGCTGCCTGTACGATACCGAGAAGTACAGCGTATCCCGCGCCCTCAAGGATGCCGGCATCCCCGTTCTCAGCCTTGAGACCGACTACACCGATACCGATGCCGAACAGCTGCGCACCCGTATCGGCGCATTCATTGAGATGATCAATGGATAACGGAGATATTCGTTACTATATCCTCTTCAAAACATACGAGCACGGCCTTGCCCTTAAGGACATACTGACGGAGGACGGCGTAAAGTGCCGCATTGCCCCCGCCCCGAGGGCCATACAGGGGGAACTCTCCTGCGGAATGAGCCTGCTCATTGAGCCTGACCAGCTGGAGGCGGCAAAGAAAAGCATTGCTGCCCACAATGCGGTATATCACGACATTGTGCCGCTGGCAGGGCAGATAAAGTCCCACAGGGACAGATACTGCTGATGCAAGGGGAAATAAACCAAAGGAAAAGACGGGACGGTATGTATCATACCGTCCTGTTTTTATATAAAAATCCGGCGGCCGCTGCATTTCCGCGGCTGTATGGGAAAGACATCGGAAAAACGAATATCTGCCCGGCGCAGAAGGGAAAAACAGCCTGAAAAAGGCGAAAGGGCGGCGATCTGAGCCGTTATCCGGCCCGGATGGAAGAATACGGTATTGTTTTTATTTTGAAATGTAATTTCCATATGAAATATAAAAAATATTTTTAATTATATATATGATATTTATAAATTTTCTGTTATACTGTAATAGATATTGAACCGGATATCGGTTCACAAAATATTTTGGAGGTTTGTATTAAATGAAGAAGTTCTTTGCAATCGCTCTGGCTCTCGTTATGGCTCTGGCCATGGTAGCCTGCGCAAAGCCCGCTGACGCCCCCGCTGCTGAAGAAGCTGCCCCCGCAGAAGACGCTGCTAAGGTAGTTGTATTCTGGTATGACGAGTCTGACGTATATCTCAGCTCCGTTCGTGACGCAATGAACACTGAGTTTGCCGCTCTGGGCATCACCCCCGATAACCAGTTTGCTGCCAACAACCAGACCACCCAGCTGGACCAGATCAACACCGCTATCGCTGGCGGCGCTGACATCCTGGTAGTAAACCAGGTTACCTCCGGCGCTGCTGATACCGCTGAGGACATCCTGGCTGCTGCCGGTGATATCCCCGTAGTATTCTTCAACCGTGCTATCGGCGTTGACGGCGCTGATGTTACCGTTCTTGAGAACCATGCTTCCGCTGCCTTCATCGGTACCGATGCTCCCGCTGCCGGCCATATGCAGGGCAAGATGATCGGTGACTATGTAGTTGCCAACTACGACGCTATCGACCTGAACAAGGACGGCGTTATCTCCTATGCTATGATGAAGGGCGACGAGGCCAACGTAGAGGCTATCTACCGCACCCAGTTCGGCCTTGAAGATGCCAACCTGGTTCTTGAAGCTGCCGGCAAGCCCGTTCTCCAGTACTTCGATGCTGCCAACACTGACTGCTACCAGGTAGACCAGGCCGGCGCATGGTCCGCTGCCGCTGCCAAGGAATACATGGACACCAACTTCGTTTCCTACAACGAGGCCAATGGCAACATGATCGAGCTGGTAATCTGCAACAACGACGGTATGGCTGAAGGCGTTATCGCTTCTCTGCAGGAGAAGGGCTACAATGTAGACGGCGCCCATGTTGTTCCCGTATTCGGTGTTGACGCTACCGACAACGCCAAGGCTCTGATCGCCGAAGGCGCTATGACCGGTACCATTAAGCAGGACGCTCAGGGTATGGCTGCTGCAGTAAGCCAGACCGTTAAGGGCATTCTGGATGGCTCCGCTCCCGTTGATGCTATCGCAGCCCTCAGCGACGAGCGCTTCTCCATCGCTCCCGAATTTGCCACCAAGCTGTATGTTGCTTACGCTCCCTACACCGGTGAATAATAAGCATCTGATATAACAGTAAACTATTCAGGGCAGCTGTCGCTTTCGGCGGCAGCTGCCCCTTTTAAAAAAACAGACCGGTATGTCCGGTAGGGAACGGTAAACACCGCTCCGACACATCTTCATGAAGGACGGGGAGCCATGCTCACCGTTCTCTATCGCGTTTTAACGGCATAACGGTATCATATTTGCAAGGGAGGAAAAAGGCAACATGGAGCAGAACACTCTGCTGAAAATGGTTGGAATTACCAAAACATTCCCAGGCGTAAAGGCCCTTGACAATGTTAATTTCGAAGTCAAGGCCGGTACGGTCCATGCCCTTATGGGAGAAAACGGCGCCGGCAAGTCTACCCTGATGAAATGCCTCTTCGGTATATACGGCAAGGACAAGGGCAATATCTACCTGGACGGCAAGGAGATCAACTTCAAAAACAGTAAGGAAGCCCTGGATCACGGCGTAGCCATGGTGCATCAGGAGCTGAATCAGGCCCTCAAGCGCAGCGTTATGGATAACATCTGGCTGGGCCGATATCCCAAGATAGGCGGCATTGCCGTTAACGAAAAGAAAATGTATCAGGATACCATGGCGGTATTCGATGAGCTGAACATAAAGGTGGACCCCCACCGCATTATGAGCACCATGCCGGTATCCCAGCGCCAGATGGTGGAAATCGCCAAGGCAGTATCCTACAATTCCAAGATAATCGTATTTGACGAGCCCACCTCCTCCCTTACCGAGGAAGAAGTGGAACACCTCTTTGAAATAATCAACATGCTCCGCGACAGGGGCGTGGGTATCGTTTATATCTCCCACAAGATGGCTGAGATAAAGCGCATATCCGACTATATCACCGTAATGCGCGACGGCCAGTGGGTAGCCACCGAGCGTGCGGATGACCTTGAGATGAATAACATCATCCGCCTGATGGTAGGCCGCGAGCTGACCAATCAGTTCCCTCCCAAGACCAACACTCCCGGCGATGTTTACCTTAAGGTGGAAGGCATTACCGGCATGTACAATCAGCTGAAGGACGTGAGCCTTGAAGCCCGCAGGGGCGAGATACTGGGCCTTGCCGGTCTGGACAGCTCCGGACGAACCGAAACCTTGGAAAGCATATTCGGCATCCGCACCCGCAAGGAAGGCAAAATCTTCCTTGACGGCAAGCCCTGTCTCAACCGCAATGCCAATGAATCCATAAAGAACGGCTTTGCTCTGCTTACCGAAGAGCGCCGCGCCACCGGTATATTCGGCGTGCTGAACATCAGGGACAACACCGTTATCTCCAGCCTTAAGCGTCATAAGCGCCTCGGCCTGTATCTGAGCGAAAAGTCCCAGAGGGAGGACACCCAGCGCTATATCGACGCAATGCGCACCAAGACCCCCTCTCAGGAGACCAAGATACGCAGCCTTTCCGGCGGCAATCAGCAGAAGGTCATCATCGGCCGCTGGCTGCTGACCGAGCCTGAGGTGCTGCTGCTGGATGGGCCCACCCGCGGCATTGACGTAGGCGCAAAGTACGAGATATACCAGCTGATACTGGACCTTGCAAACAAGGGTAAGACGGTATTGATGGTATCCTCCGAGATGCCGGAGCTGCTGGGCGTATGCGACAGGATAGTCGTAATGTCCGGCGGACGCGTTGCCGGCGAGGTTGACGCCCGCAATACCACACAGGAAGAAATCATGACCCTTGCTGCAAAGTATGTATAAGGAGGAAGAACACCATGACTAATCCCATTTCCAATCTGCAGCGCACCGCGGCTGACTATAAAGCTATGGACAAGAAGGACAGGAAGCGCTTCTGGTCCGATATGATTCTGAATAATGCCCTGTACATACTGATGGCAATATTCATCATTTACACCGCCATCGAGCAGCCCAACTTCCTTACCCTGGGCTCCTTTGCAAACCTTATCACCCAGGTAGCTGCATACCTGCCCCTGGCCCTGGGTATCGCAGGCTGTATCGTACTTACCGGTACCGACCTTTCCGCAGGCCGTGTAGTAGGCCTTACCGCCGCAGTTGCCGGCGTATTCATGCAGAAGGCGGACTTTGCCAATAAGATGTTTGCCAACCTGCCCGAGATCAATGGCTGGTGGATAGCCGCCACCGTGCTGACCGTTGTTCTCATCGGCGCTCTTATCGGTCTGGTCAACGGCTTCTTTGTAGCCAAGTTCAGCCTCCATCCCTTCATCGTAACCCTTTCCACCCAGCTGATCACCTACGGTATCATTCTGTGGTTCTTTGCCCTCAACGGCAACAACGGCCAGCCCATCTCCGGCCTCAGCCCCGAGTACAAGGATTTCGTAGGCGGCGCAATGTTCCGTCTGGGCGGCGTTGCTGTTCCCAGATACGTGCTCTACGCCATCATCCTTACCGCCCTTATGTGGTTTATCTGGAATAAGACCACCTTTGGCAAGAACATGTTTGCAGTAGGTTCCAACGCTGAAGCCGCCAAGGTTTCCGGCGTAAACGTATTCCTCACCACTATGCTGGTGCACACCCTTGCAGGCGCCATGTACGGCTATGCCGGCTTCATCGAGGGCGTTCGCGCAGGCTCCGTTGCGGCAAGTACCGGCCTTAACGCAGAGTGCGACGCCATCGCGGCCTGCGTTATCGGCGGCGTATCCTTCGTCGGCGGTACCGGTAAGATCAGCGGCATTATCCTGGGCGTATTCGTTCTGCGTATAATCTTCGTTGCGCTGACCATGCTGGGCGTGGATTCCTCCAGCCTGTACATTATCAAGGGCGCCATCATCCTCTGCGCATGCGCACTGGATATGCGTAAGTACCTGGTAAAGAAATAATGGAAGAAAACCGCACCAATCCCAATCCGGAGCATGAGCAGGAGCAGACTCCCAAGTTCCGCGGCCTTTACCGCCATGTAAAGATTTCCGTAAAGGCGCTGGACCGCATAATCATCGCCTGCATTGCGGTGATCGTGATACTGGTTGCGCTGGAGCTTCGCAATCCCGGCTTTACCGTTACCTTTGACTCCAAGGGCGGCAGCGATGTTGCCCCCCAGAATCAGATGTACGGCCAGCTGCTGGAAGAGCCGGAGCCGCCCACCCGTGAAGGCTATATATTCACGGGCTGGTATACGGATGCCGCCTGCTTTGAGCTGTGGGATACCCAAAGTCGAACCATCGAAACGGATATGACACTATACGCCGGATGGGAAAAGCTTGAATAGCAAACATGTCCCCTGGTGTTGAACAACATCAGGGGATATTTTATATTCCTTTACCGGCCCGTTGCCAATCAATACTTGAAAGATAAGGGGAAAAATCATGTCTGTACCTTCCTTGATACTGTCCAAGCAAAAGAAAGCCGCCCTTGATGAGGGCTTTGCCGCCGCATTCGGCGGCGCCCCCGAGCGCTATTTTTCCGCCCCCGGCCGCACCGAGATAGGCGGCAACCATACCGACCATCAGCGGGGAAAGGTGCTTGCAGGCGCTGTAAACCTTGATACTGTGGCGGCGGTGCGCCTTAACGGTTCCAATATTATCAGGGTTCAGTCCCAGG
>JAZNUG010000218.1:0-12729 GCA_045592165.1 Clostridia bacterium | reverse complement strand
CCCAAGTGATGAAGTCCAGAGTAGCCTGAACGTCAGCTTCGGAAGCCTTGGCATTTACAGCCCAGCAGTTCTCAGTACCGCAGCACAGACCGGCCTTCTCTTCGCCTTCAGCACCGCAGTAGATGGGGATCATGGTCAGGTCGGCGGGGTTCATACCGGCATCTACGAGGCCAGCGAATTCCCAGGTACCGTTCTGATAGAATACAGCCTTGCCTTCCTTGAACTCGCCAGTGGACTGTTCGCCAGTACCGGTGGAGAGGGTCTTAGGATCGGCAGCGGAGTTGTTGATGTAGAGATCCCAGATGTTCTTGAACAGATCCATGTACTCGCCGGTGATGGTTTCGGGCTGCTCGGTTACACCGTTCTTAGCAAACTCGTAGTACAGGGGCATGTTGGCCAGATGGCCGGAGAAACGCCAGGAGGAGGAGCCTTCCAGACCTGCTGCGGAGAAAGCATCGAAGCCCAGCTCAGCGGAACGAGCGTGGATGTCCTCAGCGATGGCCTTGAGGGAAGCGAAGTCCTTGATATCTTCTACGGCATAACCAGCCTGAGCCAGCAGAGCCTTGTTTACGATGATACCGAATGCTTCGTAGCAGTAACCAGCAGCCTTCAGAGCGCCAGCCTCATCATAGAGGTTGAAGTCGTTGGTGGTCAGCTCGTTTGCAAAAGCAGTGCCGGTCAGATCGAGGCAGTACTCGCCCCAGTCAATCAGGCCCTGTGCATTGCCGCACTGGAACAGGGTGGGAGCTTCGTCCTTAGCCATTTCAGCGGTCAGGGTGTCAGAGTAGGTACCGGAAGCAGCGGTAACAACCTTTACTTCTACGCCGGTCTGCTCGGTATACAGGGCTGCGAGCTCCTGCCAAGCAGCATCAGCTTCGGGCTTGAAGTTGAGATAGTAAACAGAGCCGCCTTCAGCGGGGGCTGCTTCAACTTCTTCTACGGGAGCTGCTTCTTCTACAGCGGGCTCTTCAGCGGGGGCTGCGCAAGCTGCCATGGAGAATGCCATTACAACAGCCAGAAACAGTGCAAAATACTTCTTCATCAGTTTTTCCTCTCTTTTTTTATATTGTGCGCCATGAAGAAAGCGCAAATTTAATTCAATCTGGAAATGGACGCCCCTTCTCTGAAGCGGGTGGACAGCACCTCGTGCCTGTTGCCCGAACGTCCTTCTATCATATCCATCAGTATGGATACGCTCTTGCGGCCCATTTCCTCAACCGGCTGGCAGAGGGTGGACAGCATAGGATTCATATATTCCGACATCGCTATACCGTCGATAGCAATTACAGAACAATCTTCCGGCACGAGCCTGCCCCGCTCTCTCAGGGCTCTCATGGCGCCCATTGCCATAACGTCTGCTATGGTGAAAAGGGCCGTAAAGCCTGCGTCTTCCTTTTCGAGCTTCTGAACCATGGTTTTGTAGGCATCGGTTATGGAGAATCCGTCGGTTTCCATTATAAGAGCGGGATCATATGCTATGCCGTTATCCTCCAGCGCTTTAAGGTATCCCTGATATCTAAGCTGGCTTATGGAGCCGTCATCTGTGGAGGATACAAGGGCAGCTATGCGTCTGTGGCCGTTTTTTATTAGGATATCCACGGCGCGGTAAGCCTCGTACTGGTCCTCGATGGATACGGAGGAGTACTGTTCGCTGTCCAGCGTGCCGTATTTATTGGAATATGAGCAGCATACAAAGGGAACATTAAGCACCTTGAGCCGTTCGGGGGTATAGTCCTGACATCCGCCAAGAAATACTATGCCCAGAAGCCGCTTTTCCCTTTCCATCTCCGCGCCGAACTGTATTTCGTCCGCATCAGAGGCTATCTGGCGCATTACCATGGTATAGCCGGCCTGCTCTATTTTTTCTTCAATTGCAGTTATTATATCTATATAAAACGGATTGGATACGCCCCTCACCACAATGCCTATGGCGTCGGATTTGGTTTTTACCAGATCACGGGCGGTATTATTGGGGATATAGTTTGCGTTTTCGATAACACTGCGGACACGCCTGCGGCTTTCCTCGCTGACATCAGGCCTGTTGTTCAGCACCCTTGATACGGTGCTTACGCTCACTCCGCTGAGCCTGGCGATGTCCTTTATTGTCATAGGCTTTGTCCGTCCCAAATATATGAATTGTTTGTGGAAACCTTCCCGGTAACCTTACCGGAAACGTTTCCGGAAACCTGTGATATAATAGTAACAATTTTTACGAAAAAAGTCAATGCAGCTTTGTTATAAAATAAACATATGTCTCAAAGGAAAAAGCCCGGATTAACATGGTAATCCGGGCTTTGGTATTAAGCAGCGGTTATATCAATTAGATGAGGTTCTTATCGGTGGCCTTATCGAACATGTGGATTACGTTGCCGCCGAAGGCAAAGCTTACGGAAGAGCCGTATGCGAAGCCGTTCTGCAGTTCGCCGGTAAGGTCGATAGTGGGGATAATTACAACAACGTCCTTGCCGTTTGCATCCACGTGGAGATGTACGGAGCTGCCCATCATTTCGGATACGTCTACGGTACCGGTGATGTTGGCGCCTTCAGTGCCGTTGCAGAGGGTTACGTGCTCGGGACGGATACCCAGAGTGATGTCGCAGGGTTCTGCGCCCTTTGCGCGGAGAGCAGCCTGCTTGTCTTCGGGCAGCTCAACCTTGGTGCCGGCGATTGCTACATAGTAGCTGTCGCCTTCCTTCTCAAGGCGTGCATCGAAGAAGTTCATCTGGGGAGTGCCGATGAAGCCTGCTACGAACAGGTTGGCAGGATGATTGAACACTTCCTGGGGAGTGCCGATCTGCTGAATGAAACCGTCGCGCATGATTACGATACGGTCGCCAAGGGTCATAGCCTCGGTCTGATCGTGGGTAACGTATACGAAGGTGGTGTTAATGCGCTGACGCAGCTTTATGATTTCCGCACGCATCTGGTTCCTGAGCTTGGCGTCCAGGTTGGACAGAGGTTCGTCCATGAGGAATACGGCGGGGTCACGGACGATAGCACGACCGATGGCAACACGCTGACGCTGGCCGCCGGACAGAGCCTTGGGCTTGCGATCCAGATACTGGGTGATGTCCAGAATCTCGGCAGCTTCCTTTACCTTGCGGTCGATTTCGTCCTTGGGAGTCTTCTTGAGCTTAAGGGAGAAGGCCATGTTTTCATACACGGTCATATGGGGATACAGAGCGTAGTTCTGGAATACCATTGCGATATCCCTGTCCTTGGGAGCTACGTCGTTCATCAGCTTTTCACCGATGAACAGCTCGCCGGCAGTAAAGTCTTCCAGACCTGCGATCATACGCAGAGTGGTGGACTTACCGCAGCCGGAGGGACCAACCAGAACGATGAACTCTTTGTCAGCGATATCCAGGCTGAATTCCTGAACAGCTACAACGCCCTCTTCGGTGATCTGCAGGTTGACCTTCTTTTCTACCTCCTGCTCGCCCTTCTTCTTGGACTTCTTGGCTTCGTCGTTGGGGTAGACCTTCTTGATGTTTTTCAGGCTAACTTTTGCCATGGTGTTTATTTGGCTGTAACCGTTCTGCCTCCGCAAGGAACGGCCTCGGGGCAATGGCGTTCGCCCCATTACGACAGGTCTCCACACTGCCGCACCGCCAGCCGGGCGGGATTCCTCCTTTGTTTTCTCCCCTGCCGGTTAGTAAAAGTGGAGTAACCGGCAAAAGATAAATTAAGGTACCTTAATTAATATACCACAGCCCTGTAAACAGGGCAAGCATTCTCCGTTCTGTTTCGGGGAAAATTTAACATTTTTTACGCAGTTGCACACATTTTCGTTTTGTTAAAGGATAAACATTGCTTGAAATAGTTTTAATTGATGTTATATTATAAATGATACGGCATTATCCTTGCCGAATCCGGATATTTCCCCTGCTGATGCAGCATATATCCGCCGCAGTTCAGCAAAAATCTTTACCCCCACGGAGGAACCTCACCTGATGTATTGCCTTGACAACATCGACAATATAAAAAACACCGTTCGCCCTAAAAAAACCGCCCACGTATACGTTCCCTACAACTGCGGCCGCAAGTGTCCCTTCTGCGAATCCAGACTCATGTACGATACCATGGACACATCTCTGGATAAAACTCTGGACGTGCTCAAGCGCATTGCAGATTCCGACATTGAGGATATTATGATAACCGGCGGCGAACCCTGCGCCGACCTTGATGCCCTGTCCAAGATGCTTGAGGTGCTCAAGGACAAAATAGTATACGTAAACACCCTTTTCCCTTCTGAAACCGCCTCGGACATTGCAAAGCTGTTTGATGAGGAATATCCCTGCGTTAAGGGCATAAACGTTTCCCGTCACTGCAATTCCTACGAAAAGGATTCCGCTTTCCTTCATGCCCCTGCAGAGGACAGCGTGCTTGGCAGCCTGAAGGTTCCCGTTCGGATAAACTGCGTTATTCAGAATAAAGAAGCTTCCGCAGAGTGGGTCGATTCAGTGGTAAAGCGCTGGGAAGCCCAGTATCGGCGCAAGAACAATCTGGAGTTGCATTTCCGCGAGGATTTCAACAAGGTCACCGCAGAAAATCTTCACGTGCAGGACAGCCCCTTCCTCAAGACCCTCTGCGAAAATTACCGCTACCACTACTACAACATGGGTACTTCCTTTGATGACGTATCCTTCCTGGCAGATTCCGGCATGACTGTGTATTATCACAAGATACTGCCCTACAGCATCTGTAAAATCGGCCCCCTCACCATACTCCACGAAATGGTGGTATTCCCGGACGGCGACGTATGCACCGACTGGAACCAGAGCAAGGAAGGCCTGGAACAGTACTGCCAGTGGGTAAATTTCAAGCTCAAATAAAATCGAACAACAAAAAACGGAGAGGCTGCTTGCTTCTCCGTTTTATTATTGTTTTTATGCTTCTTCCGCAGCCGGGCGGCGCTTTCTTCTGCCCTTCAGGCTCGCATCCATCTTAAGCGCTGAATGGGGACAGACGGTTATACATTTACCGCAGCGTATGCAGTCATCGGAATTGGGAGTTTTGTATACCGGAATATCCAAACCGCAGGCTCTCTGGCATGCGCCGCAGGAGGTGCAGCGGCTCTTGCTGACCTTTATGCGGACCAGGGATACAGGGTTCATCAGGCCATATATTGCTCCAAGAGGGCAGAGATATCTGCAGAAGGGCCTGAACATCAGCACAGAGCCCACCAGTACAACAACCAGCACAAACATCTTCCAGGTAAACAGCCAACCCAGTACGCTTCTCAGATCTTCATTGAGAGCAATAAGAGGCAGACCGCCTATCATTGTGCCGGAGGGGCAAATCCACTTGCAGAACCAGGGGCTGCCCACGCCAAAGTCACCCTTTGCAAACAGGGGCAGTATGATGCACATTACCACCAGCACCACATAGCGCAGCTTGCGCAGATACTTTTCGCCGGGCAGGCGGCGTATTTTCTTCTTTGGGGGAATCTTGAAGAACAGGTCCTGTATCCAGCCGAAGGGACACAGGAATCCGCAAACGATACGGCCGCACAGGGCGCCTATGGTGATCAGGGTACCCACAACATAGAAGGGGAATCCGCTTATCCTGCCTGCAAATGCGTTCTGCAAAGAACCCATGGGACAGGCTCCCCATGCACCGGGACAAGAATAGCAGTTGAGGCCGGGCACGCATACGCTCTTGACGTTGCCCTGATAGATGGTACCGTTGATAAAGCCGGATGCATAGCTGTTTGTAAGCAGAGTCCAGCAGGCCTGAATGTACATTCTGGCCTTAAACAGAGGGTAATTTTTCTTTTTCTTCTTATCCAAGGCCAATACACTCCATACAGATCATAATAGCTTTTTGCAATACGGCAGAGGGCTCGCCCTTTATCGCGCCTATTACGATAAATGCAACGCCCACGGCCAGCAGCACCAGTGAATAAATACTACGCTTTTTCATGTATCACCGTCTCAATAATATTAATCCATTCCTGCTTGTCATTTGCTCCGTAGATAGTTGCAAGCAGGTGTCCATTGGAATCGTAAAACTTGGTGGTAGGTACCGACCTTACTCCGGACAGTATGGTATTTGCAACGCTTCTGCTGTAAGTAAGGTTGGTGAACTTGCCGCCCGCGGTTTTGAACAGCGCCTTTGCATCCGCAACAGCAGCAGAGCCGCCCTCCACGTCTGCGGACAAGCCCACAATGCTGAAGCCTGTCCCTTTATATTCGTATGCCAAATCTGAGAGAATACCCATCTCTTCAAGACAGCTCAGTCAGGTCTGGGTCCATATATTTACCATGGTTATGCCGTTTCTTGCGAAAAGGCTTTCGGTTACGGTTTCGCCGTCAATTGTGGTAGTTTCGAATTTTATACCCTCGGCATCATCTGCGAACTTGACGGATGCCCGCTGGTATTTGCCTGCGTAAGGGGTCTTGCCCACAGTCTTGGGCTTTGAGGTTGCAGAAGGCTCGGATTTATTCTCTTCTTTTTTATCGTCGTCCTTCTTGTCGTCCTTCTTTTCTTCCTTCTTGGGCTCTTTCGTGGCCTTGGGTTTTTTGGTGGGCTTCGGCGTAGGCTCGGGAGTGGGTTTTGGGGTTACAATGGGTTCCGGGGTAGCAAAGCCGCTGATGGCAATGTATGTACCTTCTTCGCCGTACTTGTCCGCATATTCCAGGCCGTTGTTGATTTCGCTTATGTCTATTGTAACAAGTGTGTCATCCTGGGTCTTTTTCGCGCATCCCACGGTACAGAAACAAGCCGCGGCCATTGCAGCCGTCAGCATTCTTCTTGCATATACGCGAATTTTAAGCAAATCAGCCCTCAACAGGCCCTCCCGATGACAATAATATTTTCTTAAAATGATTATAGTGTTTAACAATTTTCCTGTCAACAAAGCCCAAACCGCTGCGGCTAAAGTTAACAGACAAGACACATTACAGGCTGATAATCCCCAGATGCTCCAGCAGTATCTTTGTGCCGAGAAGTATAAGTATTATACCGCCTGCAAGTTCCGCCCTTGACTTGTACTTTGCGCCGAATACGCTGCCTGCCTTTACGCCCAGCATGGACAGGAGGAAGGTAGTTACTCCGATAAGGCTTACCGCAGGGACAATGTCAACAGTAAGGAAGGCAAAGGTTATTCCTACTGCCAGCGCATCTATGCTTGTAGCGACAGCCATGGTGAACATCTCCTTAAAGGCAAGGCAGCCGCAGGTTCCCTCCGTTTCGCAGGATCTTGATTCCTTTATCATATTCAAACCTATAAGGCCCAGCAGAGCAAAGGCTATCCAATGATCCACAGACTGTATGGCATCGCTGAAGCTGTAGCCGAGAAGGTATCCTATCAAAGGCATAAGGGCCTGAAATCCTCCGAACCACAAGCCAACTATTCCCGCATTCTTTAAACTGATCCTGTCCATGGCAAGGCCCTTGCATACCGCCACCGCAAACGCATCCATTGAAAGACCCACCGCCAGAATAAACAATTCACCTATACTCATCGTTCAATAATCCTCACATAAAAAAGCCGGGAGCCGCCGCACCCGAACCTTTACCGGAACGCCGACTGCGATAAATCGCCGATCGGACATGAATCCCACCGTATGTTTCAACAGTATAAATATTGCTATTTTTCATATTATATTCCCGTACAGATACAAAGTCAATTCTTGTAGAGAATGACTTTTTATGATATTGAGTATTATGAGGGAGAATGCGGCTCTGTACTGTATTCTCCGTTAAAGAAAGGTTATCACACTTTTCGGAGGTTTATAATAATATGACCATCTTCAACGTCTTGTCCCTTGTGGGCGGCCTGTCGCTGTTCCTGTTCGGCATGAACATAATGGGCAACGCCCTCGAAAAGCGGGCGGGCAGCCGCCTCAAAAAGATCCTGGCATCCCTCACCAGCAGCCCTGTTAAAGGACTGATTCTGGGCCTTGTTGTAACGGCGGTAATACAGTCTTCCTCTGCAACTACCGTTATGGCGGTGGGCTTTGTAAACTCCGGCGTAATGACCCTGCGTCAGGCTATCAACGTAATAATGGGCGCAAACGTCGGTACTACCGTTACCGCTTGGCTGCTGAGCCTTACCGGCATAACCGGCGACAGCCTGTTTGTTCAGCTGCTCAAGCCCACCTCCTTCACTCCCGTGCTGGCGCTCATAGGCGTAATAATGTACCTTTTCCTCAAGGATGTACGCAAAAAGGATACCGGCGAAGCGCTCCTCGGCTTTGCTGTGCTTATGTTCGGCATGGACGCCATGTCCGCCGCGGTAAAGCCCCTTGCTGCCATACCCGAATTCGGCAACATTCTCATAATGCTGTCCAATCCTGTATTCGGTGTTCTTGCCGGCGCCCTGCTCACCGCCATCATCCAGAGCTCCTCTGCATCTGTCGGTATCCTGCAGGCCCTTTCCGCCACCGGCAGCGTTACCTTCGGCAGCGCGATCCCAATCATTATGGGCCAGAACATCGGCACCTGCGTAACCGCCCTGCTGTCCTCCGTCGGCACATCCAAGGGCGCACGCCGCGCAGCAATGGTACACCTTTACTTCAACATCATCGGCACAATTACGCTGCTGATACTCTTCAATATCGCAAACGGCATATTCGATTTTGCCTTTGTTCATGAAAGCGCCAACCAGGCAGGCATAGCTATCGTGCATACCGTATTCAACCTTGCCTGTACCGCCATGCTGTTCCCCTTCGGAAAGCAGCTTGAACGGCTGGCCTGCGCCACCGTTCGCGACGACGGACAAGCCGACGAACTGCAGATGCTGGATGAGCGTCTTCTCACCACCCCCGCCATCGCCATCATGCGCTGCACCGACCTTACCCATAAGATGGCCCGCAAAAGCTGCGCCGCCCTTGTTGACTCCCTTGACATACTTCGGAATTATGACCCCAAGGCGGCACAGAAGATATACGATGCCGAAGGTAAGGTGGATGAATACGAAGACAAACTTGGCGACTACCTTGTAAAACTCAGCGCGGAGGATATGAGCGCTGCCGACAGCCGCGAGACTTCCACCCTGCTGCATCTTATCGGTGACTTTGAGCGCATAAGCGACCACGCAGTAAACCTTGTGGAATCCGCTGAGGAACTGAACTCCAAGGGCATGTCCTTCTCCGCCCAGGGAAAGAAGGAAATAGAAGTATTGTACTCAGCCCTTGAAGAGATACTGCAGCTTACCCAGTCCGCCATGTGCGAAAGGGATATGCAGGCCGCTGCCCTGGTTGAACCCCTTGAACAGGTTATCGACCATCTTAAGAAAACCATCAAGATGCAGCACGTTATGCGCCTTAAGAACGGTCAATGCACCATCGAGGTGGGCTTCGTACTCAACGACATACTCACCTGCCTTGAGCGCACCTCCGACCACTGCTCCAACATTGCCGCCTGCATACTGGATATGGCATCCAACAACTTTGAAATCCACGAATACCTCCGCCATGTAAAGGACGGCAGCAAGGAGGAATTCAACAACAACTTCAAGATGTACATGGAAAAGTACTCTCTGCCGATATAATTTCTTCACCGAAATTTCAGCATAAAAGAGACGCGCCTTGCGGTGCGTCTCTTTTTATAGCTTGTCTTTTTTACTTCTTAAGGTCAGCAAGCCTTTGCTGCAGCTTATCCATCATATCCTTTGCAACAGCCAGCTTTTCCTTCTCCTCGTTAATTACCTTTTCAGGAGCCTTGGCAACAAATCCGGGATTGTTCAGCTTGCCTTCTGCGCGGGCAATCTCGCCCTGCATACGGGTGATTTCCTTGGTTACGCGTTCGATTTCCTTATCCACATCCACCAGCTGATTCATGGGGATGAATGCCTCGCCCATAGCGCATACAACGCTTACAGCGCCCTCGGGAATGCCCTGCTTATCCTGCTGAACAGCAACGCTCTCAGCGCCTGCCAGCTTCATCAGGTATGCTGCGGCAGCCTCAAAGTAGGATACATTTGCCGCCTCGGTTACAACGTAGAGAGCAGTCTTCTTTGCAGGAGGAACGTTCATCTCTGCGCGCATATTGCGGATGGCGCGGATTACGTCCATGATACCTTCCATCTTTTCGGCTTCGGCAGCAAACTCAAAGGCCTCGGCATACTTGGGCCATGCGGAGAGCATGATGGTCTCCTCTGCGCCGGGCAGATTCAGATACAGCTCCTCAGTGATGAAGGGCATGAAGGGATGCAGCAGCTTCATAGAATCGCCAAGTACGCGTACGAGGATAGCCTTTACGTTTGCCTTGGCAGATTCGTCCTCGCCGTAGAGGCGGGGCTTTGCCATCTCGATGTACCAATCGCAGAACTCGGTCCAGATAAAGTCATATACCTTCTGGCAGGCCACATTCAGATCGAAGTTATCCATGTTCTGGGATACTTCTTTTGCGATGGTATTGAGCCTGTGGAGTATCCACTTATCTGCAATATCCAGAGCGGACATATCTATCTCTCCCACAGCCTCATCGCCGATGTTCATCAGCACGAAGCGGGAAGCATTGTATACCTTGTTGCAGAAATTGCGGGCAGCCTCAACCTTCTTGCCGGAGAAGCGCATATCGTTGCCGGCACTGTTGCCGGTAACCAGGCTGAAGCGCAGGGAGTCTGCACCGTACTCGCTGATGATCTCAAGGGGATCGATACCGTTGCCCAGAGACTTGGACATCTTGCGTCCCAGCTCATCGCGGACTATGCCGTGAACATATACGGTATCAAAGGGGATATCCTTCATTACTTCCATACCGAACACTATCATTCTGGCTACCCAGAAGAAGATGATGTCATAGCCGGTAACCAGAGTGCTGGTGGGATAGAAGTACTTGAGCTCCTCGGTGTTATCGGGCCAGCCCAGAGTAGAGAAGGGCCACATACCGGAGCTGAACCAGGTATCCAGTACATCCTCATCCTGATGCAGGGCGCCGCCGCACTTGGGGCATATGGTGGGATGATCCAGAGTTACCTCGATATGGCCGCAGGCCTCATTCTCACAGTAATAGGCGGGAATACGATGGCCCCACCAGAGCTGACGGGAAATGCACCAGTCACGGATGTTGTACATCCAGTTGTAATAGGTCTTGTCGAAGCGCTCGGGTACGAACTTTACCCTGCCCTCTTCCACTACCTTTATTGCAGCCTCAGCAAGAGGCTTCATCCTTACAAACCACTGAAGGCTGGTAAGGGGCTCAACGGTGTGATGGCAGCGATAGCATACGCCTACGTTATGGGCGTAGTTTTCAATCTTTACCAGATTGCCGCTCTCCTGCATATCCTTAACGATGGCTTCACGGCATTCCATGGTGGTAAGGCCGGTATAGGGTGCGCCCAGCTCGTTGATATGGCCGTCATCGGTGAATACCCTTATGCGGGGCAGGTTATGGCGAACGCCAACCTCAAAGTCATTGGGGTCATGGCAGGGGGTGATCTTTACGGCGCCGGAGCCGAATTCCTTTTCTACGTACTCGTCTGCAACGATGGGTATCTCACGGCCGATTACAGGAACAACCACGGTTTTGCCGATAAGGTCGGCATAGCGCTCATCCTCTGGATTTACTGCAATTGCGGTATCGCCGGGTATGGTTTCGGGACGGGTGGTTGCACAGATGATGGAATAGGACTTATCGGGGGCATCATAGCGAACATGCCACAGATGGCTGTTCTGCTCCTCGTATTCCACCTCTGCATCGGAAAGTGCGGTCTGGCACTCGGGGCACCAGTTTATAATGCGGTCATCGCGATAGATAAGGCCGCGGTGATACAGGTCTACGAAGACCTTGGTAACCGCCCTGTTGCAGCCCTCGTCCATGGTAAAGCGTTCACGCTCCCAGTCGCAGGAGGAACCCAGCTTCTTCAGCTGCTGAACGATGGCTCCGCCGTACTCCCTGCGCCAATCCCACGCACGCTCAAGGAATGCTTCGCGGCCGATGTCCCGCTTATCGATGCCTTCTGCAGCCATCTGGGTAACTATCTTTACCTCGGTTGCTATGGAGGCATGGTCAGTGCCGGGCAGCCACAGGGTTTCATAGCCGCTCATGCGCTTATAGCGGATAATGGCATCCTGCAGGGTATTGTCCAGGGCGTGGCCCATGTGCAGCTTGCCGGTGATATTTGGCGGGGGGATAACTATGCAATAGGGGTCCTTATCCGGGTTGGGCTCGGCGTGAAAATAGCCGTTTTTCTCCCACTTTTCATACAGACCGCTTTCCACTATGGAATGGTCATAGGTTTTGGGCATCTCTTTTGCCATATTTGTTCCTCCTTGGTTTGGCCTTGAAGTTTATTCGCAGATTATTGCCAGGGTAATAAAAAAGCCCGCGCATCCTCATTCAAAGGACGAGCGAACCCGCGGTACCACCCTTGTTGGGCATAGATATGCCCCTCTTTTCGCCATAACGCAGCGCATGCGCCCCGTGCTGACAGCACTTCACCCGGGGGGCTCGGAAGCGACCTTCTGTTTTCTCCTTGCAAGCAGCCCTTTCAGCCGGTGGGGCCGCCTCTCTTATGCGGTGTGAAAAACATACTCCTCTTCGTCTTTGCCTATCAGATTGTAGTTTATTTGAAAAAGCGCTTTTTGTCAAGTGGCGGCAGGGCGAATTCATGCCCGGGGCTTATCCGTCAATAGGTTTCCCGCAATGCTGGCAGTACTTTTCTTCATTTCTGCCCAGCTGCTTGCCGCAGTGAGGACACCGGTTATAACGAAAATGCGGAATAAGGCCGGAAAACATCACTATGGCACCGATTATGATCAACGGTTCATAAATATA
>JAZNUG010000217.1:0-1672 GCA_045592165.1 Clostridia bacterium | reverse complement strand
AACGACATGGCTACGAGCCGACTTGCACACCCCCAAGGCGTTCCCCCTCCACAGAGCGCACAGCCCCCATCATCGCATACCTTGAACAGCGGCTTGATCAGACCCTTACCATTGAGCAGATATGCCGGGATAACCTTATCGGCCGGGCAAAGCTGGAAAGCCTTTTCTCCGCGGAAACAGGAGGCGGTGTGCTGGATTGCTTCAACAGGATGAAAATAGACGCCGCCCGCAGGCTGATACGGGAAGGGCGGCTGAATATAACCGAGATATCCTCCCGGCTGGGCTTCAGTTCGGTGCATTATTTTTCCCGCAGATTCAAAAAAATCACCGGCATGACCCCCACGGAATACGCCCGCAGCGTAAAAATGCTGATGGACGGGCCGAAAAAACCGGGCGAATAGACAATCGTACAAACAATACATATTATCGTCTATTTAATTCCCCTATGCCTATGTTACAATATAAAAAGTAAATCAATAAATTAACCATAATTCATTCAAGGAGGCGCATTATGTCTATTTTAGTAAGCGGCGGCGCAGGCTACATCGGCAGCCATACCTGCGTGGAGCTCATCGAAGCGGGCTACGATATCGTAGTTGTTGACAACCTTTCCAATTCTTCCGAGGAATCCATCCGCAGGGTGGAAAAGATCACCGGCAGGCAGATCCCCTTCGTAAAGGCAGACCTTTGCGACGTTGCAGCCACCGAGGCACTGTTCAATCAGTATCCCGACATCGATGCCGTTATTCACTTTGCCGGCCTCAAGGCCGTAGGCGAAAGCGTACACAAGCCCCTTGAATATTACAGCAATAACCTTATCAGCACCCTTGTGCTGCTCAACGCAATGCGCGCCCATGGCGTGAAGAACTTCGTATTCTCCTCCTCCGCCACCGTATACGGCGACCCCGCCTCCGTGCCCATCCGTGAGGACTTCCCCACCGGCGGCACCACCAACCCCTACGGCACCACCAAGCTGTTCCTTGAGCGTGTGCTGACCGATTACTGCGCGGCGGATTATACCCTCAACGTTGCCCTCCTTCGCTATTTCAATCCCATCGGCGCCCACGAGAGCGGCCTCATCGGCGAGGATCCCAACGGCATCCCCAACAACCTGGTGCCCTACATCGCCCAGGTAGCCGTAGGCAAGCTGCAGAAGCTCCACGTTTACGGCGATGACTATCCCACCCCCGACGGCACCGGCGTTCGTGACTACATCCACGTGGTTGACCTTGCAAAGGGCCACGTTGCCGCCCTCAAGAAGCTTGAGACCAACTGCGGCCTGTTCGTATGCAACCTTGGCACCGGCAAGGGCTACAGCGTAATGGACGTGCTCCACGCCTATGAAAAGGCCTGCGGCAAGGAGCTGCCCTATGTGGTTGACCCCCGCCGCAGCGGCGACATCGCAGAGTGCTACGCCGACCCCAAGAAGGCCCTCATCGAGATGGGCTGGGAAGCAAAGCTTGGCATAGAGGAAATGTGCGCCTCCAGCTGGAAGTGGCAGTCCACCAACCCCAACGGCTACAAGAGCTAAGCTAACAACTGACTTTTTACATAATTGAAGGGAGAAAGCTATGAATAAGCCTGTACTGGTAGTTATGGCAGCGGGAATGGGCAGCCGTTACGGCGGCCTCAAGCAGATCGACCCCGTTGGGGCACACGGTCAGCTGATAAT
>JAZNUG010000216.1:0-10458 GCA_045592165.1 Clostridia bacterium | reverse complement strand
ACAGATAAGCTTACCATCACCCATGAAAAGATAGCAAATCACATGGGTACCGCCCGCGAGGTGGTGACCAGAATGCTCAGATATTTCCAGAGCGAGGGATGGGTAAATCTTTCCCGCGGAACGGTGGAAATAACCGACAGGGAAGGTCTGGAAAACCTTTCGGAGTAAAAATAAATAAGCCCGGCTGCGCCGGGCTTTTGTATTGCCTGTTTACAGGGATGCCAGAGAAAGTATCTGTTCTTTGGAAAGTACACCGGAGGTGCGTTTCTGAAGTTTGCCTTCGTTCACCACAACCAGCGTGGGTACGCTCATGATGCGGTATTTCTTGGTGAGCTCAGGCTGTTCGTCAATATTTACTTTATACACCTTGAAGCCCTCAGCTTCGGCGGCTGCCTCTTCCAGTATGGGGGAGAGGGCTTTGCAGGGGCCGCACCAGCTGGCGTAAAAGTCCAGCAGAACGGGGACGCTGCTCTCAAGAACTTCTTTCTGGAATTCTTCATTGGTAATATGCTTTACGGTCATTGTCTTGTCCTCCCGTGTGAATTTCTTTTGATGGCTTAATTATAGCCGTATAAGGGAGGGCTTTCCGTGATAAAATCACCCTTCCGCAAACATTATTATAGTTTGACGAAAGGGTGATTATTATACCGCTGCGATTATCTGTATCTTGAACGGGAAGAGGAACGGGAGCGGGAACGGCTGCGGGAAGAAGACCGTCCGGCCGCGGAGCGGGAGCTCTTGCGGCGCCTGCGCCTTCTGCGGGAATTGCGCAGCATCATTATGCGGAATATCATCAGCAACGCCAGCAGCGCAATAATTATCAGTATCCAGAACAGCCAGGGAGAACCGTCATTTTCCTCTTCTGCGATGTCGTCCAGTATAGGGCTTGCCTCAGGGCCGTCGCCTATCACGTTGCCTATTTCATCCACGCTGTTGGCGGCGATGAGGGGCATGGTGAGAAATGCCTGACCGTTGCAGATGTAGGTAATGGTACCAACCTCTTCGCCTGCGGCGATGGGGGCAGCGAGGGAAGCGGCGTTGTCACGGTAAGTGACGTTGGTGGTGATGGTGCCCTTGCCTGCCAGTATGCCGTCAATATAGTCATGGGTGCCGGCCAGCACTTTTCCGGTAAGGTCTGCGGTGGCGGTAAGGCTGCCGCCGGATTCAAAGGAGCCGTTTGCCACGGGGATGGTTACAGAGCTTTCAAGGTTGAGCTCGCTTACGCTGAGGGTAGCATAGTTGGCAAAGCCCCAGTCAAAGTACTTCTGGGCGTTTACATAGCGTGTGTTCTTGCCTGCGCTTCCCTGAGGATCGCCGAAGGATACCAGTATGAGTTCAACGCCGTCCTTCTTTGCGGAGGCCACAAGGCAGCGGCCTGCCTGATCGGTATCGCCGGTTTTAATGCCGGTGGCGTAGGGATATTTGTAATTTACCTCGTCGGTTTCCATCATGTGGAGCAGACGGTTGGAGTTTTCAAGGTGATAGCCGTCGCTGTCCCACTGGGAGGGAGGAACATCGAAATATTCAGAACCCACTACCTCGCGGAAGGCCTGATTCTGCATGGCGTATCTGCCCAGCAGCGCCATATCGTAGGCGGTGGAATAATGGTCATCCTTGTGGAGACCGTTGGACTTTACAAAGTGGGTATTATGCATGCCTATCTCGGCAGCCTTCTGATTCATCAGGGAGGCAAACTCTGCTTCGCTGCCTGCAATGTGTCTTGCGAGAACGTATGCTGCATCGTTGCCGGATACCATCATGGTGCCGTAGATAAGGTCAATTACCCTGAGTTCCTCGTTGTTGACAAAGCTCATCCGGGAGCCGCGGGCATCATAGCCGGTGCCTACGTTGACCACCTCGTAAAGGTTTTCGCACATTTCCAGCGCCAGCAGACAGGTCATTATCTTGGTGGTGCTGGCAGGATATGTCTTGTCACGGGCAGCTTTTTCGTATAATACTGCGCCGGTGTTGGCATCCATCAGACATATATATGGGGTGGTTGTCTGAGGGGGCTCCGAGGCGAAGGCCGCGCCCGGCAGCATCAAAGCCAGAGTGAATATCAGGGCGAGTACGCCGCTTGCAATGCGTTTCAAGAAACAAACAGTCCTTTCAGATAAAAGAGTATATAAGCGGTTGATATAGGATGCAAAAATGCATACGACACCACATTAACCACAACAGTATACCAGAAAAAGCGTGTATTTGTACAGACCTGACGGATTTTATAAGAATGAAACTATTTATATTTACAATTAATGCCATTATTCAAGGTTTCAAATCTTGAATAATATGATATAATTTTTACCATAGGGGCGGTATACCCATACCGCCTCAGCATTAAGGAGGACCGCATATGGCAAAGCGTATACTGTTGGTAGATGATGAGCCCCTCATTGTAAAGGGCCTTAAATTTGCGCTGGAGTCCGATGGTTACGAAACCGACTCGGCGGGAGACGGGGAACTTGCCCTGTCCAAAATAAAATCCGGAGACTATGACCTTATACTGCTGGACGTTATGCTGCCCAAAATGAGCGGCATTGAAGTGTGCCAGGCGGTGCGCGAGGTCAGCGATGTACCTATAATCATGCTTACCGCAAAGGGCGAGGATATGGATAAGATCCTGGGTCTTGAATACGGCGCGGATGATTATATGACAAAGCCTTTCAATATTCTTGAAGTAAAGGCGCGCATCAAGAACATACTTCGCAGGGCGGGAGCAGGGCGCGAGCCTGCAAAGCTGGTTATCTCGGTTCGGGATATCACCATAAACATCGGCACCCGCAATGTGGATATAGCGGGCAATCAGGTAAACCTTACCGTAAAGGAATTTGACCTGCTGAATCTCTTCATGTCCAACGTGGGCAAGGTATACAGCCGGGATGAACTGCTGGAAACCATATGGGGTTCGGATTATATCGGCGACTTCCGTACGGTGGATGTGCATATCAGACGCCTCAGGGAAAAAATCGAAGCGGACCCTGCAAATCCGCAGTACATAATGACAAAGTGGGGAGTTGGCTATTACTTTGCTGAATAAGCTGAAATCCATAAAAGCGCTGGATTCCGTCCGCTGGAGAATGGTGGCAGTGTACCTGTTGATAACGGTGCTGGCACTGGTTGCCATAAGCGGAACGGTATCCGGTTTGATGGAGGAATTTCTGGTATCCCAGCGCACAAAGACTCAGCTGGACGCCACCGCAGAGCTGGCCGGGGCCATAGCGGACGATCTCTACGCAGCGGATACCGATGAACTTTTCTCCTATATTGAAGAGCGGGCACGCAATATGGGCGGCCGCATTCTTGTGCTGGACTCGGACTCGGTGGTGCAGATGGATACTGCATCCCGTCAGAACGGGTCCCTTTTGCCATACCGTGAGGTACGTGAGGTGCTGAGAGGCGGCAAGGATTCCGCCTATGGTTTCCATCATATATCCCGCAGCGCCCAGGAAGGTATTTTCACATTCAACGAGGAATCCGTTTGGGCGGTGTATTATACTGTTCCTTTGATGACCAATGGCATGGTATCCGGCGCGGTGCTGTTTTCCGCATCCATCCAGGACGTTGTGGACAGTCTTATGGCGGTTACTCAGCGAATAACCATCGTATTTGCCATTGTTGTTATTGCAATGATAATCGCAGTATCCATACTTTCCGGCTGGCTGGCAAGGCCTATTGCGGAACTTACCTCCGCGATACGACGCATGGGCACCCAGGGCTATGTGCGCGTGGATGTAAAAGGATCCAGCGAAATTGCAGAGCTTGGCAATGCATTCAACCGCATGAGCGAGCGCATTGAGGACCACGACCGTACCAGAAACGAATTTGTGGCAAATGCATCCCATGAGCTTAAGACCCCCCTTGCCACAATGAAGCTGCTGTCCGAAACCATACTTTATCAGGATAATCCCGACCCTGCCCTCATGAAGGAGTTTTTCGGCGATATCAATCATGAGGTGGACAGGCTTACCCGTATAGTGTCAGAACTGCTGAAGCTGGTACAGGAGGATGCTTCTGCCGGCGGACTGAATTTTGAAACACTGCGGCTGGATGCCCTCGTGGAAGGCGTATGCGGCAGACTTGAAACCTTGGCGCAGAATAAAAATATTACCCTTATAACAGACCTTGCTCCGGTTGAGATGCAGGGAGACAGCATGCGCCTTGAGCAGATTGTTGTAAATCTTGTGGAAAATGCAATCAAGTACACCGACGAAGGCAGTGTCAGCGTATCTGTTTCGGATGAGGGCGAGTGGGCGGTGTTTACCGTTAAGGATACCGGCATCGGCATACCCGAAGAGTCCATCGAGCATTTGTTTGAACGTTTTTACAGGGTGGATAAGGCCCGCTCCCGCAGCACCGGCGGCACAGGCCTTGGCTTATCCATAACCGAGAAACTGATAAATCTCCACGGAGGCAGTATTGAGGTAAGAAGCAAGCTGGGAGAAGGCAGTACCTTCACGGTTCAGCTGCCTGTAAAGCAGAAGGGAGGGGCGGCATATGAGGCGTAATATCAAAAGGCTTTCTGCGCTTATCATGACCCTTTGCTTTGCATTTTCTGCCTGCGGCTGTATGGGCAAGGTAATAGCGGAAGACAGGATAAAGCTGGATCTGCCCCAGATAGACCCGGAGGACGGAGCATCCAGAGAGCTGCCTATTACTCTGTATTACAGGCTTGCCAATGAGGAATACCTTATCGGCGTGGAGGGAAGCGTATCTGTCAGGAGCGGAGAACGTATTGAGACCGCTGTTATACGGGGCCTTATGGAGGGCAGTTCCGTAATTCCCGGTGTTGCTGTTCTGATACCTTCGGCCGCTTCCCTGCAGGAAGTGATATACGAGGATGGGGTGCTGTACGTTACCCTTTCCGAGGAATTTCTCAATGAGGATATAGTAGCATCCATCCGCGAGGAGGATTATCTCAAGGAAAAGGACTACAATAACGCTGTTAAGGCCGCAACAAGGGAGATGTACCTGACACGTAGACTTGGCGTTATGTCCATAATCAATACCATTGCAGGCAGCGGCGAGGAAGTAAAAGTGCAGGTGATGGTGGAGCAAGGCGGTACGGCCAGGCCGCTCACCCCTGCTCAGCTGGGGCTGGAAGCTGCGGATTTCCTCTTTGCAGAGCCGATGTCCTATGATGATAGCGTAGTTGCAAACGAAGAACGCATTGCGGCCTGTATGCTGGAGCACATGGTAAAGGGTGAGTATGAAATGGCCTACACCCTTATCGCAAACGACATAGATGCACAAAAGCCTGCCTATGCGGATTTTGAATCAGGCATGCGCGGGCTGGGTTCTGTTGTATCCTATGAAATAACCGGCAGCGGCAGCGATGGCAGCGGCAGATATGTGGTGGCAAATGTCCGCATATCTTCTCCCAACGGCACCGTAAAAAGGGTTACCAATGCGGTGCTCTACATGATGAAGGAAAACAACATATACAAGGTGGGCTACGGCTCCCTGAAAAAACTGATGGAGAGCTAAGGGTATGAAAGCGAAACTCAAAAAGATAACCGCGCTGACAGCCCTGATGCTTGCGGGGCTGATGCTGCTGTGCGGCTGCGACAGCGGTACAGAGGCAATGCCGGAAATGGAGCTCAGCGCATATGTGCCGCAGAAGGGCGAGGAACAGGCTTCCTTTACCGCTCAGCTTTATTTCCTTTCGGATGACGGACTGCACCTTTCTGTAGAGGGAAGGGAACTGCGGTATGATGGCAGCATGAGCCGGGCGGAGGCTGCGGTACAGGCGCTGATAGACGGACCGGAAAGCTCCGCCCTGAAGCATTCTGTGCCAAGGGGCTTTGGCCTGCAGCGGGTGGATACTTCATACGAGGCGTGCAACGTGTATCTGCTGGCATCCCATATGCCTGAGGCAAGGGAATGGCTGACTGCACGGGCGGCCATAGCGGCAACCGTATTTGCCTGCGAGGATATTGCTGCGGTAAATCTCTTCCTTAACGGAATGGCCATTGGCTACTATGGCAGGGCGCTGGGCGCAATGCAGCCCATTGCCAATACGCTGGATGCTTATATCATAGGTACACAGCAGGAGTATAAAGAAATTGCCGAAAGCACCCTTACTGAGGCTGGCATATACGAAAACCGTACAGCCACCCTGTATTTTACTGACGAAACAAATACCCTGCTCATTGCAAAGAATGCAATCATAAACTACGACAGCACAGAGTCTGATCAGGCGGTTGCTGCTTTGCTTATCAGCAAGCTGGCTTCAGGATATGGCGAGCTTGATCCGGTGCTGCCGGAGGATTTCGAACTTATAGGAGCAATCAGGGTTGACACACTGAAAAGCGAGGAACAGTCCAACGAGGAGGAGGGCGATGCTCCCCACCCGGATGCCATACTGCCCGGCGAGACGATAGAAGAGGAAGATAACGGAATAAAAAGAGAGGATCCATCCGTTATCACCCTGAATATTATGGAGCCCAAAACTCCGTACAATGCGGAAGTGATGTGCGGTGCGCTGACTCTTACCCTTACAGGATATCTTCCGGATATTCAGGGCGTTGCCATAAACATGGTTAACGACGAGGGGCGGGTCGTATCCCTGTGCGATAATGCCTACTTTACCCGGGATGATTTCTCGGATATGATAGGCCGCATAGTGCATATCGCCTATCCCGACAGCGATGGTGCTGTTATACACAGGGTGCCCAGGGCAATGACCAGCGCTGATTCCTACGATCCGCGGCGTATTTTAAATGAACTGTTCCGGGGGACGGAGGATTCCGTAGAGATGTATGATCATCTGAGCGCAGAGGATATCCTGGATGTGTATATTACCGGCAATACCGTTGTCGTGGACTGGAGGAGCGGCTTTGCGGAAGCTCTGTGGGAGTATATTGCAAGCGAAAGCGGCAGCATACCTTCGGATAAGAGGGAGCGTATGTTCATTTACAGCGTGGTGAATACCCTGACAGAGCTCGAAGGTGTCAGCAGGGTATGGATGCTGGAAAACGGCCGCAAGCTGGGTATAATAGATGAAATTTATCTGGGGAATGCGCTGATGCGCAATCCCGGAATACTGGTGGATGACTAAATGGAAAAAATAGAAGCTAACAACAGAATAGTCCTCGGCATGTCCGGCGGGGTGGATTCCTCCGTGGCGGCTCTGCTTCTTAAGCGGCAGGGCTATGATGTTATCGGCGTGTTTATGAAAAACTGGGAGGAAACCAACGAGGATGGCGTATGCACCTCTGCCCAGGATTATGATGACGTGCGGCGTGTGGCGGATACCATAGGCATACCCTACTATACGGTAAACTTTGCAAAGGAGTATCAGGAGAGGGTTTTTTCCTATTTTCTGGAGGAATACTCTGCAGGCCGTACGCCGAATCCCGACGTTTTGTGCAATTGCGAAATAAAGTTCAAGGCGTTTCTGGATTTTGCCATGGGACTGGATGCTGCAGCCCTTGCAACGGGCCACTACGCAAGGCTGGATAAATCCTCCGGCAGGGCAAGGCTGCTCAGGGCATTGGATGCGGGCAAGGATCAGACGTATTTTCTTGCGGGACTCAATCAGGCTCAGCTGATGAAGGCTATGTTTCCGATAGGCGAAATGCAGAAGGGAGACCTTCGCAGCCTTGCGGCGGAAGCGGGCCTTGCAACCGCCTTCAAAAAAGATTCCACAGGTATATGCTTCATCGGAGAACGCAATTTCAAAAAGTTCCTGATGCAGTATCTCCCTGCAAAGCCGGGGGATATGATAGACCTTAGCGGAAAGGTTATAGGCCGTCATGACGGGCTTATGTATTATACTCTGGGACAGCGCCGCGGCTTGGGCATAGGCGGACAAAAGGAAGGCAGCGGAGAGAGCTGGTTTGTCATAGGCAAGGACATGGAGCGCAATCTGCTGATTGTTCAGCAGGGCGAGCATGAGGAACTGTTCTCTCTCGGCCTTGAGGCAAACAAGATGAGCTTCATTTCAGGGGAAGCCCCTGCAAAGGTATTCGAATGCACAGCAAAATTCCGTTATCGCCAGAGCGATCAGCGCGTGAAGGTCACTATGCACGGCAAGGGCTGCACCATTGATTTTATGGAGCCTCAGCGGGCGGTTACCCCCGGACAGTGGGCGGTTCTGTATGACAGTGAGGAATGTCTTGGCGGCGGCCCCATAGATACCGTTCGACCCATGAAGGAAATAAAAATAGGATAAGAGATATTATTTTCAGCTCATTCCGCTTCCGAAGAAAGCCAGGTACCAATGGAAAAAAGAGAGAAGAAAATCGGTCATGTTTTCATAATAGCTGTGTGCGCCGCCATACTGTTGGCGGCGTGTGGCCTTTTTGGCAGTAAGCGAAGCGATGCGGTTATTATTGATTATGATCATACAGAACACGGATTGATTATCAGGGTGGGGGTAGCAGGCAGCGCAGGGCATATCCGCAGCATGAGGCTTAAGGAAAAAGAGGGAGATGCCCTGGTGGAATTTTATCCGACTTTCGGCATTAACAACCCAAAGGGAGCGAAGGACGAATTTGTTCTTGATGTGAGTGAGGATTGCGAAAGGATACTGTTCAGGACGGGAAAGCATAGCTTCAGGACGGTGCTGGAAAAGAACATTTTGGGGGAATGGGTAAACAGTGGAGGAGAAGAGTAAAATAAGGGAATAAAAATGCCAATAATTAAAAGAATAGTATTGACAATGAGACAAAACAGGATATAATTAAGATTAAGAATCGTTCTTAATTATGTGTAAGGGAGAAAACAGTTATGAATAAAAATGTTCTCAGGAGCTTGTCATACGGCGTATATATCACCACTGCCATGGATGGTCAGCGGCCCGTGGGCTGTGTTACAAACAGTGTAATGCAGATAACATCATCTCCGGCAACCGTTGCTGTCAGCGTAAATCACGATAACTATACAAACGGCTGTATTGAAAAGAGCGGCTTTTTTGCCGTATCAATACTTGCGGAGAATTCCGATGCTTCTCTGATCGGCCGCTTTGGCTTCCAGTCTTCAAAGAATGTGGATAAGTTTGAGGGTATTGAATATGAATCCGTTGAAGGTGTCCCTGTAATTACCGATGGCTGCGGATATGTGGTCTGCAAGGTCATAAACAAGATGGAAACATCCACCCACACTGTATTTCTAGGTGAGATAATCGCAGGGGAAACCGGCAGCAAGACTAAGCCCATGACCTATGCATACTATCACAATGTGGTAAAGGGCAAGAGCCCCAAGAATGCTCCCACTTATATACCTGAAGAAACCAAGGCTGAGCCGGAAAAACAGAGCAAAGTAAAACACGTTTGCACTGTATGCGGTTACGAATACGAAGGCGATCCTCTGCCCGAGGGTTATGTGTGCCCCATATGCCGTCAACCCGCCTCTGTTTTCAAGAGGGTAGAAGAGTAATATAGTCAAAATAAAAAGGGCCTGCAGATATTTCTGCGGGCCTTTGCTGTTTTTACAGGCTGCTTTTGTTTATAAGCATATCGAATATGGGTTTAAGCCGTTTTCTGTCTCCGCTTGTGCAGAAGGTGACGCTACCGTTTCCGGCGGGGTTTGCAAGTCCGTGGGCCTCAAGTACCCTGCCCAACTGCCGTACGGTGCCTTCGTTGCCGTCTATCAGCCGGCAGTTTCCGGTGAGATGCCGGGCAGCGTTGCGGCGGAATGCGTCTTTAATAAAGATATAGTGAGTACAGCCCAACACTATGGCATCCACTTCGGTGCCTCTGTATGGGGCGAGGTAGCCGGCAAAAAGATCGTCGTAATCTTCGGCTCCCAGTTTTCCGGATTCAATCCTTTCCACTATTCCGGGGCAGGGAATGTTGATTACACGGTCGGGATCCGGCATGCGCTCTCTGAGCCGCAGATACCTTTCCAGCTGGGTAGTGGCCTTTGTGGCCATCATCAGCACCTTGCCTGTGCCGGGGAGGCTGCAGGCGGGCTTGATGGCAGGTTCAATGCTGATAACCGGTATGGAAAACTCATTGCGTATCTGATTGATACAGGTGGCGGTGGCAGTATTGCAAGCAAGCACAATAGCCTTTACGCCCATATCCACCAGACGGTGGGCACAGCGGAAGGTTAGAGCGGTTATCTCTTCCTCGGTGCGGTCGCCATAGGGTGCATTGGCATTGTCGCCGTAATATATGTAGTTTTCATTGGGCAGAAGCTTCAGCGCATCGCGAAGGACACTTGCCCCTCCGAGGCCGGAGTCAAAAAAGCCCACAGGTCTGATAGACATTGCAACCTCCGCTGCAGAATTAATTCTATACTATTATAAACCCATATTTGAATATGTGCAAATATCAAGCAAATTAGGGCAAAAATAGACTATCGACAAAAAAATCAAAAAAATTTTAAAAAACCTGTTGACAAACAGGGAGGTGTCTGTTAAGATATACAAGCTGTCGCACGAAACGCGGCGGGCGCACCTTGAAAACTATATAGTGCAAAGTAGAAAGAAGAAGAGACGAAACGCGATTTTTT
>JAZNUG010000215.1:0-17377 GCA_045592165.1 Clostridia bacterium | reverse complement strand
CCGAAACGGTGCTGTTCGTCGGTTATTACCATGCCCAGATCCCGGAACTCCACATCACCCTGCAGAAGAGCATGAGTGCCTACGATATACATTGCCTTGCCCGATGCAATTCTGGCCTTCTCAGCCTCACGCTGGGCCTTTTTCATGCCGCCCTTGAGGCAGGCCACACTTTCTTCGCCAAATATTCGGCAGAGGGTCATATAGTGCTGGGCGGCGAGTATTTCTGTGGGAGCCATTATAGCCGCCTGTCTGCCGTTTTTTGCGGCGGCAAACATGGCAAACATTGCAACGGCGGTCTTGCCGCTGCCCACATCGCCCTGAAGCAAGCGGTTCATCAGTGTTTTGCCGCTCAGGTCGCGGATTATGTCATCCATTGCCCTGAGCTGGGCATTTGTGGGGATGAAAGGCAGCAGAGAAATAAATTCCTCCTTTACACCCTTAAGTTCTGCCTTTACTGTACGTTCCGGCATGCTCCGCTGCATCATGGACAGCATCAGCCTGAACAGCAGCATATCCTCGAATGCCAGCCTGCGCCTTGCGGCCTTTACCGCATCCATATCCGCGGGATAATGTATATTCCTGAGAGCATCACCTATGCTCATCAGACCGTATTCATCAAGAATATGAGCAGGTAGAGTCTCCTCTATGTTATCGGCGCAGATTTTCAGGGCATAACTGACAGCATCCCGAAGTATTTTCTGGGTAACTCCGGTGGTAAGAGGATACACGGGCAATATGCCGGGCAGCTCGCTGTATATCGCAGGGTTGACCAGCTTTACACCCCTGCTTCTGTCCACACGGCCGCAGGCAACTATGCATTCTCCCACGGAAATGCTGTTTTTGCGGTACGGCTGATTATACCATGTAAGGGTTATTTCGCCGCTTTGGTCATATGCTTTTGCTGTGGTGATGTCCAGCCCCCTGCGTATGCGGGCAAGCCTTGGCTCGGTACGTACCACCAGCTCAAAGGCACCCTCATCCCCGTGCTTTGCCCCCATTATATAGGTAGGCTTAGAGTAATCCCTGTGGCCTCGGGGAAAGAAATACAGCAGATCTTTCAGCGAAAAAAGGCCCAGCTTGCCGAGGGACTCGGCTTTGCGTGGGCCTATGCCTTTTAATGAAGTTATGGGATCAGTCAGGATCATTCCACGGCAATGTAATAATAGTAGAGGGGCTGGCCGCCATGGCAGAGTATTACTTCTGCATCAGGCAGCTTTTCCTGTATGGCCTCGCTCATTGCTTCTGCATCTTCTTCGGATACATCTTCGCCGTAATAGAGGGTAATCATAGCTTCTTCGTTATCCTCGGCCATCTTCTCCACAAGGCTGAGGGTTGCTTCGCTGATGGTCTTGCCAACGGCAGAAATTGCATTGTCCATCAGGCCGATAATATCGTCCTTCTGAATGGTAAGACCATTGTAGGAAGTATCGCGCACAGCGTAGGTAACTGCGCCGGACTTTACAGAAGACGCGGCCTTTTCCATGCGCTTTGCGTTTACATCGGGCGCATTCTCATGGGCATATGCCATGGCTGCTGCCACACCCTGCACCATGGTCCTGGTGGGAATAACCACAACGTTCCTGTCGGAAAGCTGGGCTGCCTGCTGGGCCGCCATGATGATATTGGGATTATTGGGCAGAACGAATACATTGCGGGCATTTACCTTGCGGATTGCCTTTTCAATGGTGTCAATGCTGGGATTCATGGTCTGGCCGCCGGAGATAAGGCCGGTAACGCCAAGTCCGGTGAATTCGGCATCCATGCCTTCGCCGCAGCTTACGGCTACCATGGCGTTTTCCACTTCGTTCTTCTTGATGTTTTCCTGAATTTCGCGGTTCTGCTCGCGCATATTCTCGATCTTTACCTTATCGATCTCGCCGAGGCACAGAGCAAGCTGCAGAGCCTTACCGGGCATATTGGTATGCACGTGAATCTTGATGAAGCCGCTGTCATGGGCAACAACCACGGAATCACCTATCTTCATCAGCTTATCGCGGAATTTTTCCAGATCATCCTCGCAGAAGGAATCCACAAGATGAATTACAAAAAACTCGGTGCAGTAGCCGAACCTGATATCGTTGATATCCTCAAGGGTGAGGGCATCGTCGTCAAATACGGGGGCTTCCTCGGTCTCAACGTAATCCTCAACGGTATCACCGTCCATGATCATCTTGAAGCCGCGGAATATGGTGATAAGGCCCTTCCCGCCGCTATCCACAACGCCTGCTTCCTTCAATACGGGCAGCAGCTCGGGGGTCAGCTTGAGGGCTTCCTCGCCGCTTTCCATCATGGTATCGATAAGGCCGAATACATTTGCGCCCTGATTGAACTCGCCCTCAACCGCAGCGCTTATCATGCGGGAAACGGTAAGGATGGTGCCCTCCTTGGGCTTCATAACTGCCTTGTAAGCAGCATCGGTACCCATGCGCAGGGCAGTTACCAGCAGCTCGGCATCCATTTCTTCCTTGCCGTCCAAAGCCTTGGACATACCGCGGAAAATCTGGGAAAGGATAACGCCGCTGTTGCCGCGGGCGCCTTTAAGTGCGCCAAGGGAAGCCGCCGCAGCAACCTTGCCCACGTTTGCTCCCTCGGGGCAGGCCTTTATCTCGCGGGCAGCGGACTGCATTGTCATGGACATATTTGTACCGGTGTCTCCATCGGGTACAGGGAATACGTTGAGCGAGTCGATATACGCCTTATTCTTTTCCAGCAGAGCAGCGCCTGCAAGGAACATATCCTTGAGGAGCGCGCCGTTTATAGTAGTATTATTCAAAACATTTCCTCCCGTGCAGAGCAAAGGGAAACATCCCAATGCTATGCATTAATTATGCTTTCTACGTGAATGTTTACGTTGGATACCTTAAGGCCGGTGCTCTCCTGCACCCTGTAACGTACATTGTCTATCATATTCTGGGCCACAACAGGCAGGGAAACGCCGAACACCATGGTAACATACAGGTCGATATCCACCTGCTCGCCATCCTCCGCAAAGGTGACCTTTACTCCGCGCTTTTTATTGGAATCACTGCCCACTATCTTGAGCAGAGCATCGGCGGCGGTCTTGGCGCTCATGCCTACCACACCATAGTTTTCAGTTGCCGCATAACCGGCGATATTGGCGATTATATCCTCGCTGATGGTGACTTTTCCAAATTCGTTGTTGATGATTCCCGGCATTTGGAAGACCTCCTTCTATAATTACATAATAATGCTTATACATTGTACCCTAAAAGCCCGTCAAGTGCAAGAAATACTGCACCTATATACTTCCTTTACAGTAAAACTTTACAAAAAAATCCTCAAATTGACACAAAATAAGGACAGCAAACCGCTGCCCTTATTAGTATGCCGTATTTATTCAGGATGATTACAGACCCAGGGTATCCGCTATTGCGGTCATCTCTTCCAGAGCCACGTCGATAAGGTCATCCAGAGTGAGACCTGTATGAACTATTGCGCTCATGTATTCGCGGTTTGCGCCGGCGGCAAAACGTGCCTCATTGAAGCGCTTTACAACGGACTTGTGCTTTACGCTGGCAATGCGCTTATCGGGGTATATCTGGGCAACGGACTTGCAGAAGCCGCTCATGGGGTCAGCAGCAAGGAGGGCATACTCTATGGTAGTGGCAGCCTTTTTGCCGTTGAGGGGATTATGGGCAAGTATTGCACCCTCAAGCACAGGATCTTCCACCCCGTTTTCACGGAGCAGCTTTACGCTGGTGGGGCCGTGTACTTCGGGATGGTTTTTCCAATCGCACTGTTCTTCGTCAAGGTCATGCAGCAAGCCTGCGATTCCCCAGTATTCCACATCATCGGGGGCAAGACGCTTTGCAAGGCCCCGCATTATGGCCTCAACTGCGTAGGAATGCTGACGGTAGGGTTCCCCTTCCATGTACTTGTGCAGAAGTTCGTATGCCTGTTCCCTGTTCATAGGTAATCTCCTTATATTTTAATTTTTAGAATACACGCTTGCCGTGGCTGAAGTTTCTCTCAGCCCAGTTTGACCAGCTGCTTATTACCACCTTGCCTGCGGAGGAAGAAGCATGGATATACTTATTTCCGCCCAGCCATATGCCGGTATGGCTTATGGTGGCGCTGGAATCGCTGCGGAAGAACAGCAGGTCGCCCGTCTTCAGGTCGGATGTGGAATAGATGGTTTCCCAGTTATCTATCTTTGCATAGTTCTTGGCGCTCATACGCCCCACCTTTACGCCGTTTGCATTAAGGCTGAAGTGGACAAGGCCGCTGCAGTCAAAGCTGTTGGGGCCTTCGTCACCCAGGATATAGGGTTTGCCCTGCTGCGCCTTTGCGGTGGCAATGAAGCCGCTTACATCGCCTGTGGCCTCTGCAACGCTGCCGCCGCCGCTTTGCTGATTGCTGGGGGGCGCGGTTTTGGTGGTGCCCACGCCGGGGGCACTTTCAGGCTTCGGCGTGACCTTTGGCTTGGGTGTGGATTTGGGCCTTGGAGTGGGTGATGGAGTGGGGTCCACCTTTGGCCGTGCGTTGTTGGAGTATAGTATATCCGCCGTATCGGTATCCATTATACCGGTGGATTCTATTTTGTTTCTGGTCTGGAAAGAAGAGAGAGCCTTTGCGGTGGCAACGCCGAAGTAGCCGTGTTTCTTTTCCACCTCATAGCCCAGCTCAAAGAGCCGCTCCTGAAGGGACTCCACATCCTCTCCCTCGTCGCCCTGCTGGAGGCGGTAATATGCGGCCTCGTCAGAGAAGAGTATTTCCTGGGTAAGGGAATCCGCTTCTCCGGTTTCCGTCATGTGATGTATGCGCTGAAAGCGGCGCAATGCGGCAGCAACAGGCTCGCCGAAGGTTTCGGAAGGCTCATCGCCGTCGATATAGTTAAGCTCTGCAAGCCGCTCCTGTATATTTGCAACCATAGGATCCGTATCGCCTACCTTAAGTAGCTGATAAAGCTCCGGCTCCGCCGTTTGCTCTGCAACAGGAGTTTCCGCAGGCAGCGGAGTGGGTTCGGGCAGATGCACCATCTCTTCCGCTATTTGCACAACCACAGGATTCAGACCCAGGATATCAAAGGATGCGGGAATGATAACAAAGGCGGTCAGCAAAAGGCCCGCCGCCGTCAGCAGAGGTATGCGGATACGCCGGAAAAAGCTTTTGCGTTTTTCCTTATTGAGACGCTGTTTTTTCTGATTGTTGTCATAGCTTTCCATGTTAATTATTATAAACCATATTGTCGTATTTTGTCCATTAAGCTATATACCATTATGCTTATAGCGCAGAAGCGTTATTTGCTGTATAATGTATAATTGGTAGATTATGAGCAAAGGAATAAACTTACCATGGCACTGATAGCCGCCAGCGGCATAAGCAAATCATATTCATCCCGCCTGCTTTTTGAGGGGATCAATTTCGAAATTGCCCCCCGTGACAGGGTTGGGCTCGTGGGGGTCAACGGCTGCGGCAAGACCACCCTTTTCCGCATACTCACAGGAGAGGAATCCCCGGATTCCGGCACCGTTATGAAGCACAAGGAAGCTCGCCTGGGCTTTATGCGTCAGAATGTGGAAAACACCGCTGCCACCCTGTACGAATCCGCCATAGAAGCTTTTGACGGGCTTATACGCATGGAGGAAGAACTGGAGCGGATATCTGCCGCCATTTCATCAGGGGATGGAGATATTTCCGCCCTGATCGCCCGCCAGCAATCATTGAACGAAAGGTATCAGCGGGAAGGCGGCCTGACCTTCCGCAGCAGAGTACGCAGCACCCTTACCGGCCTTGGCTTCACCGAGGCGGAAATGGAAAAGCCCCTCTCGGATATGAGCGGCGGCCAGCGAAACAAGGCCCAGCTTGCAAAAATGCTGCTTTCCGGCGCAGAGCTGCTGCTATTGGATGAGCCTACCAACCATCTGGATATACAGAGCGTAACATGGCTGGAGGATTTTCTCCGCAGCTACCCCAATGCATTTATAGTAATATCCCACGACCGCTACTTTTTGGACAGGGTTACAAACCGCACCCTCGAAATAAAAAACGGCAGGCTGTTTTCCTCAAACGGAAACTATTCCCGCCATATTGAGCTGATGAGCTCCAATAACGAAATACTCAGGCGGCACTATCTAAACCAGAAAAAAGAAATCCGCCGCCTTGAGGGCGTTGTAGAGCAGCAGCGCCGCTGGGGTCAGGCACACAACTTCATAACCGCCGCCGCAAAGCAGAAGCAGATCGAGCGGCTCAAGGCGGAGCTGGTGGAGCCTGAAAAGGACACCGCATCCATACATTTTCACTTTACCGCCAAAGAAACCGGCGGCAATGATGTGCTTATCACAGAGGATATTGCCAAAGCATATGAAAAACCCATATTCAGCGGCGCATCCATGCACATTCGCAAAGGAGAGAGGGTATTCCTGCTGGGGCCAAACGGCTGCGGCAAAACCACACTCATGAAGATAATCATGGGCAGGGAAACCGCCGACACCGGCACAGTACGTATCGGCGCAAAGGTTCAGCCCGGCTATTACGAGCAGACCATGTCCTCCCTGAATCCCAACAGCACCGCCCTGGAGGAAATACACAATACCTACCCCAGGATGGACCTGACAGAGGTGCGTACCGCCCTTGCCGCCTTCCTGATAAGAGGCGACGATGTATTCAAGCAGGTCAGTTCACTTTCCGGCGGAGAAAAGGCCCGTGTACAGCTGCTGAAGCTGATGCTGTCCGGAGCAAACCTGCTGCTGTTGGACGAACCCACCAACCATCTGGACATCTCCTCCCGCGAGGCGCTGGAAAACGCTCTGGATGAATACGACGGCACCATGCTGATAATCACCCATGACCGCTATCTTGTAAACAGGCTGGCAGACAGAGTGCTGTACATGGAGAAGGACGGCCTTACAGAGTACATCGGCGGTTATGACGATTATCTTGAAGCCTCTGAACGCAGGGCAAAAGAAGCCCCCGTCATTGAGATTCAGCAGGAAAAGCCCAACAGCTACAAGGCCCAGAAGGAACGTCAGAGCCTGATAAACCGGGCAAGCGGTCAGGTTCGCCGGGCAGAAGAGCGCATAGCGGAAGCGGAAGCCAGGCTTGAAGAAATAAACGCCCTGCTTGCTTCCCCCGCCGTGGCAACGGACTATGTTAAATCCGCAGAGCTTGCAAAGCAGGCAGAAGAGCAGCAGGCGGAAATAGACGAATTATACGCCGAATGGGAACAGGCCCAGCAAAAGCTGGACGAGCTGACACAGGAATAAATCAACATAACAAAAGCGGCAAGGCATTACGCCTTGCCGTTGTTATTTTTGCTTTTTTATCTTGCACGCATATCCGATACCAGCTGGGGCAGAGTTTCATAGCCTTCCAGAGCATGGTTTTCAGCGGAATAGGTAAGCATATCGTTATCCATTCTTGCCCAGCCCTGTATTGGGTTTACCGGGAAGGTATACTGCTGCTTTGCATCCGGGTCTTCCGCAAGGAAGAACAGATAGGTTTCTCCCTCGGCAAGCTGTACGATGTCATCATCGCTGCAGCTTACCGGCTCAAGGGTTGCTCCGTCTGTCATGCCGGCTGCAGACTGGGGAATGTACATCAGCTGTATAGTGCTGCCGTATCCCAGCGCCCCCTTTACGCTGCCGTATACTGTCAGGGTAACCACGGAAGCGGGGGTGGTTTTTTCCACCGTGCTGCCGCCCTGCTGGGAGCGGAAGCGGGTATTCTTCAGGGGGGATACTGAGGCCACCCTGCCTATGAATATGCTCTCGGATGCCTCCTTGAGGGCATCGAGGCTATCGTGGTAATATACCGCACCGTGGGCAGTGATGATTTTATCCATCTCTGCCATGTCTTTTTTGATTTCCTTAAGCAAAAGGGAAGAGCCGCCGTATTCCACAGCATCTTCAACAATCACAAAAGGCTCGGGAGATACGGATACATAAGCATGCTGATCCTCTGCAAAGTGTACTTCCTCACCGCTATCGAGGTAAAGAAGATACTCGCTGCCGGGAGTAAGCTGGTTCTGAATATGTATCAGGTCACCGCTGTTTGCCTTTCCCGCCAGCACCTCATCCACAGTAACGCGGCTCACGATACAGCCGTCTGCCGCGGTGAAGGTATCCTCACATCTGGCGGAAACCACAAGGGAAGCGCTGCGATAGCTTTGACGTGCGTCGGAGAGGAATCTTTCGCCCGTTACGCCGCTTGCCGGCACCACCATGCCAATGATCAGCGCAGCCACGCACGCCGCGCAAAGAGTGATAATGGTAAGATGCTTATTCTTCATGTGCCGCCTCCTTTCTGTGAGGATGTTGCCCGGGAAATACTCCCTTTTATTTTAATAAACGTATATGCGGGCCAAATGGTTGCATTACATTTCCCTGCGGCCTTCCACGGCCTTGAGCAGGGTCATCTCGTCAACGTATTCAAGGTTGCCGCCGATGGGTATACCGTGGGCTATTCGGGTAGCCCTCACACCCCGCTGCTTGAGCAGCTTGGAGATGTACACTGCGGTGGCCTCGCCCTCAACATCGGGATTTGTGGCCAGAATCACCTCGGAAATGTTTTCCTTATCCAGCCTGTCCATCAGCTCTTTTATGCGGATATCCTCCGGGCCCACGCCGTCCATAGGGGAAATTGTTCCTCCCAGAACGTGGTATCCGCCGCGGAATTCCCGCATTTTTTCCATGGATATAACATCCCTTGCATCCTCCACAACGCAGAGGGTGCCGCTTCTGCGGGCAGGGTCGCGGCATATTGCACAGGGGTCGCTGTCGGTATAGTTACCGCATACGGGACAGTGGTGTATGGTGTCCCTTGCCCTGTTTATAGCCGCAGCGATTTCACGGGCCGCAGGCTCAGGCATGTCCAGGATAAAGTAGGCCAGCCGCTGAGCGCTCTTTGCCCCAACTCCGGGCAGACGGCTCAGCTGGGCCACCAATGCGCCAATAGGGTCGTTGGCCATGGCTTAGAACCCAAGGCCCATGCCGCCGGTAAGACGGCCCATTTCGGAACTTACTGCTTCTTCTGCCATGCGCATCGCCTCATTAACAGCGGAAAGCACCAGATCCTGCAGCATCTCCACATCGTCGGGATCCACACATGCAGGATCGATTTCTATTGATTTGAGGGCCTTGCTGCCGTAGGCTGTGGCCTTTACCACGCCGCCGCCAACAGTGGCCGTGAATTCACGGGTCTGAAGCTCGGCCTGCATACGCTGCATATCCTGCTGCATTTTCTGCGCCTGCTTCATAAGCTGCTGCATATTTGCCCCGCCCATGCCGGGGAATCCGCCCTTTGCCATTGCATACCTCCGGGATTTTACTTGTGTAAAGTATACCACAGTTTGTGTATCTATTCAATTAAACACCGCAAAATACAGACTTTTGTAATGATTTTCCACAATTTTGACAAGCTTTGGTTACATACAGAAGTATTTTTGTCATAAAAAAGGGACTTATCCGTAAAATGACGGAAAGTCCCATTAAAAATTCATTTTTTAATCCATCATTCGGAATGCGCTTCCGAAAAGTTCACGGCCCATATCCTCAAGGGAGGCCTGACCGCCCATGGTAAGGCGAACGGTACAGCCCGGCGCAGCCTCTGCGGCTGCTGCGTTCAGCTTTTCTGCGCCCTTCTGCTCGGTAAGGGCTCTGTGCATTATCTCCTTATCGTACTTTACGGTAAGCACGCCGTTTTCCAGGCTTTCAGCCTTGCCGAAGCGAGCCATAACGCCAAGGGGCGCATCCATTTCAGACAGTTTTTTGGTTATTGCATCCCATGCGGCCTTGTAATCCCCTGCCGGGATAGGCGTGGGTGCTGCGGCTGTCTTGGGCTGCTCAGGCGTGGGTGCGGGAGCAGGCGCCGGTGCAGGCCTGAGTTTTGCCTTCGGAGGGTCAGGGTCAAACGGAGGTGCATCGTCATAGGAAGGTACCGCGTCAAAATCAGGCATTTCAGGCATTGGCGGTATATCCTCTGCCGGCTGCTGCACAGGAGCAACCCTTACGCCCTGCTTAACCTCCCGCTCCAGCTTTTCCAGCCGCTCAAGGATATCGTCAAAGGTACGTTTTTCTTCAGGGCGGGCTATGCGCACCAGTGTGCTTTCTATCAGGGCTCTCGGGGAGGTTACGGTGCGGAATTTGCCTTCCGCCTGCATCAGCAGCTCATTTGCCCTGAGCAGACGCATTTCCCCTGCGCCCTCTGCCTGCCGGAGATAGCGGGCCATAACATCCTCTGTGCAGTCCAGTATATCGCTGCAGCGGCCGCACAGCTTGGTAATAAGCAGTGCCCGCATATGCAGTGTCATATCGTGAAGAAATACCTTAAGGTCCCTTCCGTCACGTACAACCCTGTCCAGCAGCTGCAGCGTCCTTGCGGAATCCGCTGCCATCAGAGCCTCGGACATCTCGAAAAGGAACCCCTCTTCCATACTGCCCAGTATGCCGTATACATCCTCTGTGGAAACATAATTACCGCAGAAGGAAAGGCACTGATCCGCAAGGGACAGGCAGTCTCTCATGCCGCCCTCTGCCGCCCGGGCAATGGCCAGCATGCCGTCGTCTTCTATTTCTGCACCCACCTGAAGCAGTATTTCCTTCATGCGGCGCACCATGTCCCTTACGCTGAGCCTGTGAAAATCCATACGCTGGCAGCGGGAGATTATGGTTGCTGGCATTTTATGGGCCTCGGTGGTGGCAAGGATAAACATCACATGGGCAGGTGGCTCCTCCAGTGTTTTCAGAAGAGCCTGAAATGCCTGATTGGAAAGGGCGTGGGTTTCGTCGATAATGTACACCTTGCGCCTGAGCTCAAGGGGCATGAAGGATGCCTTGTCGATTATATCCCTGATATCGTTTACACTGTTGTTGCTGGCGGCATCCAATTCGATTATATCCGCACAGTCGCCCGCGGTTCTTTTGCAGGCATCGCATACTCCGCATGGCTCGCCATCCACAGGAGAAAGACAGTTTACCGCACGGGCGAGTATTCTTGCGGCGCTGGTTTTTCCCGTTCCGCGGGTACCGGCGAAAAGATAGGCATGGGCAGTCTGCTCAGACTGAACCTGATTTTTCAGTATGGTGGTTATATGGTCCTGGCCTATCATTTCGGAAAATGCGGCCGGGCGGTATTGTCTGTAAAGGGCGCGGTAGCTCATTTAAGCACCTCACAAAAATAATTTCACTATGCTATCAGTTTAACATTACAGCCATGGGCACACAAGGGAATGTTGCCATCCATCTGTAAATAAAGTATAATATTTCGGTAGATTCTCATGGAGGTTCTTATTAATATGTCCGAAAACCAGAAAAAGATAGTTCTCAGCGGAATACAGCCTTCCGGCTCCCCCACCCTTGGCAATTACGTGGGTGCGCTGAAAAACTGGTACCTTCTCCAGACAGAGGACAGATACTGCTATTACTGCGTTGTAAATATGCATGCCCTCACCGTCCGTCAGGACCCTGCCGAGCTTCGCAAGCGCTCCACCGAGACCGTTGCCCTGCTGCTGGCCTGCGGAATAGATCCCGAAAAGTCCGCACTGTTTGTACAGTCTCACGTGCGCGAGCATGCTGAGCTGAACTGGGTGCTCTGCTGCAATACCTATATGGGCGAGCTTTCCCGCATGACCCAGTTCAAGGATAAATCCGCAAAGCACGCCGACAACATCAACGCCGGCCTTTTCACCTACCCCGTTCTTATGGCGGGCGATATACTGCTGTATCAGACTGACCTGGTTCCCGTCGGCGCTGACCAGAAACAGCACATTGAGCTTGCCCGCGATATCGCCATCCGTTTCAACAACGCATACGGCGAAACATTCAAGGTTCCCGAGGGCTTTATCCCCAAGTTCGGCGGCCGCGTAATGAGTCTGTCTGACCCCACCATGAAAATGAGCAAATCCGACCCCAACCCCAACGGCTACGTTGCCATTATGGACGACCCCGCCGTTATCATGAAGAAGTTCAAGCGTGCGGTTACCGACAGCGATACCTTCATTGCCTTTGACCCCGAAAACAAGCCCGGCGTATCCAATCTGCTCTCCATCTACACCTCCTTTACCGGCATGACCATGGATGAAGCAGTGGCCCACTTTGACGGTCTCGGCTACGGCTCCCTCAAGACAGAGGTTGCAGAGGCTGTTATATCCGGCCTTGAGCCTGTTCAGGCAGAATACAAGCGCATCCTTGCCGATAAGGAATATCTGGAAAAGGTAATGAAGGAAGGCGCAGAAAAAGCCACCGCTCAGGCAATGCGTACCCTTCGCAAGGTATACAGGAGAGTCGGTCTTTCCTGAATTCAATATTGAACCCCATCAGCAGCCGCCTCACAAAGGCGGCTTTTTATATTTGTTCAGTTTTTTGAATTATTTTGCCGCTTTTTATTGTGTTTTATCCTGAAGTGGTGTTAAAATAATATATAAAACAAGCGAAAGGCCGTAACTGATGACAAATATTTCAAGAAAAATAAAGCTTCTTGCGGATTCCTCCTGCGACCTTATGGAGCTGGACGGCATTGATTTTGCCTCGGTTCCCCTTACCATATCCGCAAACGATATAGACTACGTTGACGATAAAAATCTGGACACCCACGCCATGCTGGATGCCCTTATGGCATACAAGGGCCGCTCATATACTGCCTGCCCCGGCGTGGATAAGTGGCTGAGTGAATTTGAGGGGGCAGACGAAATATACGTTGCCACCATCACCAGCAACCTTTCCGGCACATACAACGCCGCCTGCACCGCAAGGGATCTGTACCTTCAGAGCCACCCCGAAGCAAAGATATACGTATTTGACACCCTTTCCACCGGCCCGGAAATGCGTCTGCTTGTGGAAAACATCGCATCCATGGTAAAGCAGAGCCTTCCCTTTGATGAAGTATGCCAGAGGGCAAAGGATTATCTTAAGCACACCCGCCTCTTCTTCGTGCTGGAATCCCTTCACTGCCTTGCCCAGAATGGCCGCGTAAGCAAGATAACCGCCTCTGCCGTGGAAATGCTGGGCATGCGCCTTGTAGGCACCGCCAGCACTGAGGGCACCCTGGAAGTGCTTACCAAAGTCCGCGGCAAGGTAAAGGCCAAGGCTGCGCTGCTTGACCACCTTAAGGAAGCTATGTACAAGGGCGGCCGCCTTGCCATCTCCTATGTGGAAAGCCTTGAATTCGCCCAGTCCATAAAGGATGCAATACTTGCGGAATTCCCCAATGCAGATATATCCCTCTACCCTGCCCGCGGCCTTTGCAGCTATTATGCAGAGCGGGGCGGATTGCTGCTGGGATGCGAATGTGACGCCATATATTAAAATCAAATAAAAGCAAAACCGCCCGTCATTTCGGCAGGCGGGTTTATTTATACAAAGAAAGTGCGGCGGTATTACAACCGCCGCAATTATGTTTTTTATTCACCTGTATAGGGCTGATCTGTATTACTGTTCCTCGTGGCCCACTATGTCTATCATGCGGGGCTTGAATTCAGCCCTGCGCTCAAACCTGGGATTGAGGCCCCTGAGTATGAAGAAAGTTCCGCCGCAGAGGAGTATGCCGCCGACTGCAGCATATATGTCGCCGATACGGCTGCCCAAAGCCGCACCCACAATAAGGCCGATAAGCGGAATGCCGTAGGCGATGGCGCTGGCCTTGAACATGCTGCCGCTGTGCAGCTCTATGGAAACTATATCCCCAGCCTTCGCATTGCAGATATTCTCTATCTCAATATCCGCCTCGGTGGAGCCAAAGGTGAAACAGGCATTGCAGTGTCCGCAGGCGTCGCTCCGCTGAAAGCGCACTACCGCCATGCCATCCTTTGTCTCTATCACCCTGCCGGTCTGACGAAGCTCAGCTGCCATTTTTTACTCCTTTTCCACCTTGGTGGCGATATGCAGCTCTTCCAGCTGTGCCTCATCAACCAGATCCGGAGCCGCAGTCATCAGGCAGGAAGCTGTCTGTACCTTGGGGAAGGCGATAACGTCGCGGATGCTCTGAGCGTTGGTGATGAGCATTGCAAGGCGGTCAAGGCCGTATGCAAGGCCGCCATGGGGAGGAGTGCCGTACTTGAAGGCGCCCATCAGGAAACCGAAGCGCTCCCATGCCTGCTCCTTGGTGAAGCCCAGCTTTTCGAACATCTTTTCCTGTACCTCGGGGGAATGGATACGGATGGAGCCGCCGCCGATCTCGTTGCCGTTGAGCACGATATCGTATGCCTTGGCGCGCACCTTACCCTGATCCACATCCAGCAGATGCAGGTCTTCATCCATGGGAGAGGTGAAGGGATGATGCATGGCATAGAAGCGGTTGTCTTCCTCGCTCCACTCGAACTGGGGGAATTCCACAACCCAGAGGAAATTGAACTTGCTGTCATCCATCAGGCCCAGCCTGCGGCCAACCTCAAGACGCAGAGCGCCCAGAGCCTGGTATACAACGTGATCCTTTGCATCTGCAATGAACAGCAGCAGGTCTCCGGTCTTGGCGTTTGCACGCTCATGGATAGCAGCAATCTGCTCTTCGGTAAGGAACTTTGCGAAGGAGCACTGCATACCCTCGGGCTTCATGCTCATCCATGCAAGGCCCTTTGCGCGGTAGGTCTTAACATATTCAACCAGGGAATCGATCTGCTTGCGGGTGAACTTGTCCACGCCGCCTTCGACGTTGATGCAGCGAACGGAACCGCCGGCAGCAACTGCGTCTGCAAATGCACCGAAGCCGCAGCCGTCAGCTATATCGGTAATGTTTACAAACTCAAGGCCAAAGCGGGTATCGGGCTTATCGGAACCGAACCTGTCCATGGCTTCCTGCCAGGTAATGCGGGGCAGGGGCAGCTGTACATCGATATTGAGAGTATCCTTCATGAGGCGCTGTATAAAGCCCTCGTTTACCCTCATAACGTCTTCCTGCTCTACGAAGGACATTTCAAGGTCAATCTGGGTGAACTCGGGCTGCCTGTCGGCGCGCAGGTCCTCATCGCGGTAGCAGCGGGCAATCTGCATGTATCTGTCATAACCGGACAGCATGAGCAGCTGCTTGAAGATCTGGGGGCTCTGGGGCAGAGCATAGAACTTGCCGGGCTGTACGCGGCTGGGTACCAGATAGTCGCGGGCGCCTTCGGGAGTGCTCTTGCAGAGGGTGGGGGTTTCGATTTCGATGAAGCCCTGCTCGGCAAAGTAATCGTGGGCGATGCGGGTGATCTTGCTGCGCATCATCATGTTGTACTGCATGCAGGGACGGCGCAGGTCAAGGTAGCGGTACTTCAGGCGAAGCTGCTCCTGGGTGTTTACGTCATCATCAATATAGAAGGGAGGAGTTTCGGCAGCGCTGAGGATCTTAAGGTCGGTTGCAATGACCTCAAACTCGCCGGTCTTCATATTCTTGTTGATCATATTTTCATCGCGCCTTGCAAGTACACCCTTAACGGCGATTACATACTCGCTGCGGATGGTTTCTGCCTTTTCAAAGATTTCCTTGGAGATCTTGCTCTCATCAAAGGTTACCTGCATGGTGCCGGTGCGGTCCCTGAGACCGATAAAGATAAGGGCGCCCAGATTGCGCCAGGTGCCTGCCCAGCCCATGAGAATAAGTTCGCTGCCGATATCGGCGGCGGTGGGGTCGCCGCAGTAATGTGTGCGCTTCCAGCCGTTAAGAAGTTCTGCCATTGTTATTTACCTTCCTTATTTCAAAATTTCTTTTATCCTGCCGGTAAGGGACTCAATGGGCACATAGCCCTCATCCCCGGTATCCATATCCTTGAGCTTTACCTCGCCACGCTCCAGCTCGTCCTCGCCAAGTATGGCCACAAACCTTGCGCCCAGCTTGTTGGCATACTTGAACTGGGCCTTGAAGCTGCGGCCAACGTGGTCATACTCGGTCTTTATGCCCTGCTCGCGGAGCCTGTATGCAATGGTAAAGCCCGTCTGCCTTGCTTCCTCACCCATTGCGGCGATATAAACCTCTGTTCTGCGGGGCTCAGGTATGCGTGCGCCGGAAAGCTCCGCTATGAGCAGCAGTCTTTCCATGCCCATGCCGAAGCCGATGCCGGGGAGTTTGGGCCCGCCCAGCTGCTCCAGAAGCCCATCGTATCTGCCGCCGCCGCATACGGTGCCGGTATAGCCTTCGCTGTTGGCGATTATCTCGAATACAGTCTTGGTGTAGTAATCAAGGCCGCGGACGATGAAGGGATCCACCTGATACTCAACGCCGATGCTGTTAAGGCAGGACTTAAGCTCCTCAAAGTGGGCGGAGCAGTCGTCACAGATGCAGTCCAGTATGGTGGGAGCGCCGGCGCAGATTGCCTTGCACTTTTCTTCCTTGCAGTCCAGTATGCGGAGGGGGTTCTTTTCAAAGCGGCTCTTGCAGGTTTCGCAGAGGCCGTCGTAATTGCCCCGGAGGTATTCCTTAAGGCTTTCGTTGTACTTGGGACGACACTCGGGGCAGCCAATGCTGTTGATATTTACACTGAGGCCCTTTACACCAACCCTGTTGAGCACGGTCATGGCAAGCTGTATGCACTCTGCATCTATGCTTGCGCGGGGTGCGCCGTATACCTCTACGCCGAACTGGTGATGTTCCCTGAGACGGCCAGCCTGGGGTTTGTCATAGCGGAACACGGGGCAGTAGAGATAGTACATTTTGGTGGGCTGGGGATCATTGAACAGGCTGTGTTCTATGAACATACGGCCTGCGCCCGCAGTGCCCTCCGGCTTGAGGGTGATGGAGCGGCCGCCCTTATCGTCGAAGGTGTACATTTCCTTCTGAACGATATCGGTGGTATCGCCCACGCCTCTGAGGAACAGCTCGGTATGCTCAATAACGGGAGTGCGTACTTCGCTGAAGCCGAACTCGTCGCACACCTTGCGCGCTACGCTTTCGATATACTGCCACTTGTAGCTCTCGGCGGGTATAACGTCCTTTGTGCCCTTGGGCGCCTGAATTGCCATGATAGACCTCACATTCTTTCTTTTTATTATGTATCCGGATGAAAACACTAAACAAAAAGGGTCTTCCGTCCTTGGATAAGGGACGGGAGACCCGCGGTACCACCCTAATTGGGCCACATAGGCCCCGGCTCAAAGCCCTGTAACGGGGGCAAATCGGACGGGCTTTATCTGCCCGCCGGCTCACGGGTGTCTCCGGCGCTATACCCTCTGCCGCGGCTTTCAGCCATGGCCTGCGGCTCTCTTTTGGGGGCATGGCTGCGCCGCTCTTCCGCTCACAGCCGATATCGGATAAATTATACAATTGCCCGCATAAAATGTCAAGGAGAGGCCCATGCATATTATATGTATTTCCATCTTCTTAACCCTTGACAGTATTGTATCTTTCTGATAAAATACGTTGATGTCGGCGGTATGGCTTTTCAGCACTACTGCGGCAAGGGTAAACGGACCCGGGCGAGCGCCTGTAGCTCAGCAGGATAGAGCAACGGCCT
>JAZNUG010000214.1:0-12401 GCA_045592165.1 Clostridia bacterium | reverse complement strand
AGTCAAGGCCTTCATTTACCGGGGTTTCGGTAACGGGGGCAGCGGGGGCGGGCAGACAGCCGGTGACAGACAGCATCATTGCCACGGCCATCACAAGGGACAGGATCTTTACATTGCGCTTCATTGTGTTTCCTCCTTAAGATTTCATACCTGTAAGGGTAATAGACTTAACCAATTGCTTTTCACAGAAGATGAAGAGAATCAGTACGGGCAGGATGGCCATAAGGGATGCAGCCATCATGATCTGATACTCAGAGCTGGACTCGGTTACCAGATACTTCAAACCGATGGGCAGCGTGCGGTATTCTGTGCTGTTGGTGATGATGAGGGGCCAGGTGTAGCTCTTCCATGCGCCAAGGAAGGTGAACAGGGTGGCAGTGGAGATTGCGCCCTTGGAATTGGGCAGCACAACCTTGGTAAGCACTCTGAAGAATCCGCATCCGTCCAGCTTTGCGGCATCTATCAAATCTGTAGGTATTGCCGCAAAGAAGCTGGCCAGCAGCATGGTAGTAAAGGCGGTGTTTATCTGGGGCAGGATGATGCCTGCGTAGGTGTTGGCCATGCCCATGCTGGAAACGGTCAGATACAGGGGAATCATGGTAACAACGGTGGGGACGAACATACTGCTCAGCAGGAATGTGTTGAACAGCTGCTGACCGGGGAAACGCAGCTTGGTAAGGGCGTATGCGGTCAGTATGGATACAATGATGATCAAAGCGGTCTGTACTACTGAGGTCAGTATGCTGTTGCCATAGTAGCGCAGGAAGGGGATCATTTCGAATACGGCTTCAAAGTTATCCCAGGACCACTGAGAGGGTATCCATCTGGGAGGATATACGTATACGTCACCCTTGGTTTTGAAGGAAGAAAGGAACATCCATACAAAGGGGAACAGCATGGTGAGGGAGCCGACTGCGAGTACTGCGAAGGTTCCCCAATTTTTACGCTTGAGCTTGCTCTTTTTGTTTTTCATAGCTGGGTACCTCCTTTGATTAATCGTAGTCGACAGTCTTGCTTGCGTTCATACGGTTGCGGATGATGGTAAAGGCAAGTATGATCACAAACAGAATCATAGCGGCGGCAGCGGCGCGGCCCATACGTCCGTTGGTGAATGCCAGCTCGTAAATGTAGTTTACGATAAGCATTGTGGACCTGAGGGGACCGCCGGTGGGGGTCATAACGTTGACCTCGGTAAACGCCTTGAATGCTTCGATAAAGTCCATCATAAATACGAAGGACATGATGGGCCTCAGCAGGGGCAGCTTTACGCGCCAGAACAGCTGCCAGTTGGTGGCGCCGTCTATACGGGCTGCTTCCACATAGGAATCGGGTATGCCCTGAAGACCGGTAAGGAACAGGATCATGTTGTAGCCCAGACCCTTCCAGATCGAGAAGATAAGAACGGACATGAGGGAGGTGCTTTCATGATACAGCCACTTGATGGGTTCCAGGCCCAGCCAGCCGAAAATCTGGTTGAAGGGACCTACGTTGGGGTCGTAGAACCAGATCCAGATAAGGCTGGATGCTACTACGGGAACTACAACGGGGGCAAAGTAGGATGCCCTGAGGAATTTTTTCAGGGGGATGTTGGAATCCAGCATTACCGCAATAAGCAGAGCCAGAGTAATATCGAAGCCTATACGCACAACGGCGTATACAACGGTATGACCCAGGGACTGATAAAAGTACGCACTGGTATCGCCGGTTACGAGATAGACGTAATTTGAGAAGCCGGCGGGACTCATGGCACCGGTAATGGTGTTGTAGTTGGTGAAGCTGAGCTGAACTACCTGTATTACCGGGATAACAAAAGTAAATACCAGGAAAGCCAGGGCGGGCAGCAGAAGCAGCCAGCCTATGCCGATCTCAGACCAGCTGTAGGTTTCACCTTTTATGGTGAGTTTTTTTACCCTCTTTGCGGGGGGATTCGGAGTTGCCGCAACTCCGGCAGCTTTGGATTCCATAAGCAGTCCTCCTAAATTTTTCCAATGCGTATTATGTCCGGCAGATAGCGGAATTCCGCGCTGCCGTTAATCAGGGGGATGGGGTTTCCATCCGCAATGATCATTACGTCGTCAAGCAGTCCGTCTACCTGTATCCTGTCGTTTCTGTTGAACAGAAGCTGGGAGGAAAGGGCGAACTCCTCATAGCCGCGGGGATCGTAGGCGATGGTTACCAAGGGGCGGCGGCTCAGCAGCATTGCTGCCTGTTCCTCAGTGTCCTGGGTAAAGCAGAGAACGCCTGCGATGGCACGGCCGTACAGTCTTTCGCGCTCCACGGTGGAAAGGATGATCTGGGCGGTGGAGTGAAGGTCGGTTGCAAGGGCCTTGCCGTTTTTTGTAACGGTAAGGCTGCACGCCAGATGCTCGTGGGGGAGAACCGGAAGCTTGCTGCCGTCCTTATACATTGCTGCGGCGCTCACGGTGCATGTAGCTCCGTCCACCGTGGCCAGCAGCGTATTGCCAAGAACTATGTCATTGAAACCGTAGGCTGCATGCGTACCGTCTGTAAAGGCTTCGACTGCGCCGCAGGATTCAAAGTGCAGCATATCCGGAGTAATGTTTTCCAGCTGTTCCGCCGTAAAGGTGATGATAGGGCCCACGTTTGCAGTGCCCATTGCAACACCGACGAAGGTGGGGCAACATCGGGGGTCACGGGAAAGCAGCCTGTCCGCAGTATAGGCGGCAATACCGTCTCCTCCTGCAACCACATACAGGTCGGGCTGGTATGCGCTTACTGCGTCTATTGCGGCGGTAAGCTTCTGCATGAAGGGGCCATCCTCTATGTTCAGCAGGATATCAGGCTCCAGTACTTTGCCGCCGAAAAGATCCGCAGCCACAATTTCATATCCCTTCAGAAAGGATTTTATTGCGGAGCAGACTTTGGGAAGACGGTTTGCCCCTCCCGAGAGAGGGTTCATCAATACTGCCGCTCTCATGGCTTAATCAATACCTTGAAAGCACGGCCGGAAGCCTGGGTTTCAAAGGCAGCCTGAGCATCTTCAATGCTGTAGGTATGGGTTATGAGCTTGCGGAAGTGGTCGGGCTGGCTCTTTATCATCTCAAATGCCTTGTGGAAGGTAGTGAGATTGAAGCCGGAGCTGCCGGTGACGGTTACGCCGCGATAATGTATTGCATAGGGATCAAGGTTGAGCTGAGCATCCTTGGGAAGGCCGGCAAATACGTGAACGGTGCCGTTGTCGGCTATGCCCTTAACATACATTTCAACCAGCTTGGGCAGGGATACTGCCACAGCGATGTTGTCGTAAAGGGAGGGGTCCGCTTCCTCGGGGGCGATTGCCTTGATGTTGAGGGAAGCAAGCAGCTCTCTTCTTTCTTCGCTGGGCTCGCTTACGGTAACGGGGATATTCTGGCCTGCCATTACCAGGGCAAACAGGGTGCCCATGGGGCCGCCGCCTGCTACCAGCACATTGCTGGAGGCGGTGATGTTCATCTTTTCGATGGCGGTGAGCACGCAGGAGAGGGGCTCAACCAGGGTGTATGCATCGTCGGCTTCATCCAGACGGATAACGCCCTTGCTTACGAATTCGGTGGGAATCTCCACGTATTCGCAGAAAGCGCCGGAAGATACGTTGTACTTGTTGCGGCAAAGCTCGCCTGCGCCTCTGGCGCACAGCTCGCACTGGCCGCACTCGCCGTAGGGTGCCACAACCACGGGATCGCCCTTGGCAAAGCCGCAGCCCTCGGGGGCCCGCTCAACTATGCCGATGAACTCATGTCCCAGTATGCAGGGGGGAGTGAACATGGGATGGCCCTTGAGCCAGGTTTTAAGGTCGGTTCCGCAAAGAGTACAGCCGGTTACACGAAGAACGAATTCACCGGTTGGGGCAGGTGCGTCCTTCAGTTCGAGCTGCTTTTCGCCCATGTAGAATAAAGCTTTCATACTTTGTCTGCGCCTCCGCTTCTGAATTTATCATAGAATATTTTTGCTGTGTTGCTGTCGGTAATGAGGGTATTGAAATAACCCAGCCTTGCGGCGGTGTATATGCCCTCGGCCTTGTCCGCGCCGCCTGCAAGGCAAATGGCCTTGCGTACCTTGCGGAATTTGTGGATATCGTAGGCATTGTGGCGGTAATTGCGGCCAAAGTCAAATGTGGTGCCGTCCTTGTGGAAGAAATAGGAAAGCATATCGCCTGCAGCGTTGGATGCGATTACCTCCGCGTTTATACGGGGACTTATTTCCTCCATGAAAAGGCCTCCGGATCTTGGGGGAAGACCCAGTCCGAAAACCGCTGCATCCAGACGGTCCCAGTAAGCCTCAAGGGTGGCCATGCGCTGCTCGTCTATCTTGGTAATGGGATTGGACAGATCCCTGAGGGCGGGAGCATTTACGAAATAGCTGCGGGCCCTGTGACGCTCTGCAACGCGGTCCACGATGGTATTGATCTGCAGATAAGGATTGGATGCGCCGGATACGCCCACCAGCGGAACGTAAATGCGGTCTTCGCCAAGATTGCGGTAGCTGAGGCGTAGAGACATGTTGTACATTGTCATACCCCAGCCAAGGCCGATTGTTTTGCAGTCTCTCAGTGCCTTGGGAAGATACTGGGCTGCGGTCAGGGCAATGGCCTCGGAAATAGCATTGGGATCGTCCACGTCGGATTCTACCGGCGCGATAATCACTTCCCTTATACCCAGTACCTTGGCGGCAGATTCCGTCAGTTCGTAGGTATCGGGATCGTCGGGAAGGGAAACGGTAATGTTTACTATTCCGAGTTTTTTTGCCTTATCCAGCAGGCGGGATATCTGGGAACGGGATATGTTTTCCCGTTCGGCTATCTGGCTCTGGGACAGGTTGTCTATGTAGTAACTGCGGGCGATGCTGTAAAGAAGGGTCAACTCCGGCTTTCTTGTCATGTGCTCTCCTTCTTGCTTTATTTGGATTTAACCGCGGAGGATGGCGTTGAGGCGGCTGATCCTTTCGGCGGCGTCATCGGCCTGGAAGAGGTTTCTGCCGAAGGCAAAGCCCTTTACGCCGGCCTTTACCGCTGCTTCAGCTACTTCGTATACGTTCTTCTCCTTGGGGCCGCCTGCCAGCATAACGGGAGCGGTGCAGTTTGCGATAACGTTGTCGAAGTTTTCGGTATAGAATGCCTTAACCACGTCAGCGCCCAGTTCGGATGCGATCCTTGCGCCGTTGAGCTGAACGTCATAGGTGGCGGTGCTTACAAAGTCCATGGACAGAATTTCAACCACAACGGGGATGCTGAATTTGTGATATTCATCGATTGCGGCTGCGGCCTGATAAATGTTGCCGGCATCGCCTTCGCCGATGCTCATCATCATTACAACTGCATCTGCGCCCATTGCGAGAACGTTCTCAGGAGAAACAAAATTAAAATGTCCGTCGGGATTTTCGCCGCAGAAAGCAGAGCCGCCGAAGGAGGTGCGAAGCAGCAGCTTTTTATTTACGAGTCTTTCGTCGGCCATGTGACGGGCGGGACCGAGGTTTACAAGGTAGCCGTCCAGTTCGCTGTTGGCAGTGCCGTACATTTTTGCGGCAACATCTTCAAGGCCGGGTACTACACCGACCATTCCGCGGTCCATTGCCATTACAAAGAGTTTTCCGTTGTTGCTGAAAAGGCTGGCGGTGTTGCGAATAAGTCCGTTCATTGTAAAAACCATTCCTTATATAAAATTTTTTGTGTGGGTATACGTGAGAAAATCGGGAAATAAGACAAAATACATAATAAACATATTATATCATTATTCACATTATATTATATTTGCTATATCGGCAATGTGTCAACTTTCACAGCAAACGGCATTCGTTATATACAATTTTGTGCATGTATAAAATTAAATATGAAGGACAACCTCTGTTTCATTGACAAGGGCGATGTAGGACGAGTATCATAAAATTCAGAAACATATCGGAGGGAACCTCTATGCATATCAATGGTGTTGAAATACAGGATACCTATGCAGAAGGCTTTTTCATGTCTGGCACTCGCTTTATAATCACGGCGGATACAATGGAATGGGCTCTTGAGGCAGGACGCAAGGCAACCGGCTTTGCTACCAGCATTATTGCCTGCGGCTGCGAGGCTGATATAGAGTCTCAGTTTGAATGCGGACCGGACGGACGTCCCGGCGTGTCCGTGGTGCTGATGAGCATGAACAGAGCCAAGGTGGCAGAGCAGACTCTGGCCCGCGTCGGTCAGTGCGTCATGACCTGTCCTACTACTGCCTGCTTTAACGGATGGGATGGCGGGGATAGAATAGACATCGGCAAGAGCCTGCGCTATTTTGGCGACGGACGGCAGATGAGCAAGCTGATGTTCGGCAGGCGCTTCTGGCGCATCCCGGTAATGGATGGCGAATTTCTTTGCGAGGAAAGCTTCGGCACATTCGAAGACGGCTCCGACTCCAACCTTATCCTGCTGGGCAGAGACAGGGAAACAACCCTCAAGGCCGCATCTGCGGCCGTTGAGGCTATGCGGGCCTGCGGCGAAGTTATTCTGCCTTTCCCGGGAGGCATAGTACGCAGCGGAAGCAAGGTCGGCTCAAGGTATAAGATGCTTACTGCATCCACCTACCATAGCTTCTGTCCCACCCTCAGCAATGAGGAGGAAACGCTTCTGCCGGAAGGTGCAAACTGCGTATACGAGCTGGTGGTATGTTCCCATAGCGAGCAGGCAATCCGCAAGGCCATGGCCGCAGGCATAAAAGCTGCGGCAATCCCCGGCATGGTGCAGATAACTGCCGGCAATTACGGCGGAAACCTTGGCAAGGTAAAATATCCCCTTTATGAAATTCTGCGGGAGGAGGCGGGACTGTAATGAAAGAATTTGACCTGCTTGTCTCAAAGCTTAAAGAGGCTGACGCCCCCGTGATTTACGGACTGGGCGGTATATCAATGGAAGAACAGCGCCTTGCAGTGGCTTTTGCAAAGAAACTTGGCGCGGTTGTGTCTGTGGACAGGCCGCTGCTGCCCACTGTTACTCAAAGCTCACTGAATGACTGCGACCTGGTTGTTTATGCAGGCGGTCAGCTGCCTTTTGGCCTTGCTGACGGAGTAAAGACCCTGCGCGATGACAGGCTGCTCACTGTGGATGCATGGCGTTGTGTCGCTTCCCTTTTCAGGGAAAATAAACTTGCAGGCGCAGAGGAATACATGTCCCTGTATGAGGATATCAAAAATGCCGGCAGCGCCGCAGTTGTGCTGATGGCAGACGGAATAACCGAAGAACTGCGCCGCACTGTGATGCGGTTTGTTGGCGAAGCGCACAGGGTAGGCATTATGCATATACCCTCCTGTGCAAATCTTCTTGGTGCATATGAAGTTATGCTGGAAGAAACCGGCGGCAGTGCAGCATGGTTTGGCAATGAAATGCTCAAAGGCTGTGAGTTTGCTGTGGAAAATATTCCTGTAAAGGGCTGTGACCTTGTACTTCGCGTAGGCGAGGGAAAGGATATAGCTGTTGGCGATGCTCCCCGCTTTGCCATCGGGGCGGAGGGATACGATGGAGAGTACCTTGTAAAGGCTGTATCCTGCGGCGGAACTGCCCTCCGCTATGATGGCGTACCCTGTGACATGGCAGCAGGAGATGGTGAAAACAGCGTATTTGCTCTGCTTACTCGGCTTATGGAAGAGGTGGAAGCATGATCAGAATAATCAACGGAAAAATCTATGACCCTGCCAATGGCAAAAAGGGTGAAGTTGGCGAACTTTGGTTTGATAACGGACGTATCGTTGAAGGCGGCGGCGAATGCGAAACGCTGGACGCCGAGGGCTGTGTGGTTATGGCAGGCGCTGTGGATATTCACAGCCACTTTGCCGGCGAGCCCCTTGAACTGCTCCGCGATGCCAATAATCCAATCATACCCACCGTATCGGATACCGCAAAGCAGTATACGGATATGGGCTATACTGCCGTTGTAAATGCGGCAATGCCTGCACTTGCTGCAAGGCGCACCATACTGGAGGAGCATGCCATAAAGGGCATTGATGCCTTCAATCTCACCTGGATTGGTGAAAATCCCGGTTTCAGGCAGCTGGTGCAGAATGGCAGCGACGAGGAACTGGATCAGTATCTTGCATGGCTGCTGGATGTATCCTGCGGCTGGGGCCTTAAGCTTATCAATCCAAACTGCGGCGAAGAAGGCTGGAGGCAGATGACAAAGCGCCTGATGCAGGCCAATTGCCGTATGGGGCTGCCCCATCCTCTGCATCTGCATCATCCCTACCTTGCAAAGCCTGATGCATATACCGAAGTGATCCAAACCATGGACATGGCAGATGGCATGCCCCTGCATCTGACCCATCTCCAGTTTTACGGATATAAGAAAAACCAAAAGGGCAGGCTGGTATCTGCTGCGCCTGAGCTTGCCGAGGCAATCAATGCCCGTCCCAATATCACTGCGGACGTTGGCGCTGTTGTGTTCGGTCAGGCGGCGGCCACTTCCTGCGATACTGCCTTTGTGGGCAGCCTTTCCGCAGGCAAGAAGGGCGCAAGGAGCGAGCTGTGGGAGCGTGACGGCGGCATGGCCGTGCTGCCCCTCAAGTACAGCTGTGATAACCTTATGGGTGCAACCCAGTTTATCACCGGCCTTGAGCTGCTGCTGTGCGTAGAAAAGCCCGAGCAGATGCTGCTCACCACCGACCATCCCAATGGCGGTCCCTTCAGCGCATATCCTTATCTTATTGCCATGCTTATGGATAAGAATTTCAGGGATGAGGAACTGAAAAAGGTCAATCCCAAGGCTATGAAGAACAGTATTCTCCCCACTGTCGACAGGGAATACACCATGGATGAAGTTGCCCGCCTTACCCGTTCCGGCCCTGCCGCAAGGCTTGGTGCATTCAGACTGGGTCACCTTGGCATCGGCGCCGAGGGCGGCGTTGCGCTGTATAAGGAGCAGGCGGATAAGCAGGCCATGTTCAGCAAGGCTTATGCCGTGCTTCGCGGAGAAAACAAAGTATATGCCCAGCCCGGACGTGAATACGACAGGGAATGGGTAAAGAGCATTATTCAGCCCTATATCGATGTGGACTTTGACAGAGCCAATCTTGGAGAAGCCTTTATCAAGGCAAACAATGTGGTAAGGGAGGAGCGCTGATATGGGTAAGTTTATTAAGATAAACAGAAGCAAAGCAGGCCTTATGGATATGGCGGCCCTCTCCCATATCTGCTGCGAAAATGCGGTTATTCCGGACTATGCAGAGGTTATCGAAACCCCTGAGTGCGGTAAAGTGGTTGAAGGCTGCGATGATGCGATGATAAACGCCGGCGCAGGCATGGAAAGAGGCAAGATTACCTTCAATGGCAGTGTTGGTGCAAATGCCGGCAAAGGCATGAAGGACGGCACCCTTACCGTTAAGGGAGATGCAGGCGTGAACGGCTGCGCTTCCATGCAGGGCGGACTGGCTGTTTTCCATGGCAGCGTGGCCGGCGGCTTTGGCGCAGATATGCGCCGCGGCATTGCGGTTGTATACGGCAAGGCTCAGGGAGACCTGTGCGCAGATATGCTGGGAGGCACCGTGCTGTTTCTTGGCGGTCTTGCAGAAGGCGCAAAGCTTTGCAGCGGCATGAACCGCGGCACGGTCATCCTCCCCTCAAAGGAACTTGTACCTGCAGGCTTCCAGAAGGCGGCGGATGTGGATACCATGTTCCTCAGGGTGCTGTTCATGGAACTGGCTCAGCGCGGCGTGGAAATTCCTAAAAGCTGGATTGGCCGTCCCTTCACCCGCTGGCGCGGCGATATGGCGGCGCTGGGCAAGGGCGAAATACTCACTCCGGCTGAATGAACAATATGAAGCGAATAGCGATATTTGGCATACGCAGCGGTTGGCATTGCGAACAGCTGCGTAGTGCTTTTCAAAAGAGAGGAGCAGAGGGTACCTTCATTTCCGCAGAGTCTCTGAAATGGCCGTGCGGTTTTGCGGGGGAGCAGAATCCCATCCTTGCGGAATATAATGCCCTTGTGATAAGGGGAATACCTGCCGGATCTCTGGAACAGGTGATTTATCGCATGGATGCCCTCTATACTTTGGAGCGTCGTGGGATGCCCTGTATCAATTCCCCGAAATCCATAGAAAAAACCGTGGATAAATACTATACAACAGCTCTTCTGGAAGAGGCTGGCTTGCCGGTTCCACCAACCGTATGCTGCGAAGGCAGGGAAGAGGACCTTGCAAAGGCGCTGAATGCGATGGGCGGCGATATGGTATATAAGCCCATATTCGGATCCTGCGGCAATGGCCTTATGCGGATAAAAACCAAAGAAGATATAGCTGTTCTCATGGACAGGATGGCAGAAAAGGGCAGCGTAGCTTACCTTCAGAAATTCATACCATGCTCAAACAGCGATATCCGTGCCTTCGTGATAAACGGAGAAGTGCGGGCGGCCATGAAGCGCACAGGCACCGATTGGTATGCAAACTGGTCCAGAGGGGGAAAGGCTCAAGGCTATACCCTTACGCCATATGAGCAGGAGCTTGCGGTCAAAGCGGCTGCAGCGGTAAATGCTGACATTGCCGGCGTGGATATCATTAAGGGAGATGACGGCAGTACATTTGTTATCGAGGTGAACGGCTGTCCGGGCTGGCAGGGTTTAAGCACCGTTACAGAGGCAGATATTGCCGGGGAAATAGCCGATTGCGTGCTCAGTAAAATATAATGAAAAAAGGCAGGAAATATCCTGCCTTTTTATATTGGAATTTTACCTGTTTTGATATTTATGCTTTGCTTGCCATAAGCTCTGTAAGGCGCTTGGGGTCAAGGGGCAGATGGTTGCATTCCATACCGAGCGCATTGGATACGGCGTTGGAAATGGCAGCAACGCTGGGAACGACGGAACATTCGCCTATGCTCTTTGCGCCGAAGGGACCTGCCTCTTCACCTTCCTGAATCCAGTCAACATACAGGTTGCGGGGCATATCTGTGGCCCTGAGCATGCGGTAGGTTCTGAGGGTGGTGTTCTTTACCTTGCCGTTCTCGTCAATCTGTACGCCTTCGGAAAGGGCATAGCCTGCGCCCATCTGTACTGCGCCCTCAATCTGGCCGCGGACGGACAGGGGGTTGATGGCATAGCCAAGATCATGCACTGCAGCATAGTCCAGCAGCTCAACGTTGCCGGTTTCGGTATCCACGCGTACCTTGGCAATGTGGCAGCCGTAGCTGATAACGGCGGCATTTGCGGCTGTGGTGCGCTCTACCATAAGCTCGGTGGAGCAGGTGCAGCGGGCATACATAACGATTTCCTCAAGGGTGGCATGCTTGCCGTCTGGGGTGGATACGCAGCCGTTTGCAAAGGTGAAATCCTCTGCATTGGCTTCCAGCAGCTTGGCGGCATAAAAGGCCAGCTTTTCCTTCATGTCTTCCGCTGCAAGCAGGGCAGCCCGGCCGGTAACGAATGTGCCGCGGCTGGAATAGTCGCCCAGCTGGAAGGGGGTAAGCTCGGTATCGGCGCTGATGGCGGCCACCATATCGGTGGTAATGCCAAGGGTTTCTGCAACCATTTGTTTCTGGGTAGTTATGGAAGCATTGCCCATTTCATGGGAGCCGGTGAATATTACGCAGCTGCCGTCGTCGTTCATCTTGATGATGATGCCGGAAATATCGTCTGCACGGATGCCGAACATGCCGTTGCCGTGGGCGCCTACGCCGATGCCTACGCCGATGCGGTAGCGATCGGAAGCGGTGGCTTTCTGCTCCTCCACGCAGGATTCATAATTGATAAGCTCTACAGCCCTGTTAAGGCAGTCAAGGGGCCTTGCGTTGCCGTGGGGCTGATTGAAGCGGTAGTCAACGCCGTCGGGCAGGGTGAGATTTTTGCGCTGAAGCTCCAGCATATCCATGCCAAGGAAGTTGGCAATGCGATTGAGCTGACGCTGCTGGGCAAAGAAGCACTGGGGGCTGCCAAAGCCGCGCATGGGGCCGCCCAGAGTGGTGTTGGTAATAACAGGATAACCGGTAAAGCGCATATTGGTGCAGCGGTGTACCTTGAAGAACTTGCCGCACATTGCCCATACGATATTGCTGGTGCCGGAAGCATATCCGCCTGCATTGCAGTATACCTTCATATCCTCGGCGAGGATTTCACCCTGATCGTTGAAGGCGGTACGCATGGTTATCTTCATTGCGTGGCGTGTACGGGAGGAGGCAATGTCTTCTCTGCGGTTGTAAATCAGCTTAACCGGCCTGCCGCACTGAATTGCAAGGGCTGCCGCCACAGGCTCAACGATCATATCAACCTTACCGCCGAATGCTCCGCCAACGGCAGGCACGGTAACTCTCACCTTGCTCATGGGCAGGGAGAAAATGCGGCTCAGGTTTGCGCGCACAGCAAAGCTATCCTGAGAGGAAGCGTATACGGTCAGCTTGCCCCTTGCATCGTAATCCGCAATGCAGCCATGGGGCTCTATTGCGCCGTGAT
>JAZNUG010000213.1:0-2341 GCA_045592165.1 Clostridia bacterium | reverse complement strand
CAGCATTTCGGTGAGCACTTCGCCGAGGCGTCTTACGCCCTCCACGATCTTGTCCTCCGGCATGTTGGAGTAGTTGAGGCGGCAGCGGTTGGCATTGCCGCCGTTGGGATAGAAGGGTTCGCCTGCCACGAAGGCAACCTTCTTTTCAAGGGCCTTGGTGAATACGTCGGCTGCGTCAACGCCTTCGGGAAGAGTTACCCACAGGAACAGGCCGCCCTCGGGATGGGTGTAGGATACGTTCTTGGGGAAGGTCTCTTTGATGGTCTCGAGCATCAGGTCGCGACGCTTGCGGTAGGTCTCGATGATCTTGGCAACGTGCTCATTGATGTCATACATATCGAAGAAGGTGGCGCACTCGCGCTGTGCCATGGAGTTGCACTGGAGGTCAACGCCCTGCTTGATCATGTTGAACTTGTTGATTACTTCGGGAGAGGCGTAGATCCAGCCCAGACGCAGACCGGGGCAGAAGATCTTGGACATGGTGCCCAGGTAGATTACGCGGCCTTCGGTATCGAAGGACTTGATGGCGGGATGGATTTCACCCTCGAAGCGCAGAGCGCCGTAGGGATTGTCTTCCAGAATATATACGCCGTACTTGTTGGCAAGCTCTACCATCCTCTTACGGCGATCGATGGTCATGGTGCGGCCGGTGGGGTTCTGGAAATCGGGAATGGTGTAAATGAACTTTACCTTGCCCTTGTTGGCTTCCAGAGCTTCTTCCAGCTTATCGATCAGCATACCCTGCTCATCCATCTCTACCTCTACGAAGGTGGGCTCATAGGCCTTGAAGGCGTTCAGAGCGCCAAGGTAGCTGGGGCTTTCGGCGATGATAACGTCACCCTTGTCGATGAACAGCATACCGGCCATATCCAGACCCTGCTGGGAGCCGCCGGTAATAAGGATATCGGCAACTTCGGCCTTGAGGCTCTGTACTTCCATCAGTTTGCAGATGTGCTGACGCAGAGAGGGAAGACCGTCGGTGGGGCCATACTGGAGGGCTTTCATGCCGTCTTCTTCCAGAACCTTCTTGGAAACTTCTACCATTTCCTTAACGGGGAAGAATTCGGGAGCGGGGAAACCGCCGGCAAAGGAGATGATGTCGGGCTGGTCAGCCAGCTTAAGCAGGGCACGTATAGCGGAGCCCTTTATGTTGCCCATACGGGTTGCAAAATCTGCGTACATATTTGTCCTCCTTATGATAAATGTATTTACTTACAAATTTAGATAAAATGCGCGATTTTTTACGATTTAAAGGGGAAACGCCGAGATGACCTTTCCCCTTTATTTAAATGATTATTCTACACAGGCAGCGCCGCGCTTGAGAGCCTCAATGTTGAGGTCAACCAGCTTGGCCTTGGGGCCGGTGAACATGTGAACCAGCATCTCCTTGATGGTATCGGTGGAGAGGTTCTTCATAGCTTCGATATAGGCGCCCAGCATAACCATGTTGGCTACCTTGGCATTGCCCAGCTCGTCAGCAATCTTGATGCAGTCTACATAAACTGCCTTAACGTCGGTGCGCTCTACCTTCTTGTCTACAACGGAGCTGTTGACAAAGATGGTGCCGCCGGGCTTTACCACGGACTCAAACTTCAGCAGGGAAGGAAGGTTCATGGCGATGAGCTCGGTGGGCTCAAGAACGATGGGGGATACGATGGATTCATCGGAAAGAACTACGCTGCAGTTTGCGGTACCGCCGCGCATTTCGGGGCCGTAGGAAGGCAGCCAGGATACTTCCATGCCTTCTTTCATGCCTGCCTCGGTAAGGGTCTTACCGATAGCCATAACGCCCTGTCCGCCGAAGCCGGAAATGATGATTTCGTTAGTCATGCTATTTCACCTCCGCGGTAATGTCCTTGTATACGCCAAGGGGGAAGTAGGGGATCATGTTCTCCTTGAGCCAATCGATGGCCTTTACGGGAGTCTTGCCCCAGTTGGTGGGGCAGGTGGCCAGGATCTCAACGAAGGTGAAGCCGGCACCCTGCTGCTGGAGCTCAAATGCCTTCTTGATGGCCTTCTTGGCCTTGTTGAGGTTGCCCATATCGGTTACGCATACGCGCTCGGCGTATACACAGCCGTTGATGGTGGAGAGCATTTCGCACATACGGATGGGCTCACCATAATGCTCCTTGGAACGGCCCAGGGGGCAGGTGGAAGCCTTCTGGCCTACCAGGGTGGTGGGGGCCATCTGGCCGCCGGTCATGCCGTAAATGGCGTTGTTGATGAAGATGGTGGTGATCTTTTCACCGCGCATTGCGGCGTGAACGATCTCAGCGGTACCGATGGCAGCCAGGTCGCCGTCACCCTGATAGGTGAATACGGTGGTGCCTTCGGGGGATAC
>JAZNUG010000212.1:0-3601 GCA_045592165.1 Clostridia bacterium | reverse complement strand
ACAAAAAATGCTCTCACGTCACATGAGAGCATTTATTATTTTACCTTTAATCTGCCTCCTGCCCTTTCTCTTCCGCCTGTTCCAAGCTCTTGAGGTCCGCCTGGGCCTTATGCTTTTTGCCCACGTTTATGTTGGGGTCGTAGGTGGATGCCCTGATAAGCGCTCCAGAACCAAACCTTCCGCGTATAGCGTCTGCGGCTTTGTCCAGCTTTTTCTGCCGCTCCTTTTGAGGGTCCTCAAAGAATGAAAGCTGACTCCCGCCTGTGCGGTCTATATCCGTCAACGCAACGCCCAGCAGACGCAGCGGCGTTTTTTTATCCCACAGTTCGTCAAAAAGCTGTCTGTAAAGGGCATATATTTCATTTGTAACGTCGGCGGCCTCCTTGAGGCTGCGCTGATGAGAGTGGTTTTTAAAGGCATTGTCCCTTATGGTAACGGATACGCAGTACGCCTTAGCGTTATCCATGCGCATGCGGGCAGCTACGCTGTCAGCTGACAATTTAAGTAGAAATCAGTGGGCTAACGATCAAAAATGTTTTTTGGTCAAATTAAGATTGATGCGGCCTGGGAGGACGACAAGACCCCATTTGTTCTGGAAACCCTGGAAAAATACAATGTTAAAGCCACGTTTTTCCTGTGCGGATTCTGTGCCGAAAAATATCCTGATGAAGTAAAGCAAATACACGATGCGGGCCATGAGCTGGGCAATCATACCGCCACTCACCCTCACATGAATCAGCTGTCTGTGACAGAGATAAAGAAAGAGCTGAATAAATTTGACGACATGATAGAGCGCATCACCGGAAAGCGCACTACCGCATTCCGCGCGCCCTATGGCGAATACAATGATACGGTAATCACCACCGTGCGTGATATGGGCTATGAAGTCTATCAATGGGACATAGACACCATCGACTGGAAGGAAGAACGCAGCGCCCAGACCATACTGGACACGGTTCTGCCAAAGCTCCACGACGGCTGTATAATCCTCTGCCACAACAACGGATTTAAAATTAAGGAATACCTGCCTACCCTTATAGAAACCGCACAGAGCCAGGGATATGAGTTTGTCACCGTAAGCGAACTGCGGCTCAGCGGGGATACCATAATAGACGTAAACGGAGTACAGAAAGCGGCGTAAGCATATGCAAATATCGCCTTAAAGGCGATATGGTTCTGTTTTATTTCGTTCCAAAACGCAGGCTGACCCATCATAAGATGGACCAGCCTGTAATTATATCAGTATCCTCCGTGCAGTCCTTAACTGCTTACAGCATTGCGGAGCCGCCAGTAACTATCCAGCAGGCCAATGCCGCCACGGTGAAGGCCCCTGTATATACGCTGCCCGTACGCCGGTAGCAGTAGGTACACAGCACGCTGAACACCAGCACCTGAGGGATAAACACTATCAGAAGGGACATGAAGGGTCCGCCGAAGGTGGAGCTGAACAGCAGATCTGCGCCCGGGCCTATTCCCATGAAGAACGGGATATACTCTATCAGCGCAATGAGCAACACACCTCCCACCATGCACAGAGCATATTTCCACCAGCAGGATATAAATCCCTTAAAGCCCGGCGTTTCAGTTCCCGCAACCTGCAGCTGGGCGAATATCTTGGAGTTATTGAGCAGGAAGAAAAGAGCGAACACGGGTATATATACGAGGAACTGCAGCGCCCGCGCCCCGGTAAAGCCCTTGAAGAAAGGCCAGATGCATCGCAGATCCAGCATAAACAGCGTCTCAAACAGTATGGTGCATACGTAGAGCAGACCCACCATGCACAGCGACAGCAGTGCGGACTTGCCCAACAGCCCCCAGTCCAAACCATCCCCATGGTCATTTCTTGCAAGACCCAGCTCCGCATATCCTATGGACTCGCCGCGCTTACGGGCACGCTTACGGGAAACAATCGTGGTTACAAGCATGACGATTATCAGGAACAGATACCAGCACAAAAATCCGTTGCCTATCGTCATGCGGAACACACCCTCGGGAAGCGGCAGCAGTCCGTGACCCAGCTGTGTCAGGAAGGGATAAGTAAGCCCTGCGGTAAGCATGGTTATCACGGCGCCTTTCCACCAGGCTCCCCCTGTCTTGACAGCCCGCATGGGCAATTCCTGAGCTGCCGACCCAAAGAAAGGTGTCAGTAGCAGCAGCTCCATAAAGGGCAGCAGCGCCGCAACGCACAGGAGCATCGCCACGAACACCAGCAGCTCCTTTATCATATACACGTTAGAAACCTCTGAGGTAAGCCCATCCATTGCCAGCGCATCCATAAACCAGCCCATGGCCACGCCAATGCCCTTTGAATTATGGGTAGTCAGTCGGTGGTTGGTGTTCAGCAGCTCTATGCGCCGGGCCGAACCATCGCTAAAGTCGCCAAAGGTGGTATTCCAGGCCGCCTCAGCTGGGTCGCAGCCCAAGAATTCGCTTCTGAGCGGAGTACTGAGCAGCTCATCCGTCACCATGTTCTTATAGTCGCGGAAATAGCTGAACTCCTCATACTTTGCCTGCAGGAGCAGCACATTGTTGAACTTTATAGCGTCGCTGTCATACACATCGTCAGTAAACAGCTCGCCGCATTGGAGCACTACCGCCTTGGGAGCTATGCTCTCAGCCTCATCCCCTGCCCCATAGGCAGCCGCTACCGTCCAGGAGGCCCAGGTACCCATGGAATGACCGCTCACGCCCATGCGTGTCTCATCCACAAAGTCCAGCCCGGCAAGATACGCATAGGCGGCAATACCGCCCATGGAACTGTCCTTGATGCTGTTCCCCTCCTCATCCGCGCTGTAATACGGGTCAAAGAAGGAGAGGTTTGAGAAGTTCATCATTATTCTGAAGCGGGAGGGGCCGCCGATCGTCACGTAGGTGCCCTCCGCCTCGCTCTCAAGGCCATAGTTCACCTTTACCTGATGGTTGACGTATCCGCGCTCTTTCATGCCCGGTTCACTGGCTCCATGGCCATATTCATCCAGAGCCAGCACCACGGCGCCACGCCGGGCAAGCTCTATTGCATATGCGCTGCCCGTCTCACGGTCGTTCTGGTAACCGTGGAGCAGGAGCACGGCCGGAGCCGGACGCTCAGCTGTGGCCTTCACCGGCCTGTAAAGCTTGAAAGCAAGGTTGCCGTACTCCGATTCCAGCACGCCCTCGCTAAGTTTAATGCTACCTCTCCCCGTCTGAATAGCGTTGGCTATGCCCATGCATATAAAGGCCACAATGAGCAGCGCAGCAGTACAGATCATATACTTTTTCCAGGGTGCTTTCATATTGCAGCGTCCTCCAAATTAGATTGTGAGAAATGAAAATTTACAGCATTTGACGTGTTTATCTTAAGTCCATTGTAAAAGAGCGCCTGTACCGTGTCAACATTCTCCCTCCCCTGCCCTTATCATAATCATACCCATCCAGCCCTTGATTGGCAACTGCGATATGCTGATTTGCGACAATAATACCATATTTTCGCCTTTTCAGGCTTCTGCCGCAATCCTTCAAATTGTGTCTTGAGTAATTGCCCGGATAGATGTATAATACACACAAATAAATACAGGGGAGCTTGTATTGACAGGCTGAGAGGAAGTAATCAAACTTCGACCCT
>JAZNUG010000211.1:0-2832 GCA_045592165.1 Clostridia bacterium | reverse complement strand
TCCTTGGCTCACAGAACGACATGGCTACGATCCGACTTGCATGCGCAGGGCAGACCGCCGCGGAGACGGCCTACAAAGTATGCAAAGAAGTTGAACAGTCTGCGGGACATGCCGCCCTCAGCCATGATGACGCCCCCCAGTATGAACAGGGGACCCCCCAGTATGGCCGTGGACTTAGCGCCGGAGAAGGTATTGTTCAGTACCTGAACGATGGAGCCGCCCTTGTCCATTATCATTATGGGAGCAACGGAGCCCAGTATCATGCTGATACCGATAGGCACAGTACCCGCTATACCTACGAGGAATACAAGGAATACCAGTAATGCTGCCATTATGCGTTACCTCCTTCTTGTTCAATGCCCTCTGCGGACTGAGCCATAGCGACCTCTTCAGCAGCCTCTTTCATGGTCTGCTCAATAGTGCTGAGCTGCTTCTCGCTGAAGTGGGTAATATGGCGCACAAGCACCTGTATGCCTCTCACCACACCCAGACCAAAGCCTATGATCATAAAGGAATACATTATCCACATAGGCCACAGCATTGCAGGGGAAGTTTCTGCGCTGATGAATCTGTCTTGTACCAGAGGTATAGCATGATACAGCAACAGTGCCATAGACGCAATGATTATAACGTCAACTGCGATGTCCAGGATCTTACGCACCTTCTGAGGCATAAGGTCCAGAAGAACTGTAACGCGGAGCATACTGCTGCGCTTAATAGTGTAAGGCAAGGAAAGGAATACGCTCCATATCCAGGCAAAGCGGCAAAACTCCTCAGCCCAGGTAAGAGCCGGTACCCAGGGGATCTTGCGGATGATAACCTGCATGAACATTACCACGGTGATGGCCACCAGGCACAGTATCATGAGGAATTCTTCGAAATGATCATCCAGCCATTTAATCACTTTCATTAGATTACCTCCCTTAATATTACTTAAGGATGCTTCACACGGGCTTTTCTAAAATTAATAATTATGAAGCCTTATGTGTGACAGTACCTTGAGTATACGAATAATTATATACCTACCTCAGGTTTGCCCGCAAGTATATCCATCAATTCCTGACGCATCACGTCTACGGGTGCATCCTCGCCGGTCCAGATCTTAATCTGGGCAGCGCCCTGATAGAGAGACATTCCCAGACCGTTTATGATCTTGCAGCCCACTTCCTTGGCCTGCTTGAGGAAGAAGGTTTCGGAAGGATTGTAGGTAGCGTCAAAGCAAACCTGCTCCTTGCGGAGGATCTCCTTGGGGAAGGGAGTCTTGTCGGCGGTGGCGGCCATGCCAAGGCCGGTGGCATTAATAAGCATGTCTGCATTGTGGGCTATTTCCATAGCTTCCTTGGTATTTGCGAAGGGAACATGCTCTGCTACAGGAGCAAAGTTTTTATTGATGTCATCCACAAGTTCCTTTGCGGTTTCATCTACTGCATCGTATACATATATCTTCTTGGCTCCGTCATAGGCAAGGATGCTGCATATAGCTCGGCCCGCTCCGCCTGCGCCGGCGCAGAAGAATACCTTTTCGGATACATCCATACCGGTTTCTTCTTTAAGGGATACTCTGAAGCCTACGCCGTCGGTGTTATAGCCGATAAGCTTGCCGTCACGTACAGCTACGGTATTGGAGGCGCCCATCTTCTCGCAGAGAGGATCCAGCTCATCCAGATACTTAAGCACTTCTACCTTGTTGGGCTTGGTTACGGCAAAACCCGCAAAAGGCATGCTGCGAAGGCCCTGTACAACTTCGCCCAGATGGTCATTCTCTACCTCGGTATAGAAGTAAAGCATGTTCTGGCCCATTGCCTTGTAGGCTGCATTCTGCATGCGTGCCGCAAAGGACTGATGCAGAGGCTTGCCCAGCAGAGTGATGAATTTTGTTTTGATATTGGCTATCATGGTTTAAATTCCTTTCTGAATCAGTCTACGTTGTTCTTTGCGAAGTATGCTTTTGCAGTATCCAGACACTGCTTTGCGTGGCCAAATGCGCCGCGGGCTGCCATTTCCTTTGCATTGGGCAGTTCTATGGAGAGGGGTACGTTGGGGATTGCCCCTACCATTCCCGCTATGTCCATCACGCCTTCGCCCGGATAGAAGCGGGCTTCACGCGCGGTGTACAGCATAAGATCGTCTTTAATGTTGTCCAGTACGGGATCTCCATCGGGACCGGCAGGCCCATCGCACAGATGCATGAAGCGGAAATACTTCTTATCGGTGCGCTGAAGCTCTGCGGCAGTTACGCCTGCACGGCCGGCATGAAGAGTATCCACCATGATGAAAAGGTTATCCCTGTTCAGTACATCCATGAGGGTGATGGCTTCCTGAAGGTTGCGGATTCCGGCCCAGGGCAGGAATTCCACATTGTAGCAGAGACCGTACTGCTTAGCCATATCCGCTACCTTTGCCACCTTCTCGATGTAGAAGTTCTTATCGCGGGTCCAGACACTGCCCAGCACATCTGTGCCGCCCAGCTCAGCTGCCTTTTCAAAGGCAGCCTCATACTCGTCAATGTCAAGATCAGGACGAATACGTGCCAGTTCAATGTCCATAAGGGGTATATCGTATTCTTTAAGAGCAGCCTTGGTAGCCTTGAAGAGCGCATCGTCCTTTTCCATTATGAACTCGGGCTCGTTGGGCAGGTGCATTGGTATGGTACGGAGGCTGACATAGTCATAGCCCGCTTCCTTGGCAATACGTATCTGCTCCATGGGGTTGGTTCCGGGGATGGTCAAATAAGCAAGTGAATACTTTCTGGACATTTTCTTTTCCTCCGGTCAGTTATTTATATTGGCAGCTTTATTTTTTATGGGAAGCGGAGTGATTGGGAGGCTGGAA
>JAZNUG010000210.1:0-1751 GCA_045592165.1 Clostridia bacterium | reverse complement strand
CTTGTGCTTTTTGCGGTGATTATGCTGCTTTCCAATACAAAGAAGCTAAAATCCCTTCACCCCGCCGCTTTCATCGGCCTTGCTGCTGTGGTGGGTATTGTTGTTGGGATGTAGTTTGTTGTTTTTATTATCTTCTTTTTGTCTTTCTTTTTACCTGTCCGCAGGCAGATATGATAGGGGAATATTCCGCTGACTTAAAGAAAAATAAAAGCTGATTATACAACATATAATTAAATTAATAGCCATATATAAAAAAAAAGCCGCTCAAATCAGGGCTGCTTTTTTTTATTGTTTCACGTGAAACATAAAATCCTCTCATTCCGAGAGGATTTTTTACCCTTGCAATTATTCTGTTATATTATAATTCAGCTTTTCTTTTTCTTTTGCTACTTTTCTCTTTTCTTTTCTCTTGAAAAGAAAAAGAAAAGTTGATATAAAAACCCTTACTTATGATACGGTTCTCCCCTCATTATCTTAAAAGCACGATATATCTGTTCCAGCAGCATTATTCTGAATATCTGATGAGAGAAGGTGGGCTTGCCGAAGGATATCCTTTTGTCCGCCCTTTTAAGTACATCATCAGAAAGTCCGAGTGATCCTCCAATAATAAAGCTGATCCTGCTTTTGCCGCTGTTCATAACCTCTTCCATAAGTTCGGAAAGTTCAGGCGATGTAAGTTCCTTTCCCTTCAGGTCCATGGCAATAATATATTCGCCGGTTACAATTTTTTCCAATATTCGCTTTCCTTCAGCATCCTTTACCTGTTCCATCAATGCAGCGGAAAGCTGTTCAGGTGCTTTTTCGTCGTTAACTTCTATTATATCCATGTCCGCGTATCTTGATATGCGTTTTTTAAATTCTGCGCAGGCCTCAGCATAGAATTTCTCTTTAAGCCTGCCAACGCACAATACATTTACCCTCATTAATCCTCCTTGACCTCAAACCGTCCTGTAACGCCATCCCTGTGAGCAACCCATAAATTAAAATCTTCTCTGGGAATCTGCTCTTTTTCCAGCTCTGCCCTGACGGTTTCCAGGGCCAGCTGCTCAAAGTTATTTTCCCTGCTCAGATGGCCCAGTACAGCTCCCCTTACTCCGGATCTGTAAAGCCTGCATAGCGCTCTTCCGCAGTTCTCGTTTGAAAGATGTCCCCTGTCGGAAAGTATCCTTCTTTTCAGCGGATAAGGATATCTTGAAGAAGATACCAGCTCCGGATCGTGATTTGCCTCGATCAGCAGCAGATCGCTGCCCTCTGCAGATGCATATAATTTCTCGGTCATTTGGCCGATATCTGTCATCACAGTTATCTTTTTTCCGTGATAAAACAGGCAGTATCCCACCGATTCCGCCGCATCATGCGGCGTAGGGAAGGGAAAAACATTTATTTCACCTATATAAAAATCCCTTCCTGTCTCAAATTCCCGTCTGCAGTTATAAGGAATATTTCCCAGGCTATTTTCCATTGCATTCCATGTTGCTGAATTCGCATACACAGGTATCTTATATTTCCTGGCCAATACTCCCGCTCCGGCAATATGGTCAGAATGCTCATGGGTTATCATCAGGGCGTTTATATCCTTAAGTGAAATGCCGAATCCGCTCAATGCTTCTTCGATGGACTTCGCAGGTTTTCCCGCGTCAATCAGCAGCCGCGTATTTCCGGCCTCTATCAATATAGAATTTCCGGAAGAGCCGCTGAACAGTGGCGCCATATACATTCCCGGCTCCTCCTTTCAGCAAATTTTATTTATA
>JAZNUG010000209.1:0-4057 GCA_045592165.1 Clostridia bacterium | reverse complement strand
ATAGGTATCCTCATCCACCATGTAGCTTACTTCCATCACTGCGGTGGCTGAGGCCTTGCCCACCACTGCGCCCAGTGCGTTTGCCACGGGGGAGTAGGGAGAGGTGACAACCTCTGTGCCAAGGAGAGCGCCCACTTCCTCAAGGAACAGCTTTGTGGGGGCGCCAATGCCAACAAGCTTTGCAGGGGTAAAGAAGCGGCAGCCCAGGAACTGGTTGCAGTCCCCGGCCTTTGCCCTGCGAAAGCTGTCCCTGGCGAGCATATCCGGGGCGGGGCCTGCTCCCTCGGCTTTGAGGGAGGGGAAGGCGTCTTCAATGAGTATCCTTACTATGTTGCGGTAAAGCTTTTCCTTTACCGCGCAGTATATGCTCTCTCCCAGCTCATCCGCTGAACGGCCTGCCTTTCGGGCCATCTCCTCAAGGCCGAGGCGGGAGGCCTCTGCGCAGTATTTGGTAAAATCCCCTTTGACGTGCATAACGTCGGTGGGGGTTACGCCGCAGCGCATTATGATGCCTTCCCGAAGAAGCCGCATCAGATGGCCCGGCATTATCACCTGGCCGTGAAGCTTTTTCAGTTCCTCCAGGCTGTGGGGCTCTGAGAGCCATTCCATCAGGCTGCGTTCAAGGGAGGTATAGCCGTTTTTGCCCGGCTCGCGCACCCTAACGTAGATGTTGTGCTGGGGGGTGATAAGGCGGTCGGTATCCTGCGCCCTGCGGCGAAGATGCTCAAGGAGGGAGGGCCACTTTTCAGCCGCCATGCAGAGGGGATAGGCTTTTTCTTCCTCCAGCACCGGCTGCCTTTCGGAATTGAGCACAATGCCGCTGTCTCCGCCAAGGCCGAAGGTATCCACGAACATTCCCTTTACGAAGGTGCTCCAGCCGCCTATGCGTATGCCGCCTTCCACCCGCTGGGGCCTGCCATTCTTTACGAAGGCGATATCCGTGGTGGTGCCGCCCATGTCGACTACGATGCAGTCCTTTGCATCTGTCAGCTCCGCCGCACCCATTACGCTTGCCACCGGGCCGCACAGCAGCGTTTCCACGGGGCGGCTGGCGGTAAAGGCGGAGCTCATAAGGCTGCCGTCGCTGCGGACTATCACTATGGGGGCGGTGATGCCCCTGTCCTTGAGGGCTTTGGATACGGCCCTGAGGAATTCCTCAATTACCGAAATAAGGCGGGCGTTCAGCAGGGCGCTTGCGCCGCGCTTTATTATGTTGCTTTCGGAAAAGAGGCTGTGGCCGCATACCACGGGTATGTCCAGCGCCTGCTTTATGTATTCCCGTGCCTGCTTTTCAAGTACTGCGCCGGATTTGTGGGCAAACATTTCCACAACTCCCACCGCATCGCACTCGCCAAGCCATTCGGGTATATTTCGCTTGAATTCCTCCCAGTCCGGCTGTTTGGTTATCTCGCCGGAGGGGCGGGTATGGCTGTCTATAAATATCAGCTTATCATCCAAGGGGAGACCGTATTCCCTGCCCACACGGGCCACATTATCCGGGTCTATGCCAAAGAAAATCAGCTTGGCGCGGCCCCCCTTGTTTTCAACGCAGGCGTTTGTGGCGAGGGTGGTGGAGAGGGCTATAACCTCTGCCGAGCGCAGGTATTCAGGGGGAAGTTTGTCCAATGCTTCCCCTATACCTATCGACAGTTCATCCTTGGTGGTGGGAGCCTTGCCAAAGGCAAGTATCTGCCGCCCGTCAAACCGGTAGGCTACCGCGTCTGTGCAGGTGCCGCCGGTATCTATTCCTATTCCAATCCTCATGCCGCTCCACCTGTTCCGGCCCAAAGGCTTAGCCTATGCTTTCCTTCTCGGCCTTGTCTATCCTGTCCAGTATGGCGACTATCGCCGCGTCCTTCTCGGGGGACATGGTGTTCAGCTCGCCGTTGAGTATGATGTCCTTTACCTTTTCGTTTGCCCGCTGGCCCATGGTCTTGCCGCCGAGGGCCATCCAGCGGTCATATTCGTTTCTGTCCTCAAGGGCGGATTCCCAGTTTTCCCTGTTCTTCACAAGGGTGCTTTCCTGGGCAAGGTAGTGACCCTTGGGGCCAACCTCGCGCATGTCATCCATGGCAAGGTATTCGTCGGTGGTGTTTACTCCGTCAAATATTCTGCGTACCCGGCCGATGGCGTCGTTCATCATTACCACCAGCTCGCAGGAATGGGCAAGGCCGAAGGTGGTGTAGCCCACATCGTGGATGATGTTTGCGCCGGAAAGGCCCGCCATGGTGATGTACTGGGTGCCCTCAAGTACGGCCTGCTCATCAGGCAGCTTGGAGCTGGTGCAGCCGGCGGTGCCCCAGGTGGGCAGATTGTAAAGTTCCCGGCCGATCTCGCTCATGGCAAGGGATTCCACCATAGTCTCGGGGGAGGCATATGTGGGCTGCAGGCTCTTCAGGTCCATGTTGGTGATGATGGCGCCGTAGAGGAAGGGGCAGCCGGGGCGGGTAAGCTGGGCGATAACAAGGCCGGCAAGGCACTCTGCGTTTGCCTGAATGATGGAGCCTGCAAGGGTGATGGGGCCGGTTGCGCCGTTCATGGGGATGGGGGCGTACAGCACAGGCAGGTTCATCTCCGCCATGTACATTACCTTGTCGATGGACTCCTTGGTGCATACCATGGGGGAGGTGGGCTCGCAATAGAGGATAAACAGGGGCTTCTGAACCAGCTTATCCACGCCGCCGCGGGCAACGGCCGCCATCTCCACCACGTTCTTGGTGGATTCAAGATCTGCGGTGATTACCACCTGGGGCTTGGAGCTGTAGCGGATCATTGCGGCATACTCGTGCTCGTAGGAGGTCTTGGGGTGGTCATATACCTGCGCCTGAGACATCATATAGTCGATGTAGGGCATGGCGTCTGCAACCTTAACGCAGTTCCTGTTGTCCTCCTCGGTGCAGAGGCGAACCTCGCCGGTAAAGCTGTCGATGATGCGGGGCTCTGCGGAACCAACGCCGTAGTAGGCGTTGCGGCCGCTTACGTCCAGGGCAAAGTTGCCTTCACGGTCGTAGAGCAGAATGCGGGAGGGAGCGGACTTGATGGCCCACTCAACCACGCTGGGGGTGAAGTATACATGCTTCTTTTCCACCCGGCAGCCTGCCTTTTCCAGCAGCTCCAGCGCGCCCTTGTGCTGAACCACAAGGCCGGTTTCCTGCATCAGCTGCAGGGTGCAGCTGTGTATCTTTTCCATCTGCTCACGGGTGAGGAAGCTGATGCCCTGTCCGTTGAATCTGGGATTGATCTTCATGGCGATTCCCTCCTTAGATGCGTTATGCCATCAGGTTGTTTGCAAGGTCTACGGCAAGGGGTGCGTTTGCGCTGTAGCCGTCTGCGTTTATCTGCTTTGCAAAGGTTTCGTTTACGGGGGCGCCGCCAACCATTACCTTTACCTGATCCCGAAGGCCTGCTTCTTCCAGGGCCTCAATGGTTTCCTTCATGGCGTACATGGTGGTGGTCAGCATGGCGGAAAGGCCTACGATCTTTACCTCGGGGTCATCCTGAACGGCCTCAACGATATCCTCGGGCTCAACGTCCATGCCAAGGTCCACAACCTCGTAGCCGGCGCTTTCAAGCAGCATTACCACAAGGTTCTTGCCGATATCGTGCATGTCGCCCGCAACGGTGGCAAATACAGCCTTGCCCTTGGAGCCTGAGTCGTCGCCCATCAGCAGGGGCTTTACAACTTCCACGCCCATCTTCATTGCCTTGGAGGCGATGATGAGCTCGGGTACATAAATTTCGCCGGTGCGGAATTTTTCGCCCAGTACGTTGATGGGTTCAACAAGGCCGGTGTTCAGTACGTCCAGGGGGGCATTGCCCTCGTCAAGGGCGGCCCTGGTCAGGGCTACTACATCGGCTACGCCGCCGGCCTCTACGCATGCTGCAAGTTCAGTCAGTTTGGACATTGATTTATTCCTCGCTTTCATTGTGTTTAAGTTTTATGGGGAAATGGTACTGGTTCTCTTCGGTTAAATGATAAAAGAACCAGCATTGTCCCTTCAAACCGGGAGGAGTGGAATGGCAGGAAACCTGCACAGAGATAATGTTTCGCTACGTG
>JAZNUG010000208.1:0-3636 GCA_045592165.1 Clostridia bacterium | reverse complement strand
ATTTATTTGTACATATCATTCCATTGGAGGACATCTTATGAAAAAGAGACTATTTGCGCTTTGCATAATGCTATTGATGCTCTCCGTTTATGGCTTTGCCCTTGCAAACGCCGCAGAGCCGCCGGGGCTTACGGTAATAGTTAATGACCCGCCCGAAAGTCTTACCCTCACTTTGAAGTTTGGTTCCGGAGAATCCGCAGCATTGGTGCCGGAACATAGATTCTGGGAGGGACAATACAGATTCTTTTACGGTTCTATTCCCGGCAGCAAGCAGCTTAAAAATGCAACACTTATCGTCAACTGGTCAGACGGCGCAGCAGAATTCCCTATCCCTCAGGAATATCTTGGTTATGATAACCAAGTGACGCTGGATCTTAAAACCAACGAGCTTATACAGGGACAAAATCCATGGCGGGCGCCGCTGCTGGCCGCAATGCGGGTCATCCTTACCCTCATCATAGAAGGTGCGATATTCTTTGCCTTCGGATACAGAACAAAGCAAAGCATAAAATTGGTTTTGATCACCAACCTTATCTCCCAAACGACACTTAATATTATCTTCATAGGTGCAGAAGGCTACTGGTTCCTGATGTACATTTTGGTAGAAATAGTCGTATTCACCCTTGAGTCGCTGATTTACAAAGACTGGTTGGCTGAGCACGGACAAAAGCGGGCAGTTCTCTATGCTCTCACCGCCAACACAGCAAGCCTTGTTCTTGGCGGATGGATGATATCCTGCCTGCCGGTATAAATCGACGCAGCACAAAAGGAGCGGAAATCCGCTCCTTTTTATTTATGTATTTGGTTTAGCCTTCCTTGGCAATCTCACGTCCCATCAATACTCCCATCACGGAAGCCATCATAAGGCCGCGGGTCCAGCCGCTGGAATCGCCCAGACAATGGAGGCCCTTTACGCTGGTATTGAACTGGGTATCCATCTTTACCCTGTTGCTGTAGAACTTAAGCTCGGGAGAATACAGCAGGGTTTCGTAGGAGGCGAAGCCGGGTACAACTTCATCCATGGCCTTGATAAAGTTGATTATGTTTGTCATGGCCCGGTAGGGCATTGCGGCGGTGATATCACCTGCAACCACGTCGGGCAGCGTGGGCTTTACGTTGGACTGGGCCAGCTCCTTCTGCCAGGTGCGCTTGCCATCCAGTATATCGCCGAAGCGCTGAACCATAATATGGCCTGCGCCCAGCATATTGGTCAGCTCGCCCACCTTCTGAGCATAGGCAATGGGCTGATTGAAGGGCTCGCTGAAGTTATGGGATACAAGTATTGCAAGGTTGGTGTTGTCACTCTTCAGATCCTTATAGGAGTGGCCGTTTACCACTGCAAGGTCATTGTCGTAGTTTTCCTGGCTTACAAAGCCGCCGGGATTCTGGCAGAAGGTACGCACCTTGTTTTTATAGGGCTGGGGATAGCCGATGAGTTTGGACTCGTACAGCACCTCGTTTACCCTCTCCATTATCTCATTGCGCACCTCTACGCGCACACCGATATCAACGGTACCGGGCTGATGGGCGATGTTGTGCTCGGCGCAGATCTTTTCCAGCCAGTCGGCGCCTCTGCGGCCGGTGGCAACAACGGTGCGCTTTGCCTCCACAGCACAGGTTTCCTCGCCCTTTGCAAGGTATACGCCGCGGCACTCCTCGCCTTCCAGAATAAGGTTAGTGCACTCCCAGCCAAACATCATTTCCACGCCGTTATTGAGCAGATACTGCTCGATGGCATAGTAAAGATCCTGAGCCTTTTCGGTGCCCAGATGGCGAATGGGACAATCCACCAGACGAAGGCCGGCCTTTATGGCCCTCTTTCGTATGTCCTTTACCTCTTCGCTGTTATTAATGCCCTCTATCTGGGTGCTTGCTCCGAATTCGAGATAAATCTTATCGGCATACTCAATGGTATTCTGAGCCACATCCTCGCCGACGAGCTTGGGCAGATCACCGCCAACTTCACAATTGAGAGACAGCTTGCCGTCGGAAAATGCACCTGCGCCGGAGAAGCCGGTGGTGATATGGCAGTAAGGCTTGCAATTTACGCAGTAACCGGTCTTATCCTTGGGGCAGCGGCGCTTTTCCACAGGCTGACCTTTTTCCACTATAAGTATGCTCTGCTTGCTGCCTTTTTTGATCATCTCCAGAGCTGTAAATATACCCGCAGGACCTGCGCCGATAATTACTACATCCTTTTTCATTTGCAATACCTCCCAATTCATCAAAAAAAAGTAAGCCGGCAAGGCCTTCCGCGGGGCCCTGCCGGATGGTTGATAAGGTTATACGGCCCCGATATTACTATTGTGGGGCTTTTTGTCAGCTGGCATCTCCCAGCTGAGGAGGGGGCAGCTGACCTGCATCCTTGCGGTATACGAATACCGGGGGCGCTTTCTTTTCGATAACGTCCCTTGTGATGGTGCAGCTTTCCACGTCGGTTCTGGAGGGAATATCAAACATGATATCCAGCATTACATCCTCCAGAATGGCTCTAAGGCCGCGGGCGCCGGTCTTGCGCTCGATAGCCATATCCGCAACCAGCTCCAGAGCCTCCCTTTCGAAGGAAAGTTCTACGCCGTCCATCTCAAACAGCCGCTTGTACTGACGTGTGAGAGCATTGCGGGGCTCGGTAAGAATGTCTATGAGGGCATTCCTGTCCAGCTGATGAAGGGTTACGATTACAGGCATACGGCCCACAAACTCGGGGATAAGACCGAACTTGAGCAGATCCTCGGGAAGAATCCCCTTGAGTATCTCGCCAACGTCCTTCTGAATTTTGCTCTGCACCTCTGCGCCGAAGCCCATAACAGACTTGCCGGTACGCTTGGTGATGATATCCTCTATGCCGGCAAATGCGCCGCCGCAGATGAAGAGGATATTGGTGGTATCAATCTGGATGAACTCCTGATGAGGATGCTTGCGGCCGCCCTGAGGGGGAACGCTTGCAACGGTGCCTTCCAGAATCTTGAGCAGAGCCTGCTGAACACCCTCGCCGGAAACATCACGGGTTATGGAGGGGTTCTCGCTCTTGCGGGCGATCTTGTCGATTTCGTCGATATAGACTATGCCCTTTTCTGCGCGCTCAACATCGTAATCTGCAGCCTGTATAAGCTTGAGCAGTATGTTTTCAACGTCTTCGCCAACGTAGCCCGCCTCGGTGAGGGAGGTGGCATCTGCTACGGCAAAGGGTACATTCAGTATCTTGGCAAGGGTCTGGGCAAGCATGGTTTTGCCGCTGCCGGTGGGTCCCAGCATGATGATGTTGCTCTTCTGCAGCTCCACATCATCCTTCTGCTTGCCTGCGTTTATGCGCTTATAGTGATTGTAAACGGCAACTGCCAGCGCCCGCTTTGCATTGCGCTGACCCACCACGTACTGATCCAGAGTATCGGATATTTCCTGGGGCTTGGGTATATCGGTAAGGTCAATCTCGGCGGAGGAGAAATCCTCGTCGATTATCTCCTGACACAGTTCGATGCATTCATTGCAGATATATACGCCGGGACCCGCTATAACGCGGTTTACCTCATCCTGTGACTTGCCGCAAAAGGAACACTTAACGGTGCCTCTTTCGTCGTTTTTTGACATCAATTACCTCCTTGGGGGTATTATCTCATCCACTATGCCGTAGGCCTT
>JAZNUG010000207.1:0-3289 GCA_045592165.1 Clostridia bacterium | reverse complement strand
CGCTCCGTCCATGGAGGCGACAGCGGACTGCTTTTCAAAGGGAAGCTTGCCGGACAGCCGCTCTGTCAGCACATCCTGTGATGCACCTCTCAGGGCCCGATGGTCTTCGGATTGCCATAGCTTTTTTGCCTGGGCAAGGGTTACGCCCTGGGCTGCATACAGGGCGGCCTCGCGGCTGTCTGCACCCATATTCACAAGTTCTGCCGCCACTTCCTCTGCAGATGGAATACCGCACAGTATGGAGGCGCAGCGGGAGCGTATGGTGGGCAGCAGGCCTGCGGGATTGCCTGTCAGCAGGAAGATGGTATTCTGCGGCGGCTCCTCGATGGACTTGAGCAGTATGTTTTGAACAGCTTCGAGTATTGTATGGGCATTGATGAGCAAAACTGCCCTTTTGCCGCCGGAGAAGGAGCTGTTTGCAAGCTCTGCGATTATTTCTTCCCTGATGGTGTCTGCCTTGTAATTGGTGGGGATTATGCAGTCTGCGGTGTTTGCAAGGCGGGAGGGGTCGGCAACGCCTGTACAGTAAAGGGCGGCGGCTTTTTTGCAGAGCACCTCCGCCATATCATAATCCGGGCAGGAAATAAAACAGGCGTGGGGAATATGCCCTTCAGCAATAGCCGAAAGCAGCCGCCGCTCCGCCTGTCTGATGCCGGTCATTATTGAATTAGAACTTGTAGAACTGCTCCACATCTACCACGAACACCGTTGCGCCGCCCATGGTTACCTGAACAGGGGCGGGAGAATTGTCGATATAGCCGGGCACGGCAGAGGGAACCACCATGTATTCCTTGCGGGTGCTGGATTTTTCCTTGATGATTTCCAGGGTTTCATCCAGACGGTCAGGCTCAACACCGATCATGAGGGTGCTGTTGCCGTTATGAAGGAAGCCGCCGGTGGAAGATATGCGGGTTACGCTGATGCGGCGGTTGGTAAGCTCACGGATGAGCTTTTTGGAGTCATCATTCTGCACAATTGCATATATAAGCTTCATGCGTTTTTTCCTCCGTTTCTTTATATTAATTATATATCCTATTCGCCATCCCCGCAACTATGCATTGACGGCGGCAATTATCTCATTGAGCATATCCTCAAGCTCCGCAGAGGGGTAGAAGGCCAGTGCCTTGGTTACGCCGCTGTCACGATAGAGCAGTATATGTGCATTCTCCCGCTTGCCGTTGCCGTAGAGAGGGGGCTTTTTCAGGGAGGAATGATCGCCTGCGCCGATTATGCCTATGGCGGCGGCTGATGAAGGGGCTATCAGATGCAGCATATCCCCGGGGGCTATGTTTGCAACAATGCCGCCCCGGCTGCCGCTCATCTGCTCAATTATGAATGTGCCCAGGGGCATTGCAAGGGCCAGCTGATTGCCGTATGCATCAAGCTCCCCTTCTTCGGGCTCTTTGTTGAAGAGGGTGTAGCGGTAGGTATAAAACCGCTTTTTGAACACGAAGAAGCATATGGCCACAAGCCCGATGAATACAACCAGCTGCAGAACACCGCCGCCCAGGGCCTGTATGAGATTCAGCAGAAAGCGGGCGGCAAGCAGCAGCACAACCAGCCCTATAAACAGCAGAAGGTCGGATTTTTTACCGGATTTTGACGTATTGGTTTCCTGATACATTTGTACTAATCTCCTTGGGAATTGCGACGGGCAAGGGCCCTTGCATGGCGTATAAACATCACGCAGCCGATAACCATCAGAAATACAACATAGACCAGCACGCTTTTCACAGCAGGGGCAATGAAGGCGCCCGTGAAGTTAAAGGCTATATGCAGCAGCATGGGGGCCATCAGGGTGCCGTAGGCATCCAGCGTCAGGGTGAGGCCGAGGCCCATCAGGAAGGCATATATTATCCATACGGGGTCCTGATGCATCAAGCCGAATATGGCGCAGGATGCCGCCACAGCCACGATGCGGCGGGAATTCTTTTTGAATGTGCCGTATATTACTCCCCTGAACAGCAGTTCCTCCGCAATGGGGGCGAGAATTACAACGGAAATCAGCTTTTCCAGCGGAGAGCCGGTTACGCTTTCTGCCACGGCGGAGCTGTATGCGCTCATTGCTTCCGCAGGTATGGGAAGCAGGGACAGCAGCATGGATACCGTAAATGCGAAGCACACGCCCGCCCCAAGGCAAATGGCAGCTTCCTTAACAGAAAGGCGGCTGAATACCAGTTCCTGCTTTGCGCCGGCGGTTCTGCGGCGGTACAGCAGCAGACAGAATATTATCAGTGCATTGTGTACAATGGAAATAAGGGAAGCTTTTTCCACCAAATAGGCTTCCATTGCGCCCTGAATATCTCCCTCAACGCCAAGGCCGCCTATGGCGGCAAATACCGTCATCACAATAGCCTGGGTAAGGAAGTACAGTATGAGGATTACGAGGATTTTGACAAGTGATTTTATGGTTTGCTTCATTATAGAAATATCTCCAAGAGTGTGGTTCTATTTTAGCATAAAATTATTAAGCTGTGTTGTTAAATTTTTGAGGACGGCAGGCAATGCAGAAAAGGCCCTCCAGACATTGGAGGGCACAGAGCGTCAAAAAAAGCGGTAGATACCGCTTTTTGAGGTTTGCAGACTTACCTGCGGCCTTTGCCGGAAAGAGTGAGCCCTACTATTGAGGTGGCCAGCAGCAGACATACAAATATTACCATGGGCCAATTCAGCGAAAGCGAGGATATGTATATGGAAGTTGGGCCGTCCGCCCCGCCGATGACACCTATCGATGCAGGACCAACCTTTAAGGAAATGCCGGCCAGAGCGGGAACGATGGCATAAAAGAGCAGACAAACGCACAGCACGCACAGCGCTGCGGATACCCACCTTAACGCCTTGCGGTTCCGCTCATTGCGGTGGGCAAGGGCGGCGTTTTCCCTTTCCAGCTTTTCTGCAAGGTCTGCCGTGCTTTCGCCCGGGTCATAGATTTCATCGCCAAGCAGCAGGGAGGGGGCAACACCAAGGCAGGCGGAAAGCTTTATCAGCATATCCGCATCAGGCACGGACAGGCCCTTCTCCCATTTTGATAGTGTCTGGCGCACTATATTCAGCTCATTTGCAAGTTCTTCCTGGGAAAGTCCCTTTGCCTTGCGAAGATTCTTTATGTTTTCATTAAGCATATCCGCATCCTCCTTTTGACGGGATTATGATACCAACAAGGGGTGGAATTGCGCAAGCAACGGTAATTAACACAGAGAAAAAGAGCCGCACTTTTTGTGTGCGGCTCTCTTTAACGGTGATTGGTTTACTTCTTTTCCACGCCCAGGGTAACGGCTTCGCCGTTGAT
>JAZNUG010000206.1:0-8074 GCA_045592165.1 Clostridia bacterium | reverse complement strand
CCGGTAAACAGTTTATCATCCGCCTCGCCCTGAGCCTCAAACTCCTCATTGGATATGCCTGCTACCAGCCAGGTAGCATAGGCATAACCAACGTAAGGATCGTATTCTGGTGAAACTTCGTCATAGGGATGCTGGAAATTGTTTTTTATAGCAGTTTCCTCATATCCCAGTGCCTTTACGACCAGAGCAATAACCTCCTCGGAGGAATAAACCTTATCCAGCTCCACGCTTGCTATTCCAAGCCGTTCTATGGCCTTAAGCAAGGTCTGGGAACCATCCAGCGTCGGCCTCTCAGGCAACGGAGTAGGCTCGGGAGTTGGTACGGGGGTGGGCTCGGGAGTAGGTTCCGGAGTAACGATTATTTCCTCGGGAATAACATCAGTCACCGGTTCCTGCTGCGCACATCCTACAGATGCAACTGCAAACAGCAGCGCAACCATGAGAATACCAATGCGTCTTCTGTCCATGTTTTTCTCCTTTGCTTCTTATGCCGGCCGCCGCTACCTTGCAAAGTATGCAGATGCGGAATCGCCGTATCTCATCATATCTTCTGTCAGGTTCTTGAGAGCGGCGGAAGGCTGGGCGCCCATCCTGGTCAGGTAGGCATATGTTTCAACGCTGTAGCAGCCAATGCCGCTGTATGCCTCAGTACCGTCCTCCAGAACAACACGCATACGTACATAGTAGCGGTCGCGCATTTCCTTGGCAGCAATATTATGTACGAAGCCAACATACTGTCCGTTATGCTCTGCCGCCTGAACCTTTCTGGAAGCGGTATCGGCATTGTAGGTGCCGCCTTCGGTATAGCTGTCAAAGATGAGCAGTTCTGCGGACTCTACACTGCCGTAAACGTCGGTGTAGAAGTTGATGGAAAGCTCATTGTCCAGAGACAGGGTTGCGCTGGTGATCTTAACAGCATCGGATGTGATACCGTCATTGATCAGCTTCATAGCGGATACAAGCTCGGGAACGGTGGTGGTAGCGCAATCCGCCCACTTGTCAATGTTGGCATTTGCCAGAGCATCCGTACGGTAGTTGAAGTACAGCTGAGCCGCTGCGCCGTAGTTGAGCATATCCACCATCAGCGTCTGAAGCGCACGGTCGCCCGTATAGGAATCCAGTACCATGGGAACATACTGAGCAACGCTGATACCGGAAGGCGTGCCGTATACAACGCGGCCATTGGCCTGCTTTGCATACAGTACGGCATATACCATGTCGTTCATTTCCTTGGCAGCCAGCTTATCATAGCTGAACATGAATGAGCCGTCATTGCCCTTGATGTACTCGGTTACGCCCTCACCCCTTGCATAAGCAGCGGCAATTTCGTCCTTGCCGGGTTCATCCCTGAAGAACAGGATGCCGGGAGTATATCCGGCCGCTTCCGCACCGGGGAACTGAGAGTAGAAGTTGATTATTACTCTGCCGTCAAGGCTCAGGCTTACATTGCTAAAGCTGAATACATATACCTTGAAGGTATTTGTGTAATCGCCATAGGCAACGGTGATGGTCTTTTCGCCGCTTGCGCTGCTGTCAAATCCGCTGATTTCCACCTCATCGGTTACGTCAACAGTGCTGTTATCGCTATTGACCACATGTACTCTGAGACCGGCATCAACAAAGCTTTCGCCCTTATAGTATACCAGCTTATCAGGCAGGCTTACTATCTGCATGGACTCGCTCTGTGCAATCTTCTCACCCAGAACACCGTTTTCATCAACGGGGTAGCTGCCGGCTTCAAGGCCGTAAGCATTGCCCTCTTCAACAGATACGACGGTATTCCTGAGCATCTTTCCGGTATTCTCATCGAAGACACGGTAATTATCCTCAATCCTGATCAGGCCCTTTACCCTTACAAGGTTGTTGTAATAGTAGGTATTGCCATCGGGATCCGTCACGAAGCCCGTCCTGATCAGCTTGCCGTCTGCATCGAACATGTAATAACCGTCGCCATCATTGAGCAAGCCGTTGGTATTGGATACATAGTAGGTGCCATCCGCAGCCAGCGCGCCGTCTTCCTGTGCATAGTAGTATTCACCATCCAGCTCGCACAGTTTATCCTTCTGCATGACGCCGTCAATAATGAGATACATCTTGCCGTTTTCAACGATTATTTCGCTGCCCTGCTCAGGTTCGTCAATTACCATTCTGCCATCTTCAAGGAAGGTGTGGTAACCGGTCTGAATGCCATAGGGATTGGCAGGTACCCATTCAATACAGTTCTTGTACATTCTGCCATTGCCGGTATTGAACAGATAATAGTCATTGCCGATTTTGGTGAAGCCCTTGCTTCTTACAAGGTCCACATAGTGGTAGGATTCGCCGCTGGGGGCGGTGATAAAGCCATTCTTGATTATCTTGGCCTCGGCATCAAATCCGTAATATCCCTTTACGTCATTCAGATAGCCGTTGGTCTTGGAGACATAGTAGACCTCATCTACAGCCAGCTCGCCGCTTTCCTTGGCGTAGTAATAATCATCACCCAGCTTATGCAGACCGTCTTTCTGCTTTACGCCGTCAATGGTAAGGTACATCTTGCCGTTTTCTTCAACGATCTTGATGCCAACTTCGGGAGCGGGGAGATCTATTCTGCCGTCTTCAAGGAAGTAATAGTAATCAGGCTTAATACCGTAGCTGTTTGTTCCTACCCACTGTCTGCTGTTCTTGAACATCTTGCCGGTAGAGGGATGGAAGAAGTAATAGTCATCTCCGATCTTGGTGAAACCCTTTGCCTTTTCGTAGTTGTTGAAATAATAGGTATCACCATCGATATCAACAAGGCCATTAGCTACGATATATCCGTACTCATCGCACCAATACGCTCCGGTTTCAAGCCCGGCAGTTCTGTCAAGCTTATTGGAAATATAGCACATGCTATTTTTCCTCAGCAAGCCGTTGGTGCTGCTGGTGAACAGAAGTCCTCCCTCCAGCTCGGTTACGCCGTAGTAGAACACACCGTCTTCACAGTAGTATTCCATGCCCTTATGCCACATGAAGCCGTCGCCCAGTCTTTCCCTTACGCCGGTTTCTTCATTGAAGTACCACCATATGGGGTCTTCAGTAGCGTTCTCGTATACAGGGTAATAACCGTATGCAACATATCCGTCGTGGTCTGCATAGTATGTGCCTTCTTCCAGGGTAAACCATACTCGGTTCATCAGTTTGCCTGCCCAGTAATAACGGGTTCCATTGGCAGTTTCAACGAATGCACCCCGGATAAGTTTACCGTCCTCGCCGAAGGTGTAGGTATGGTTGCCGGAATCATCCTTTACAACGCTTTCACCGGTTCTGGCCTTGAAAGTTGTGGCATCAAAGTAGTAATTGTCATCACCCAGCTTATACCATCCGGATACCCTTACGCCCTGCTTGGCATAATAAGTATCGCCATCCTCTGTGAACAGACCGTTGTAAGGAATCTTGCCGATGTTTATGCCGCTGTCGCCAAAGTCATAATAGAGACCGTCAGCTTCCTTAACACCGGTAAGTCTTTCGCCTTCCACATAGTAGGCATAGCCGCCATCCTCAACAAACCAGCCGTTCTTGAGAGCGCCTACCAGATTGTAGGTATCCTCAAACTGAGCATATACGCCCTTGAAGTATCCGCCCCTGTCTGCAGAATCATCGGGATCGATGTAGGGATAGACGCCGAAGACTGCCTGGTTTTCAGGACTACTTGCATGTGTATACAGAGCGTTTGCTCTCATGTAAACGGTGTAGTTTACCTCACCGCCATGCACAACAGTCAGTCTCTTGTTGTTGCCCCAATCCGCATCTGCCTTGGGAGTAACCTTTATTCCGCTGAGTATGCACAGAGGATTAGCCGTTTCAGGATCAATTGCCTGAGTCTGATCTTTCCAGTTCAGGATCAGTGTAAGGCTGTTATCCTCCTCATTGAATACGGTTTCCTTCAGTTCGAAGTAATCGTTTACAACCTTCAGTCCACTGATATCCACGTCAAAGTTAGGATCAATCCTTACGATGGGCTTAACCTCGGTCATGTCATTGATACGCTCCGCCAGCTGCATCAGGAACATCCATGCAGATGCGCCTTCCATGTCAGCTCCGGGCAGCATGAATACCAGATCAGCAAGCTGCTCGGGGATAGGAATCTGAGTCATATCAATGGCGAAGGTGTAGCTGGTTTCCATGGGTTCCTCGCTATCGACCACCATATAGGTAATCTCGTCGGTGGTGGTGGAATTGGAAACCTGCCTGAGCCATGCCAGCTGGCGGCTGCCCGCCGTTGCCTTGTCAAAGTCGAAGGACATATCGCCCTGATTGTACATTGCAACAGTGATGGATGCTGTTATTTCCTCATTTGCCTTCAGCTTTGCGGTTACTTTGACATTCTTGAAGGTTGAAGTCTCATTGGCACTGAAGGTGAAACCGTCCATTGTGCCGGACTCATTGCTCAGCTCAAACACGATGTCATCGGGATTGATGATTACATTTTTGCCGCTGTAAGCCGCCTTGAGGGGCAGGGCAACAGAGGAACCGTAAACCACGTTTACGTTCTCTCTGGTAAAGTACAGCTTATCGGGTTCCACAACATTTATGGATATTGTGCCGAGAACTTCCTCACCCAGCATCAGGGAAACCTCAACAGTACCGTTTCTGTGAGCAGTGAGCACGCCATCCTCGCTGATGGTGCCCCATCTTTCATCATCGACAGCCCAGGTGGTGCCTTCGGGCAGTTCTGCCTCGTTGCCTGTGGCACTTACGCCCTTTGCGGTGATCTGTACACTGCTGCCGATGGTCATGTTCTTGGTTTCTGCGTTCAGTTTTGCATGGTCAAACGCGGTGGAGCTGGGCGCAGTGGATGCCATCATAAGGGTGGTACATACAGAACGTGCAGCACCGTCGGAAGGTACGTTAACAACCTTCAGCTCATCCTCACCTGCGGGTTTTGCAACGAAGGTGGTGGAGCCGCCGCCGTCCAGGTTGATTGCATCAACGCAGCCTGCTTCCAGCATAATCTGTGCAATTTCTGCCATGGTACCGCCGCAGGACCAGGGTTCACCGCGGCCATCCAGTACCATGAATACAACCTTGCCGTTTCTTGTGATACCAACAGCGGTGCGGCTGGCCCTGTCTCCATTGATAGCAGCGGAACTTATCTTGCCGTCTTCAACAAGGGTAGCGCCAAACTTTTGGATAGCGAAATCAAGCTGATCCTTGTAGGTTGACATGTATTCTGCCGCAGTACCGATTATGGCTGTGCCATCCTTCAGTATGCCAAAGAAGCCGTCATCTTCATCGGTATAAATTCCATTATATACCTTGCCATCCATCTGCAGCAGGCCGCCGGGCACGCCGGTATTCATGTTGTATCCGGCGCCGTTTATGCCAACGATAACATTGTAATTTTCAATGTAATCCGCGCTTTCAGGATTGCCGTACTTGTCCTGTACAGCGTTTGCCTGATCCAGCACGCGCTTCATCTCGTAGGCATCACCCTCTGTGGGGATTCTGCTTTCGTCATAATCTGCATTTACGCGAACATGTACATCCTCCCTGTTCAGATCCGCAGTGGCCAGATAGTATACCATGTTCTTGTTGTCCGCAGAGGTTGCATATTTAATTTCCTGGGAAATGCCGGGGGCAAGAACAGAGAACTCACTGTTGTATACAGTATAGTGCTTGTTCTCTGTGATCTCCACATAGTCACCCGCCAGCTTGCAGAGATAATCCGCAAAGGCATAGCAGGATGCCTGCCTCAGCAGATCCAGTTCTTTCGCCTCTGACTCAAACTCACGTGTTCCCTCCAGAGTTGCAATTACGGAATTGCTCCTGTAAGCATTGTATACCGCATCCCTTATTGCATCGCGGGAGCTTACTCCATTGAGCCTGTTCTTCAGCAGGTAATCAGCTCGGAACTCATCTGTCAGTTCTTCAGTGAAGTACTCGCTGAAGATAGCAGTCATTGTATTGCCGGCTTCAATATCAAACTCGAAGTCCTCCAGCTGCTTCATCACATAGTAACCGTCAAGGTCACCGTAAATATCAGTATAGCTGAAGCTTCCGTCTTCAAAGTACGCACCGAGATAATCTGTAGAAATCTTTGCAACCATCTCGCTCATGGTACCGGTGACTTTGCCCTTTTCGGCGCCGTCAGCAGCAGTGAGAAGGTCGGCAAGGTCACCGCCCCATCCGCCGACGTCAGCGTGGTTTACGCTGAAGTTGTTATGATAGGTGATATCCATAGTGCCGAACATATGGCCAAAGTCCACCCTGTCTCCGTTGGGCAGGTCAAAGGTTTGGATGTTTTTCAGGCCGCTTATGGCAAGCATCTCATCAGTATTTTCCGCCTCGGAGTTAAACATATCCTCCACCTGGAGAACGAACTCTGCAAAGTTGGGATCCTCATAGCCGGCCATAATGTTCCAGGAACCGTCATTGTAGCGATCAACGCCGGTACGGATGTACTTGATTACCAGCTGTACAGGATCATTGCCGGGATGCTCAATGGCATAAGACATTGCCAGTTCTTCCAGCATAGGCAGATACATCATGAATTCATCAAAGGTCTCAATCTTTGCCTCGGGAAGTGCGGGAATTTCCACATAAGTGGTGTATCCGCAGCGGGTACAATCTTCGTATGCCTCCCAGCCTACAGTTCCAAAACCGGGCTTCTTTGCATCATACTGTACGATATTGTGACCCAGAGCAGGGATTATCTCGCTGCCGGAAAGGATATCGCCGCAGACCTCGCAATGGGTGCCGGCGGTTCTGCCCTCATCCTCGCACAGTGCAGGAATTTCCTCGTCCTCAACCTCCACATGATCCGCAACGGGAATTTCCTCGTAGGTGGAATAATCGCACCTGCTGCAGGCTACGTATGCATTCCAGCCCACTTCCTTGCAGGTTGCAGCCTTTGCATCGTATGTTACCTCTTCGTGACCAAGTTCAGGAATATCCTCCTGCGCCTTCAGCACTTCACCGCAGACATCGCAATGGCTGCCCTCGGTAAGGCCGGTTTCGGTACAGGTGGGTTCCTTTGCCTCGTCGGTTGCTTCGGTGTGGCCAAGGGCAGGGATTTCCTCATAGGTAGTGTAATCACACCTGCTGCAGGTTACGTATTCCTTCCAGCCATCCTCGGTACAGTCAGCATCCTGGCCGTCATGTTCCTCTTCGTCATGGCCCAGAGCGTCGATGGATTCCTGAACCTTCAGAATTTCTCCGCAAACAGAGCACTTTTCACCATCGGTAAGGCCCTTGGTGGTACAGGTGGGCTCGGTGCCGGCAATAGACTCCTCGCTATGGCCAAGAGCAGGTACAGTTTCCTGTTCTTCCAGTACTTCATTACATACGGAGCAATGCTTGCCCTCGGTAAGACCGGTTTCGGTACAGGATGCCTCTACTGCTTTGTCAATTACTTCAGTGTGTCCAAGTGCCGGGATTTCCTCCTGCTCAGTAAATACAAAGTTACATACACCACAGTGGCTTCCCTCGGCAAGGCCGGGTTCGGTACAAGTGGGGGCCTTTGCCTCATCGATCACTTCGGTGTGGTCAAGGACATCTACGACGGTCTGTGCTACCAGTACTTCACCGCAGACATCACAGTGCTTGCCCTCGGTAAGGCCGGTTTCGGTACAGGTGGCGGGTACTGCCGCATCGATTGCTTCGGTGTGGCCAAGGGCGGTAATTGCCTCATAGGTAGTGTAATCACACCTGCTGCAGGTTACGTATTCCTCCCAGCCATCCTCAGTACAGGTAGCATCCTGGCCGTCATGTTCCTTTTCATCATGGCCCAGAGCGTCGATGGATTCCTGAACCTTCAGAATTTCTCCGCAAACAGAGCACTTTTCACCATCGGTAAGGCCCTTGGTGGTACAGGTGGGCTCGGTGCCGGCAATAGACTCCTCGCTATGGCCAAGAGCGGGGATTTCTTCCTGTTCCTTCAATATTTCATTACATACGGTGCAATGCTTGCCCTCGGTAAGACCGGTTTCGGTACAGGTGGGTTCCTTTGCTGCTTCGATTTCCTCGGCATGGCCCGGGGCAGGGATTTCCTTATAAGTTGTGTAATCACATCTTCTGCAGGTTACGTATTCCTCCCAGCCATCCTCAGTAC
>JAZNUG010000205.1:0-6408 GCA_045592165.1 Clostridia bacterium | reverse complement strand
ACGAACTGAAGTACGGCCTGTGGGAGACCATCGAGTCCCGCGCATTCCCCGGCAGCGTATCCAACCATCACCTTGGCAGCCAGCTTGGTCTGCTGATGGCCGCATACGAAATGAACCAGTTCAGGGCCGAATACCAGAAGGCAGTTGTGGACAGCGCAAAGCACTTTGCCAAGTGTCTCAAGGCCGAGGGCCTCAACGTTGCAGGCGATCCTGCCAACGATTACACCGAGACCCATCAGGTTATCGTATCCGTCGGCTACGGTATAGGCGCCGAGATTGCCGAGCGTCTGGAGCAGAACAACATCATCGTCAACTATCAGGCCACTCCCGATGAGGAAGGCTTCACCGCCTCCGGTGCACTGCGCATGGGCGTAAGCGAAATGGTTCGCTTCGGCTTCACCTTTGAGGATTTTGCAAAGCTGGCTTCTCTCATGGCCGACTGCATCCTCCGCAACAAGGATATCACCGACGAGGTTATCAAGCTCCGCTCCGAGCATCTTGAAATGCAGTACTGCTTCAAGGGTGAAGAATTTGACTCTGCCCTTGCAGGTCTCATTGCAGAGGTGGGAGTATAATTTATCTGCAGCATATGGGGCCCTTCACGGGCCCCAATAATAAAAAAGCATACACACTAAAAATTAAAAATCATATTTGGAGGTAACAACATGAATTTCCCCACTGATCTGAAGTATTCCAAGTCCCACGAATGGGTAAAGATGGAAGGCGACGTAGCCGTTATCGGCATTACCGACTTTGCACAGGATGCTCTGGGCGATGTAGTATTTGTTAACCTGCCCTGCGTCGGCGATGCAGTTACCGCCGGCGAAGCCTTTGGCGATGTAGAGTCCGTAAAGGCCGTATCCGATCTGGTATCCCCCGTTTCCGGCGAAATCGTTGAAGTAAACGAGGCCCTTGCCGATGCTCCCGAAGTTTTCAATTCCGATCCCTACGGCTCCTGGATCATCAAGGTTTCCGGCGTTACCGAGACCGAAGAGCTGCTTGACGCCGCCGCTTACGAGGCATTCTGCGCTGAGGAGGCCTAATCAATGGGAAGCTATGTGCCTTCTACAAGGGAAGAGCGCAGGGAAATGCTTCGCGCCATAGGCCTTGAGGATTACCGCGATCTTTATAAAGACGTTCCTCAGGAAATGTACCTTGACCGCCCGCTTAACCTGCCCGAGGGCATGAGCGAGCTGGAAGTAAGCCGCGCAATGAGCGAAATGGCCGGCAAGAACCGTGTATTCTCTACCGTTCTTCGCGGCGCAGGCGCCTATGACCACTATATCCCCAGCGTGGTAAAGTACATTCCCGCCAAGGAAGAATTCCTTACCGCCTATACTCCCTATCAGGCTGAAATGAGCCAGGGCGTGCTTCAGTCCATATTTGAGTTTCAGACCATGATCTGCGCTCTTACCGGCATGGACGTATCCAACGCCTCCGTATACGACGGCGCAACCGCCGCCGCGGAAGCCGCTGCCATGTGCAGGGACAGAAAGCGCCGCGTAACCCTCATCTCCGCCGCTGCCCATCCCGATACCATAAACACCGTACGCACCTACTGCTACGGCACCAATGACGAGCTTCGCATCGTTCCCGCCAAGGATGGCAGGACCGACATGGATGCTCTGAAGGAAATGCTCACCGAAGAGGTTTCCTCCTTCTATGTGCAGCAGCCCAATTTCTTCGGCCAGTTCGAAGAGGCCGAGGCTATCGGTGAGCTTGTGCATCAGGCAGGCGCAATGTACATAATGGGCTGCAACCCCATAGCCCTTGCCATCATCAAGACCCCCGCCGAATGCGGCGCGGATATAGCCGTAGGCGAAGGCCAGCCTCTGGGCATGCCCCTGAGCTTCGGCGGCCCCTACCTTGGCTATATGGCCACCACCACCAAGCATATGCGTAAGCTCCCCGGCCGCATCGTAGGCGAAACCGTGGATGCAAAGGGTGACAGGGCCTATGTACTGTCCCTGCAGGCCCGTGAGCAGCATATCCGCCGTGAGAAGGCCAGCAGCAACATCTGCTCCAATCAGGCCCTCTGCGCCCTTACAGCCGGCGTATACATGGCCTCCATGGGCCCCGAAGGCATGGCAGAAGCCGCCAGCCAGTCCATGGCCAAGGCACATTACCTTGCCAACGGTCTCTGCGCCATTCCCGGCGTATCCCTCAAGTACACAGGCGTTTACTTCCATGAATTCGTCACCGTAATGCCCAAGGCTGAGGAAGTGCTTGCAGCCCTTGCGGATGCCGATATACTGGGCGGTCTGCCCGTGGAAGAAGGCATACTCTGGTGCGCCACCGAAAAGGTAAGCAAGGCGGTCCTTGACAAGACCATCGCCATCGTGAAGGAGGTGCTGAGCTAATGAAGCTGATATTTGAAAAAAGCGTTAAAGGACGCCGCAGCAGCATCCTTGGCAAGTGCGATGTTGAAGCCGTTGCCCTTCCCGAATGCCTCAGGCGCTCAGAAGCTCCCGCACTGCCCGAGATCAGCGAAACCGACCTTTCCCGCCATTATACCGAGCTGTGCCACAATGTTCATGGCGTAAACTGCGGCTTCTATCCCCTGGGCTCCTGCACCATGAAGTACAATCCCCGCATTGACGAGGAAATCGCCTCTCTGCCCGGCTTTACCGCCGTTCATCCCCTTGCCCCTGCCGATACCACCGCAGGATGCAGGGAGGTGCTGGACAAGGCAGGCGAATACCTCTGCGAAATAACCGGCATGGACGGCATGACCTTCCAGCCCGCAGCAGGCGCACATGGCGAATTCACCGGCGTGCTTCTCATCAAGAAGTATCACGAAAGCCGGGGCGAAGGCCACCGCAACAAGATAATCGTACCCGACTCCGCCCACGGCACCAACCCTGCCACCGCGGCAATGTGCGGCTATCAGGTGGTGAATATCCCCTCCGCACCCAACGGCTGCGTTGACCTGGATGCCCTGAAAGCCGTTCTTGGCAACGATACCGCCGGCCTTATGCTCACCAACCCCAACACCGTGGGCATATTCGATGAAAACATTCTGGAGATCACCCGCCTTGTTCACGAGGCAGGCGGCCTCTGCTATTATGACGGCGCAAACCTTAACGCCATCATGGGCGCTGTACGCCCCGGCGATATGGGCTTTGACTGCATCCACATGAACCTGCACAAGACCTTTGCCACCCCCCATGGCGGCGGTGGTCCCGGCGCAGGCGCGGTAGGCTGCAAGGCTCACCTTAAGGAATTCCTGCCCACCTCCGCCCTTATGGACGGCGAAGGCGAGCTGCAGATGCGCAGCTTCGCAGGCAACTTCCTTGTTGTGGTAAAGGCCCTTGCCTACATCATGACCCTTGGCCGCGAGGGCATCCCCGAGGCCTCTGCAAACGCCGTACTTAACGCAAACTACCTTATGCGCAGGATTCAGGGCACCTTTGAACCTGCATTCGACCGCATCTGCATGCATGAATTCGTACTGGATCTGTCCGAGTTCAAGAAGCGCACCGGCGTATCCGCCCTGGATGTTGCCAAGTCCCTTATCGACTACGGCATGCATCCCCCCACAATGTACTTCCCCCTCATCGTTCACGAGGCCCTTATGCTGGAGCCCACCGAAACCGAGAGCAGGGAAACTCTGGACTGGGCGGCGGATATCTTCCGCAAGCTGTATGAGCTTGCAGAAACCGATCCCGAGTATATGCACAATGCCCCCCACAGCGCATACATCGCCCGTCCTGACGAAGTACGCGCCGCCAGAAGCCCCATCCTCCGCTATACCGCAGAGTAAGGCACAGAGCATAATTTACCCGCTTAAAAAGGCCGCTGTCAGCTTTGACGGCGGCCTTTATCATGCAGAAAATAAGGCCTGCATTTTTCTTGCAGTATGGTGTCCGTTAGGATACAATATGTGTAATTGTAATTTTGGAGAAAACACCATGAACGCTTCCTTTATGAAAGGCGTACGCCTTACAATACCCATCTGCCTCGGCATAGTGCTGGTAGGCATATCCTTCGGCCTGCTGGCCATGCAGACCGGCTTTTCCGCTTTTCAGACCGTGCTTATGTCCGCCATGGTTATGGCAGGCTCTTCCCAGCTGATGGCGCTGGGCATGATAGGTCAGGGCGCCCCCATTATTTCCATCGTTATTGCAACTTTCTTTGTAAATCTTCGCCATATAGTAATGAGCAGCAGCGCCATGAGCCGGCTGCAGGATACCCCCGTAGGCTACCGTATGCTGGGCGCATTTGCCCTGTGCGATGAATCCTTTGCGGTATTTTCCCTTGCGGAGGAGCACAGCTTTGCCCTGCTGATGGGGTCAAATACTGCCATGTATGTCACCTGGATCCTCAGCTCCGCCCTGGGCTGTGTGCTGAATCAGGTTGTGCCTGACGTGGTGGCAAACAGCTTCGGCATTGCCATATATGCGGCGTTCCTTGCCATGCTGCTGCCTGCGGTAAAGAAGAATATGCGGCTTTTCGGCCTTGTGTGCATAACCGCCCTCATGAATTTCCTTTTCCAGCTTATCATTCCTTCCAGCTGGGCAATAATCCTCTCCATGATACTGGGCGCACTGCTTGGCGTATTTTTTGTGGAGCTTGAGGAAGAAAAGGAGGCCGCCAATGAGTAACACCCAGATTTTTCTGCTTATCCTTGGCATGACCGCCGTAACCTACATTCCCCGGGCAATACCTGCCGTACTTGTGGGCAGGATGAAATTCGGCCCCAGGGTAAAGAAGTTCCTGCGGCTTATCCCTTACACCGCCCTTGCAGTGCTGATTTTCCCCGGCATACTGTCCGTGGATGCGGCAAAGCCTGTTATCGGCCTTGTGGGCGGCGCCGTGGCAGCTTTTCTCGCATGGAAAAAGTGTCCCCTTATCGTATGCGTTCTTGCAGCCATAGCCACCACATTCCTGATGTATATGGTGGTGTAGTCAGGTTAAAATTATCTGTCAGGCGTTCTTCTTTTCTTTTCAGAAGAAAAGAAAACAGAAAAGAAGCAAAAGAAAAAGAAAAGTCAAATAAAATAAAGCGCCCGTCGAAGATATCGGCGGGCGAGTTTTTGTTTATTGTTTTATGTTACATCACAGGCATATCCGTAGCGGATTCCTTTTTGATAAGGCTTATTACCCAGCGATACATCACTATCACGAACACCACGAATATTACCGTGGAAAGCACAGTGCCCATCATTACGCAGGCATCGTAGAAGCCATGGAGCAATACCGAGGAAAGATAGGCGCAGATCAGGTTTTCCCTGCGGCCCTGTGCATCTCCCCGAAGGTCGCATATCTTTGCCCTGCCGTAAAATACACCCATGAACACGCCGAAGCCCATATGGCCCGGCACAGCCAGCAGCGCCCGCATAGGGGCAACGGACAGGCCGTAACCCAGCACATAGTTGAGGTTCTCTATGGCGGCAAAGCCGAGGGATACAAACACCGCGTAAACTATGCCGTCAAAGCGGTAATTGAAATTCAGCTCATTCCAGGTGCGTTTTTTCAGCAGCAGGAACTTTGCCCCTTCCTCCACCGCCGCAACCACTACGAACGCCAGCAGTATCACATACACACGGCTGTTTGGTGATACAAATGCACCCAGAACGTTTATGCCTATACCCTCTGCCGCGCTTGCTATGGCGGCGGCCGCAAGGCCCATCAGCACAAGGGAAAACAACAGCTTCATGGGCTCTTTTTCGATTTTATCCATGCGGTAGATATAGCGCATAAGGAAATACGCAGGCAGCAGAGCCGCTGCCCCATATACCACAGCGCTTATCAGCAGAGGAATGGCGAATATCATATCAGCTTCTCCTTGTACCGGGATTAATTGTCTTCCTTCATCTCCCTGACAGCCTGCTTCATGCGCTGATCCTTGGAGAGGAGACGCTTGCGCATGCGGATGTTCTTGGGCGTTACCTCTACCAGCTCGTCATCTGCGATGAACTCAAGGCACTGCTCAAGGCTGAGTATTGCGGGAGGAGTAAGGCGCAGGGCCTCGTCGCTGCCGGAGGCACGCATATTGGTAACGTGCTTTTTCTTGCATACGTTAACAACGATATCCTCATTGCGGGAACATTCGCCAACAACCTGACCCATGTACACGGGCACGCCGGGGCCTACGAACATCCTGCCGCGCTCCTGGGTATTGAACAGGCCGTAGCCGGTGGTGTCGCCGGTTTCATGGCATACAAGGCTGCCGTGGGTGCGCTCTTCTATATCTCCCTTGTAGGGCTCGTAGCCGTGGAATATGCTGCTCATAACGCCGTTGCCCCGGGTATCCGTCAGCAGCTCGCTGCGGTAGCCCATAAGGCCGCGGGCAGGTATGTAGAACATCAATCTGGTGCTGTCGCTGTCGGGTTCGCTGATCATGTTTACCAGCTCTGCCTTGCGCTGACCCAGCTTTTCCATTACGGCGCCCACATATTCCTGGGG
>JAZNUG010000204.1:0-16947 GCA_045592165.1 Clostridia bacterium | reverse complement strand
CTCATAGCGATTGTCTCTGTCCATAGCGTAGTAGCGGCCCATTACGGTGGCTATCTTGCCAACGCCTATCTCGGCTATCTTCTGCTGATAGTTTTCAATGTAGCCCTTGCCGCTCTCGGGGGGCACGTCACGGCCGTCCATGAAGCAGTGGACGTATACCTTTTCAAGGCCCTGACGCTTTGCAAGCTCCAGCAGACCAAAGAAGTGATTCTGATGGCTGTGAACGCCGCCGGGGCCGGTAAGGCCGTAAATATGCAGGGCAGAATCATGCTTTTTACAGTTTTCCACTGCGCCCAGGAAAGCGGGATTTTCAAAGAAGTCGCCCTCGCGGATGGACTTGGTGATACGGGTAAGCTCCTGATATACGATGCGGCCTGCGCCGATATTCAGGTGGCCCACCTCGGAGTTGCCCATCTGCCCGTCAGGCAGGCCCACATCCTCGCCGGAGGCGGCGATGAGGGTATTGGGATATTCATTCATAAGGCGGGTGATATTTGCAGCGCCGTCGGTGAGGATGGCGTTGCCTTCATTGCTCTCCCTGTGGCCAAAGCCGTCCAGGATTATGAGGGCGGTAAGCTTCTTCATATCAGTTCTCCTTAAAATATCTAATAACAATTATGCGTCGTAATTTACAACCTGGGAGAAGTCAACAGCCTTGAGGCTTGCGCCGCCGATAAGGCCGCCGTCGATCTCGGGCATAGCCATGAGGCCCTTGACGTTCTTGGGGTTCATGCTGCCGCCGTACTGGATGCGGAGGGCTGCTGCGGTATCGGTGCCGAAGATTGCGGCAACGGTCTCGCGGATTACGCCGATGGGCTCGTTGGCCTGCTCGTCGGTGGCAGTCTTGCCGGTGCCGATTGCCCAGATAGGCTCATATGCGATAACCAGCTTTGCAACGTCCTCTGCAGAAATGCCTGCAAGGCCCAGCGCAACCTGAACCTTAACCTTTTTCTCGGTCATGCCGCCCTCGCGCTCTTCAAGGCTCTCGCCAACGCAGATTATGGGGGTGATACCTGCGGCGATGGCAGCCTTTGCGCGGGCGTTTACGGTTTCGTCGGTTTCGCCGAAGTACTGACGGCGTTCGCTGTGGCCGATAATGGCGAACTCTACGCCCAGCTCCTTGAGCATATTGGCGGAAACTTCGCCGGTGAAGGCGCCCTTTTCGGCCCAGTGGATATTCTGGGCGCCAAGGCGGATATTGCTGTCCTTGATCAGCTCTGCAGCCAGAGCAAGGTCAACGTAAGGGGGGCAGATAACAACATCACACTTTGCATCCTGTACCAGAGGCTTGAGATCGTTGATAAGCGCCTTTGCCTCGGAGGGGGTCATGTTCATCTTCCAGTTGCCTGCAATAATGGGTTTACGCATGGGTATATCTCCAATCTTCAGTAAAAAGTTGTTTTTTTATTTGTCGTCCAGAGCAGCTACGCCGGGCAGGGTCTTGCCCTCAAGGAACTCAAGGCTTGCGCCGCCGCCGGTGGAAATATGGGTGATCTTATCGGCATAGCCCAGCTTGGTGATGGCGCTGGCGGAGTCGCCGCCGCCGATGATGGTGATGGCGCCGCTTTCTGCGCAGGCCTCGGCGATGGCTTCGGTACCCTTTTCAAAGTTGGGGAACTCGAATACGCCCATGGGGCCGTTCCAGATAACGGTACCGGCAGACTTTACTATCTCGGCAAACATCGCCCTGGTCTTATCGCCAATATCCATGCCCTGCCAGCCGGGAATGAACTGATTTGCGGGAACCTGCTTATACTCGGCATCTGCGGCAAAGTCGGTTGCGATCACGTTGTCAACGGGCAGAACCATATTTACGCCCTTTGCCTTTGCGGTTTCCATCAGCTCTGCAGCAAGGCCCAGATTGGCTTCATCCAGCAGAGAGTCGCCGATTTCATAGCCCTTTGCCTTGTAGAAGGTATAGGCCATGCCGCCGCCGATGATGAGGGTATCGCACTTGTTGAGCAGATTGGTGATAACGCCGATCTTATCCTTTACCTTTGCGCCGCCCAGAATGGCAACCAGAGGACGAACGGGATTTTCCAGAGCCTCGCCCATTACGGACAGTTCCTTGCCGATAAGGAAGCCGGCAACGGCGGGGAGGTAATCGGCTACGCCTGCGGTGGAAGCATGGGCGCGGTGAACAGTGCCGAATGCATCGGAAACATACAGCTCTGCGAGAGAAGCCAGCTTCTTTGCGAATTCGGGATCATTCTTCTCCTCTTCCTTGTGGAAGCGCAGGTTCTCAAGAAGCAGGATTTCGCCGGCCTGAAGCTCGGTAGCCATCTTTTCAACCTCTTCGCCGATGCAATCGGGAGCGAGGGTTACCTTAACGTCAAGCAGTTCTGCAAGGCGCTTTGCAACGGGAGCCAGAGAGAACTCCATCTTGCGCTCGCCCTTGGGGCGGCCCAGATGGGAGCAGAGAATAACCTTTGCACCGTTATCCAGCAGATACTTTACGGTGGGCAGGGAAGCCTCTATGCGGGTATCGTCGGAAATGCTGCCGTCCTCATTGAGAGGCACATTGTAATCCACGCGGACCAGAACCTTAAGGCCCTTAACTTCAACGTCCTGAATGGTCTTTTTTGCCATGATTTTATACCTCCAAATTTCAGCCTCAATCCGTAAAGCCCGGATTTCGGCATATTATCATAATCTTACTTTGATTATTTTATCACATGTTTTTATTTTTGCCTATCGGTTTCATATCGCTTATTTGAATAGCTTTCCCCTTTTCCATAAGAAAACAAGGGTTTTGCCCTTCCCTTGCCGTGAAAATTAAAGAAAGCTTTTTATTTTTATACCGCTTTTCCGTATCTCGCAGGGGCAAAATATGATATAATCCGGGTATGAAAAAGAGCATTGTTATTTTCATCTGCATATCGTTATCCATTATGCTTATGGCGGGCTGCGGCAAAAAGCAGCAGGAAGAAACCTCCCTCTTTGCAATAGACCCATTGAGCATGGATTCCGCCCCCACGCCCCAGCCCGAAGCTAACGCCGAGGTACAGGGGCTTGAAGTGGTAACATCGGATCAGCCTGCCGCCCAAACCGATCCTGCCGCCGCACCTGCTCCCGCCGTTGAGGTAACGGATACTGCTGCCTATGTATTTGACGGCGCGGAGGGCCCCACCCTTTACGGCGCAGCAGCCTACCAAAACACCGGCAACTGCCCAATCGTGCTGACGGGATCAAAACTCACCTTCACCGTTGGCGGCGCATCCCAGAGCCACGATTATCTCCCGGTAATGAGCGATATCGCAGTGCTTCTTCCCGGCGAAACCGGCTTTATTGCCTGGTGGAATCCGGATTCCTCCCTCACCCCCGGCGCAGCCGCCGCAATGACCGCGGAGCTTTCCTGCGCTCAGGCAGACCCGGCCCGCATCCCGGTAACTCCCCGCAGCATTTACCTTGCGGATAATTACCCCGGCTTCACCACCATGACAGGCTCCCTCGAATCCGACGGCGAATGCTCCCTCAATCTTATATACACAGGCTTTTACGATGACAGTGGAAAGCTCCTGGGCGTATGGCACTTCACCAAAAACGCTCCCCTCGACCCCGGCGAAAACAAAACCTTTGCCATCCATATGAAAGAGCTGCCCATAGAGGGCCTCGCGGAAAAGACAAAAGAAATACGCACCTACGGAGTGGGATTCTAAGCATATGAAAGACTACATCAAAATCGACATGGCAACATACAACAGGGCAGAGCACTTTGCCCTGTTTCACGATTGCGCCTACCCTTACGTTGGGGTTACTGTGGATGTGGATATTACGGATTTCATTGCCCGGGTAAAGGCAAAGGGCTATCCTCTGTTCATGTCCATAATGTGGTGCGCCGCAAAGGCTGCAAACTCCATACCGGAGTTTCGCCGCAGGCTGCTGGATGGGGAGATAATAGAGTTCTCCTCCTGCGTTACCAATCACACCGTGGCAAGATCAGACGGCACATTCGGTTACTGTACCCTTGACCCTTCCATGCCTTTTGAAGAATTCCTGCCCGTCGCCCTTGCCCATCAGGCAGAGATAGCCGCAGGCACAGGCCTTGGGGATATGGGAGATGTTCTCCCCCAGATATTCATCTCCACCGTTACCAACATTGCTTTCACCGGCATCGTTCAGCCTACGCCCATCCCCGCGGACAGCAACCCACGCATAACATGGGGCAAGTACCGCCTGATGGAGGGAAAGCAGATGCTGCCCCTGTCCACCCTGTGCAACCATGCGCTGATGGATGGGTATCATCTGGGGCTTTTCTATGAGGCCTTTGAGCGGGAAATCGCAGTATTCGGCGCAGAATATAAAATAATATAGCAGCACAAAAAAGAGACGCATAAGCGTCTCTTTTTTATTGTTTTGTTTTAGGACTGCACCAAAAACGCATTTATAAAGGGGTCTATATCTCCATCGATAACGCCCTGTATGTTGCCGATTTCCACGCCGGTGCGGTGATCCTTTACCAGGGTATAGGGCTGGAAAACGTAGGAGCGTATCTGGCTGCCCCATTCGATCTTCTTCATTTCGCCCTTTATCTCGGCCATCTGCTCCATGCGCTCCCGCTCCGCAAGCTCCAACAGCTTGCCCTTGAGGATTCGCATGGCCATTTCTTTATTGTGCAGCTGGCTGCGCTCGTTCTGGCACTGCACCACTATGCCTGTGGGGAAGTGGGTTATGCGGATGGCGGAGCTGACCTTGTTGACGTTCTGGCCGCCTGCGCCGCCGGAGCGGTAGGTGTCTATGCGGATATCATCGGGGTTTATCTCCACCGCATTGGTATCCTCATCGAATATTGGGGTAACGTCCAATGAAGCAAAGGAAGTATGCCTCTTGCCGAATGCATCAAAGGGGGATATGCGGACCAGACGGTGCACGCCCTTTTCCGCCTTAAGGTAGCCGTAGGCATTATCGCCCTCAACCTCAAAAGTGACGCTCTTTACGCCTGCTTCGTCGCCGGCAAGGTAATCCAGTTCCTTTATGCTCCAGCCCTTATCGGTGCAGTAGCGGGTATACATGCGGTACAGTATGGATACCCAATCCTGAGCCTCAGTGCCGCCCGCGCCTGCATGGAGGGACAATACGGCATTGAGCCTATCATAAGGGCCCCTCAGCAGGGTTTCCAGCTTCAGCGCCTCCACCTTTTCGGTGATGCTCTGCATATCCGAAACCAACTCGTCAAACATGGCCTGATCGTCCTCTTCCTCAGCCATGTCCGCCATAACTTCCGCATCCTCTATTGCGCTCTGAAGTTTTTGATATTTCTCTATCTTTGCGCTGAGCACCTTCATGCGCTGATTGGCCTTATTGGCCGCCTCAACGTCATCCCAGAAATCCGGCGCGCCCATCTTTACTTCCAGTTCTTCCTTTTCTGCGGCCAATCCTGCCACGTCAAAGGGATTCACCTGCCTTTTCAAGTGTTTCCTTCATGGCGGCAAGCTGCTGCCTGTATTCGTCAAGCTGTAACACCCTTATTCACTTCCTTTCAAGCGATTGATTTTTTATATTGTTTGAACGCCTGTACTTTTCCACGGAAAAACGGCGCACATTTTGGAAAAATAGAAAGTATCGTGCCATACCGTATGCTGTCCTCTATGCTGTTTTTATCCAGCATATCAGGGCATATTTGCGGTATTTGGCGAATTACTTATCCTTGCCGCAGCACTGCTTGTATTTTTTGCCGCTGCCGCAGGGACAGGGGGCATTGCGGCTGATTTTGTTCTCCACCCGCTTTGGTTTTGCAGGGCCGTCGCCGGCGGTTTCGATTGGCTTTGCCACCTGCTTGCGCTCCGGCGCCTTGGCGGAGATGACGATATGATAAAGATTGCGTACAGTGCGCTCGCGTATACCCTGAACCATCTCGTCAAACATATCAAAGCCTGCATTGCGGTAGGCGATTACGGGGTCCTGCTGGCCTATGGCCTGCAGGCTGATGCCCTGCCTGAGCTGATCCATTGCATCGATGTGATCCATCCACAGCTCATCGACGGAACGCAGCAGCACTACCCGCTCCAGCTCCCGCATATCCGCATCCACTCCCAGCTGAGCAGCACCCTGCATAAGGGCTGCTTCCTTTGCAGCATAGGCATCCACAGCGAATTTATTTGCGGTTTCTGCAAGAACAGATGCATCCTTTATACCGGCAAGCACCTTTGCGCTGTCATATCCGGTAAGCATGGCAAGCTCTGTCCTCAGTCCCTCATGATCCCACTCATCCGCAGGCAGTGAACCGGGGCAATACTGGGCGCAGCGCAGCGCCACGCATTCGCTTACCATATCCATAACGGAATCCCGTATATCCTCACCCATGAGCACCTTGCGGCGCTGGCCGTAGATTATCTCGCGCTGACGGTTCATAACGTCATCGTACTGGAGAACATTCTTACGGATGTCAAAATTGAAGCTTTCCACCCGCTTCTGTGCATTCTCTATCTGCTTGGTAAGTATGCCTGCCTCGATGGGAATATCTCCGTCGGGATTCAGCCTGTCCATAAGATCCCGCACACGCTCGCCGCCGAAGCGCAGCATAAGCTCATCCGCAAGGGATACATAAAACCTTGTGGAGCCGGGATCGCCCTGTCGGCCTGCGCGGCCCCGGAGCTGATTGTCTATACGGCGGGATTCGTGACGTTCTGTGCCGATTATATGCAGGCCTCCCACAGCCACTACCTTTTCATGCTCCGCATCTGTAACTGCCTTGTGCTTGGCATATACTGCTGCGTACTTTGCGCGGGCAGCAAGAATTTCCTCGTCATCGGTATCCGCATGGCCGGTGGCTTCTTCCACCAGATTCTCCTCCATGCCCTCCCGGAGCAGCTCCTGTCTTGCAAGGAAGTCGGGATTGCCGCCCAGCAGTATGTCAGTGCCTCGGCCTGCCATATTGGTGGCGATGGTTACGTTGCCGAATGTACCTGCCTGGGCTACTATCGCCGCCTCACGGGCATGCATCTTGGCATTGAGCACCTGATGCTTTATGCCCTGACGGGAAAGTACATCGGAAAGGAATTCGCTCTTTTCAACGGATATGGTACCCACCAGTATGGGACGGCCGGTTTTATGCACCTCAACGATTTCCTGTACAACCGCCCTGAACTTGGCCATTTCATTGGTGTACACCACGTCGTTAAGGTCCTTACGCATCAGGGGCTTGTTAGTGGGAATTTCCACAACATCAAGGTCGTATATGGCCTGGAATTCCTGCTCTTCCGTCTTTGCGGTACCCGTCATACCCGCAAGCTTTTTGAACATGCGGAAGTAATTCTGGAAGGTGATGGTAGCCAGGGTGCGGTTTTCCCGCTCCACGGTTACGCCTTCCTTGGCCTCAAGGGCCTGATGGAGGCCGTCGCTGTATCTTCTGCCCAGCATGAGGCGGCCGGTGAATTCGTCAACTATCAGTACCTTTTCATCCTGCACCACGTAATCCTTATCCCTCTGGAAAAGGGCATGGGCCTTAAGTGCCTGATGAATGTGATGATTAAGCTCGGTATTGGCAGAATCCGATATATCCTCTATGCCGAAAAACTTCTCGGCCTTTTCCATGCCCCGCTGGGTCAGCGCCACGGTACGTGCCTTTATATCCGCCATATAGTCGCCGCTTTCGGGCTGTTCCATGCCCATCAGCTGATCCGACTTGCTTATTTTTATTATGTTTTCACCCCGCTCCAGTCTGCGTACGAATCTATCCGCCTTTTCGTACATATCGGTAGATTCTTCGCCGTGGCCGGATATGATAAGGGGAGTACGGGCTTCGTCGATGAGTATGGAGTCCACCTCGTCAACAATGGCATAGTTCAGCTCGCGCTGCACCATCTGATCCTTGTAAACCACCATGTTGTCACGGAGGTAATCAAAGCCGAATTCGTTATTTGTGCCGTAGGTGATATCGCAGGCATAGGCAGCCCTGCGCTCATCGTTTGTCTTTTCGTGAATTATGCAGCCCACGGTCATGCCCAGGAAGCGGTATATCTTGCCCATCCACTGGGCATCTCGCTCTGCAAGGTAATCGTTTACTGTAACGATATGCACGCCGTTGCCGGTAAGGGCGTTAAGGTATGCCGGCAGGGTTTCAGTGATGGTCTTGCCTTCGCCGGTCTTCATCTCGGCGATGCGGCCCTGATGCAGCACTATGCCGCCCAGCAGCTGAACATCGTAATGCCGCTGGCCGATGGTGCGCTTTGCAGCCTCCCTTACCACGGCAAAAGCCTCGGGAAGCAGCTCGTCAAGGGTTGCGCCCCCTGCGAGGCGGGCCTTGAATTCCGCCGTCTTTCCCCTGAGTTCTTTATCTGAAAGGGCCTGAATTTCAGGCTCAAGGGCGTTTATGCGCTTTACCGTCGGCATCAGCTTTTTGATCTGCGCCTCAGATGTGCTGCCAAGCAGTTTATCTATAAATCCCATAGTGTCCTCCGTCTGCCCATAATAAGGCATTATGTACTTAAGGAGTATACCATAAAGCACCATCCATTACAAACGGACTGACATTATTTTACCTTCTATTCATGTTTGTTTTTCTCTGTGTTCTATTTTCAGTTCAGTATAAATATGGTATAGTTTAATGTGGATTAGTTTGAACAGGAAGGATGTGAACAGGCGTGCATATTTTCCTCATCGTCGCAGGAGCGCTGCTGGTGCTGGATACGGTGTTTCTCTCTGCGGTAAGCAACGGCCACCTCGGCACGGTACTGCCAGCCATAATGGGCCTGCCCGTTCTTGTTATCGGCATATTCAAAAGCCACCTTTCTCCCCTGCTTCAAACGCCCGCAGGCCGCTGGATAAAGACCATACTCATAATAATCTATGCCGCAGCCATTCTCTTTTTCGTCATAATGGGCAGCATACTCTCCTCCGCTGCCGCAAAAAAGGCAGAATACAATAAAGACGTGCTCATCGTGCTGGGCTGCGCGGTGCGGGGAGATAAAGTTTCCCTCACCCTTAAATACCGCCTTGACGCCGCCCTTGAATACCTTGAGCACAGCCCGGATACCCACATTATAGTGACCGGCGGCAAGGGGAATGACGAAAACATCAGCGAGGCCCGGGCCATGAAGGATTACCTGGTCGCCCGCGGTGTGGACCCCGGCCGCATCACCATGGAGGACAAATCCACAAGCACATGGGAGAATTTCAAATTCACCCGGGAAATACTGGATCAGCGTTTCCCCGATGCTTCCGCAGCCTTTGTTACAACAGCTTTCCACGTATACCGTTCCGGCCGCGTTGCCGTCATGAACGGCATATATGCGGACGGATATGCCGCAAAGGATGTATGGTATGCCGCCCCCAATAACTACATGCGGGAAAGCATAGCCATAACCCTTTATAAGATTCAGGGCTTACTTATATAGTATCTTACACCGACAAAAATATTTGCATAATTTGGAGATATACTAATGATTGACAGCATCACCGCAAACTTTGGCGAACTGGTATTCAACGATGCCGTAATGAAGGAGCGCATGCCTGAGGCCGCATATGCCACCCTTAAGGATACCATACGCATCGGCAAGCCCCTTAATCCCGATATAGCGGACATAGTGGCGGATGCCATGAAGGAATGGGCAATAGAAAAGGGCGCAACCCACTATACCCATTGGTTCCAGCCCCTTACCGGCGTTACCGCCGAAAAGCACGAGGGTTTCCTCGGCTGCGGCAAGGATGGTCTGCCTGTAATCGAATTCTCCGGCAAAGAACTCATCATGAGCGAGCCCGATGCCTCCAGTTTTCCCTCCGGCGGCCTGCGCCCCACCTTCGAGGCCCGCGGCTATACCGCATGGGATCCTACCAGCTTTGCCTTCATAAAGGACAGCACCCTCTGTATCCCCACCCTGTTCTTCGCATACAGCGGCGATGCTCTGGATAAAAAAACACCCCTTCTGCGTTCCATGGAGCTTATCGGCAGGGAAAGCCTCAGGATACTCCGCCTGTTCGGCCATACCGATGTAAGCCGCGTTACCCCCACTGCAGGCGCAGAGCAGGAGTACTTCCTGGTGGATAAGGAGCTTTATGACAGGCGTCCCGATCTTGTCTTCTGCTCCCGCACCCTCTTCGGCGCAAAGCCCCCCAAGGGTCAGGAGATGGAAGATCACTACTACGGCGCAATATCCCGCAGGGTAAGCCATTTCATGCGCGATCTGGACCAGGAGCTGTGGCAGCTGGGCGTATACGCAAAGACCGAGCATAAGGAAGTGGCTCCCGGCCAGTATGAGCTGGCCCCTATATTCACCGACGCAAACACCTCCACCGACCACAATCAGCTGGTAATGGAGATGATGAAGACCGTTGCCCTTCGCCATGGTCTGGTCTGCATACTGCATGAAAAGCCCTTTCAGGGCATGAACGGCAGCGGCAAGCACAATAACTGGTCACTCTCCACAGATACCGGTATGAACATATTTGCCCCCGGCAAATCCCCCAAGGACAACCTGCAGTTTCTGGTATTCCTTGCTGCGGTCATCAAGGCCGTGGACAAGCATCAGGATCTGCTGAGAGTATGCGCCGCAGGCGCAAACAACGACTGGCGTCTGGGCGGCTTTGAGGCGCCTCCCTCCATCGTCTCCATATTCCTCGGCGATACCCTCTATGACCTGCTCTCCTCCATCGAGCACAAGGAAGAATACGAAGAAGCCGGCGACCGCATACTGGAAAGCGGCATCTGCACCATTCCCCGCCTGCGCATTGACACCACCGACCGCAACCGCACCTCTCCCTTCGCCTTTACCGGCAATAAGTTTGAATTCCGTATGCTGGGCAGCAGCCAGTCCATTGCGGATACAAACACCGTAATGAATACCATCGTGGCAGAGGCCCTTGCGGAGTTTGCGGAGCGCCTTGAAAAGGCCGAGGATTTCCGTCGTGAAGCCTTCCGCGTAATCCGCCGCACCATGCGGGAGCATAAGCGCATACTCTACAACGGCAACAGCTACAGCGAAGAATGGGCCAGGGAAGCCGAAGAGCGCGGCCTTCTCAATCTGCGCAGTACCGTTGACGCCCTGCCCCGCTTTATCGCTGAGGAAAATATAGCCCTCTTCTCCGAGAGGGGTATATACACCCGCAGGGAAATGGTATCCCGCTATGATATCTCCCTTGAAAACTACATCAAGCTTATCCGCATTGAGGCCAACACCATGATCACCATGGCTCAGCGCATGATAATGCCCGCAGTAATCGGCTACGAAACCAAGATCGCCGAAGCCGTATCCGCAAAGGACCGCCTTGGCGTACCCAACGATGCGGAATATGCCCTGCTGCGCGCCCTTTCCGATGGCGTAAGCTCCCTCCACAAGGGCATCGGCCGCCTGTTTGACAGCATATCCAATATGCCGGAAGCCCCCGCTGACGCCGCAGCCCACTGCCGCGACGTTGTGCTGCCTGCCATGGCCGCCCTCAGGGGCACCGCCGACTCCCTTGAGGTCATCACCGCCAAGGAAGCATGGCCCTTCCCCGGTTATGACGAGCTGCTGTTCTCCCTGTAAAATTCAGTAAGCAAAGGAGTTTGCCATGAGTATGTGCCACGGCCCCAATCCCGCCGATATGGAGCGGGGGGCATACCTGCTGCTCGAGCCCCACAAGGGCCTTGCGGACTGCGCCCTGATAGTTGACGAAAAGGACAGCGCCATGGCGCAAAGAACCGGCCTTATCCTTTCGGTGCAGGGTATCGTACCAAGGCTTATTGCGGTGCGGGATTTCCCCCTGTTTGAACAGCAGGAGCATAGCTACCGCAGCACAGTGCTGCGCCCCGATCTTACCCTGTATGCCGCCGTGGATGAGAACTGCCCATGGCTGGGAAAAATGCAGACAATCCGCTTTGACGTTCAGGATGCAAATTCCCTTGCAAACTGCATAAAAGCGGCGTATTTTGCCGAATAACGGTCATGGTCACGGTTTATTAATATTTACTTTACGAATCGTACACGAACCGTGCATTTTTCCGCCATATTCGGGTGCTATTATAATGGCACAGGGAAGCCTGTAACAAATAAGTAGCTCCAACCATAAGATTTCTCCCCCTAAAGAGCAAAGACCGCCACAGAACCATGGCGGTCTTTGTTTGTATTGACTTTGCAGCCTGTTTTTGAAATAATACTGCTATACATATTCCGGAGGCATTCATGGACAACAGCCGTTTCTTTGCCAACACAGCCTGTCCCCATTACCCCTGCCACGAGGGTACTGAGGAATTCAGCTGCATATTCTGCTTTTGCCCCCTTTATGCGCTGGGGGAAAACTGCGGCGGAAGCTTCACCTATACCAATGAGGGCATAAAGGACTGCTCCTCATGTATTATTCCCCACAAAAGTGAAAATTACGGCCTGATAATCGAAAAATCCGCCGCCGTGATTGAACTGGCAAAGCAAAAATAAAAGAACCGATTGATTCGGTTCTTTTTTGTATCAGCGGTTTTAATCGTTTGTCAGATCTCCGCTGCCGGATACCGGTATTGCTTCCCCAAGATATGTGGGCAGCGGCTTTAATATGCACATTGCAAAATCCTTGCACCGGGCCAGCACCTCCCGAAGGTCATAGCGCAGCTGTCCCCGATAAGTCCTCAGGTCTGCGGACAGGCCCTCCGCTTCAAGGCCAAGGGAGCGGGCCACATACAATGCACGATACAGATGATATTCCTGGGTAACTATCAATACCCTTTTCGCAAGAAAAACATCCCTTGCCCTGTATATGCTTTCATAGGTGGAAAAGCCGGCGTGATCCATAAACACATCTTCAGATGGCACTCCCGCATTTATGGCATAATCCTTCATGACGTTTACTTCGTCATATTCCTTTCGCCCATGGTCGCCGCTCATAAGCAGCTTTGGCGCGGCGCCATTTTTATAGGCATCTATTGCCACATCCAGCCTGTCCGCCAGCATATGGGACGGCCGTCCGCCGGACCACACCCCGGCGCCCAGCACCAGTATGCAGTCAAATTTCCCCTCGGGCATTTCTTCTCTGTCCGCTATCATTTCCTTTGCGGACAGCTTCACATACCCGCTTATCCCAAAGGGAAGCAAAACAGCCGCTATAAGCACAGCGGTTATGCATATAAATATTCTTTTCTTCTGCAGCAATATTTTCTTCATGGAAAAAGTATACCATCGGCATTATTCCCCATGTTTAAACAAACTGTAAAGCTGCTTTGCTAAAAGTCCCTGTAAAACAGCCCATCCTTCACGCAGTACCATATCAGCCTGCCATGAGCAGCCCAGGGAAGACGCACCATGATATCCCATTCCGGATACAGCCGCTTCATCATAAAGCCGTCTCCTGTCAGTATCCCCACAAAGGCGATATAGTGGTCCTTCTCCACAGGATGCCCACCGGATATAAACCAGTCGTTTTCTATGCGCTCCATGGTGAGCTGTTCCTTGTCTTTTTGGGCAGTCAGCGGAATCAGCTTTTTCCCGCAGCAGTATATGGCGGCGTCCCCTTCGGCGGTAAGTATATTGCCGCACCGTGGGCAGGCATAAAACTTCAGCTTTTTCATATTGCCCGCCACAGCAGTCCCCTTGCTTATCTCCCCATTGAGCAGGCTTTCAAGCTCTGCGCCAAGAAGCGAAGCAAGGTCATTCAGCAATGACACATCCGGACAGCCCATGCCACGCTCCCATTTGGATACGGTTTTGTCGCTTATATTCAACCTGTCCGCCAGCTGAAGCTGGGTCATTCCCTTTTCCTTTCGCAGATTCCTGATGGCAAGTCCTATTTTTTCGCAATCCATGGCTCATTCCTCCGTTCTGATATTGATTTTATCAGAATCGGTGTGCCGTGGAAATAAACTATGTGTAGAGTTTCAGCCTATATAGCCCGCCTGCTTCAGTATTTCCGCAGCCCGCTCATAATTGGCTTCGCTTACCATCACAATAGGGCCTGTGCAGCCCATGCCGGATTCTGCGTATATGCCCTGCTTCCACAGCGTCTTAACTCCGTCCTCAATATCCATTACGTCTATGCCGGCAATATCTGCGGTAACAGGCTCGGCAGGAGGGGTTGAAACAGTTTCCGCATCGGCGGGCCCGTCGGGACTTCTTCTCTCCGCAAGCAATCTGCTCAGCCCCGACCTTTCGGCCTTTAAAAATTCTCCCCTTGCAATATCCAGCACTCTGCCCCTTGCAAGTTCCGCTGCGTATTGTATTGCATTGGCCACCACAGGCGCCCCTGATGCCCTCGAGATTATGAGTATCAGCTTATCATAGCTTTCCCCTATGCCGGGACCGTAGCCCCAGCCTGCAGCCTCGTATGCGCCCCCTGTGCTGAAAGCGGACAGCAGCTTCATTACCACATTGCCCGTAAGGGAATCCATAACCATAACATCAGGCTCTCCCGTCAGCAGGTCATTTCCCCGCATTACAGCCCCGCCGTCAGCGCGGGCTGATTCCGCAAAGTTTATATCATAGCCGCCTTTTTGCAGCTGCTTCAATATAAGCTCGGTCTGTCTTGCCCCCTCCACGTTGAGTATGCCTACCGTCGGCCTTTTCACTCCGCAGGCCTTTGCGGCGGCAATTCCGCAGACGGCATTGCGCACCATGGCTTCCACTCTGTCCGGGGCGGACGCGCCTGTTGTGGCGGCGATGAACACCTGACTGCCCCTTGCGGGGGTGGTCACCCGCCCCACCGTCGTGACTCCTATGGGGAAAGGATAGTGCATGGTAACGGCGCCGTCCGCATCTCTCTTTTTCAGCATTTCCTCCATAGCGGCATGGGCCTGCTTTTCATCCTGCACTTTTACGGTTGTAACTCCGTCCCCTTCAAGGCTACCGATGTAATACACCTCAACGCCCTGCCTTGCGGCCAGCTGCGCCCCCTCCATGGCGTTCTGTTCTCCGTGTTCCCCGCCCATTCCTGTAATGGCAATGCGGGGCCGCTTGCCGTAATTACCGGTTTCCAGCCCTTCCGCAATTTCGGCAAATACCTTTGCTATGATTTTTCTTTCCATAGGCCGCTATTCCCCACTCAGCATTGTTTTGGCAATGTTCTTCATTGCCTTGGCAATGATTTCCCTTATCTCCTGTTCGCTTGCGCCGGCTGCGTCTTGCTTGCCGGTATTCGCCTGAATAACAAAGGACACTCCGTCAAAAAGATTTGTCATGCGGCCAAGAAAAAGGGATCCTTTGCCGATTATCATTGCCCGCTGAATCCTGCCCGCAAGTATATCCCGGCAGGCAAAGCCAATGTAGGGTATGCCGGAAGGAATATGCCCCTGGGTAGGCGCCCAGCCCGCAAGGCCGTGCTTTGCAATAAAGTCCGGAAGGTCTGCCTTATCCAGTTCGCCCCTCTTCACCGCCAATGCGCCTATCATCTTGTAATTTGCAAGGGGCACGTCTCCCGCGCCTGCAGGTTTTGTTATGTCAGGATTCTGCATTTCAGGGGAATATTTGTCTACATCCGTAATCCTGAGGCCGTTACGTTCCAGCGGTTCCGTCACAAGGGAAGATATCACCGCCTGAGGAGCCGAGCCTGTGCCGACGGTGTGGCGGCCCAGTATATTCAGGTTGATTTCGGGATTTATTCCGTCATCCGCCGTTATTATTGCGGCAAAGCCCCCCAGCATATCCTCAAGTATGGGCATACCCTTTTTAACATGGTCCTTGCCGTTCATGCCAAGTTTTGCGGTGGAGCCGCCGCAGGTTACGGCGATGGTCCTGTATGCGCCGGATGCCGCCAAAGCCGCCGCCTGCACTATTGCATGGGCAGGGGCAGCGCAGAATCCGCGGCAGTCCGAACCCGTTGCGTTGTTCAGCCCTGCGATTTCTGCTGCGCTCTTTGCAAAATTGCCTCCGCCACGCTGATTCATATCCCCGCAGGCTTCCTCGGAGCAATCTATCACATACTCTATGTCGCCCTTATCAATGCCGGCGTTATGCACCGCAGTGAGCAGCGCCAGTACGCTGGATGCCTTGTATGCTATGTTTTCCAGCATAACGTGGGAGGACAAACTGGGGTCTATTCCATGGGCCATCAGCACGCAGCCCACAAGCTTTCCCTTATGATATAACCCCTCTGCCCCCTCCTGCTCCACAAGGCGGGCTACCTCGGCAGAATCCGTACCGGCGTTTATCCTCTCAATAATACTTTTGTCCATCATGGGATTTTGGGCTAAGGCATCCTTGTATTTTGATACGAATGCCGTATCCATCCTCACAAGGTCAAACACATCGCATGCATCCATCAGCAGCAGAAATTCCTCCTGAGGCATTATCTGGCCAAATAAGCCGTATCTGTCATGCACAGGGCAAGGCTTGTCATGCCATGGCTGGGCAACAGCGGAAAGCTCATCAGGGGACGCATTGCCTATGTATACCTGATTTGGCCAATAAGCCAATACTTCATCAAATTTGCGGATGTGTTTGGGAAGCTCCTTAAGATAATCACCATCCGGATTGACAATGCGCTCAACAGTTTGAGTTGTTCCGTTATGCAGCATCATATCCGGCCCGTGCACCAGAATATAGCCCGTGCTCCTTATTATGCTTTTCATACTTTCTCAGTCCTTTTTGCTTTTATCCTGCCCAGTGCAGCCGCTTATTATTATAAAAAAGGGCGGCAGGTTTTACCCTGTCGCCCCGCTTTATGCGGCTTAGTTGATGTATTTGCAGTATTCGCTTCTGATGGCTGACATTTCATTGGCGATATCGTCAACGTCCAGCACCATCTCCATCATGCTGACCTGCTGATCATACACGCCCTCGTCGAATTCCTGCTTTATCTCAGGCTCGCACACATGATAAACCGTAAGTCCAAGCTGGACTCCCGTCAACGGACCTGCATAGGTGGGATCACCGTTGGTGACGGTTTCAGCGGCAAGGCCGGATGCCTCGCCCTCGGCTGCGCCCAGAAGAACCACCACGTTCTCAGGGCCAAACCTTTGGGCAATATCCTTTACCCGCTTCTGATTTTCCAGATCCATTGCGCCTGCGGCCGTTCAGACAAAGCACTCTGTTGAAGAAAAGACAACCAAGTCGG
>JAZNUG010000203.1:0-2044 GCA_045592165.1 Clostridia bacterium | reverse complement strand
GTGTCAGCCTTTGCGGCCTCGGCAATGTCATAGCGCAATGCTATGCTGTCATTCAGCGTTACAAGGCCGTTGGTGCGGGTGCTCTCAAAGGCCTCCATGTGCTTTGAGCCACGGCGGCCATAAAGCGACACCTCTTGGCCTATGCTGTCCAGATACCAGGCGATAAAGCTTCCCCATCGCCCGCAGCCTATTACGGGTATTTTCATATGTGTGCTCCTTATGTTGGGTTTCCTCTTCTTTTTCTCTTTCTTTTCGGACGCGAAAATAAAGAGAAAAAGAAGCAAAAAGAGAAAGAAAAGCGAAAGGTTTAAAGGACTTATTATTAATAAGATATTTTATATGTGCTTTGTGTACCGAGTATTAACTCACAGGCATTTTTTATACTTTAGCCGCCAAATGTTTCACGTGGAACATTTGTTCGATTGTCCTGTTTTGCCCCTTTACCAAGTTTGCCCTCGCAGGGGAGGGCAAAGGGTATGGTTGGTATGGCAATAAATGATCCCGGGCTTTTAATTCGCATTTGGCGGCAAGTGCCACCTATCCGAAATAGGCTTTTAATCCGCTTTCGGCCACATGTGGGGCAAATGCGGAACCATTCCGCAAGGGATGGATACTCTGCATGATTTTCTGCCCGGTGGCAGCCGCAGCTGCCATAAGAAAATCATGTAAAAACCCCGTAAGGATTGTGATCGCCCGTTGCCCTTAAGGCAATGGGCGTAACTCGGTCAAATCCCAATAGGATTTGACCGAAAGGCTTTACAGCCTCTTCAGCTTTGCGCCGTCCTTGCTGTCCTCAACGGCAAAGCCCATTGCCTTCAGCTCGTCGCGGATAGCGTCTGCACGGGCCCAGTCCTTGGCCTTGCGGACAACTGCGCGCTCCTCAAGCAGAGCCAGCGCTTCGGCAGGGAATTCATCAGTCTTCTGATGCTGGAGTATGCCCAGTACCCTGGTGATATCGTCAAAGAGGGCGGCTGCCTTGTCCAGAGCTTCGCGGCTGCGGGGCTCGGAAACGAAGGTGTTTACCGCGCGGGCATAGTCAAACAGTACGCCGATGGCGTCTGCGGTGTTCAGGTCGTCATCCATGGCCTCGCAGAACTTGCCCTTGTATTCCTCAAGGGATGCGATGAAGGCGGCGTCTGCATCGGTGGCGGCGCCTTCCTTTGCCTCGGCCAGACGCTCGCGGGCGGTGCGGGTGCGGATAAGGCCGGCGTTGGACTGCTCAACCAGGTCACGGGAGAAGTTTACGGGATTGCGGTAATGTGCGCCCAGCAGGAACAGACGAACCGCCTCAAGGTCGAATTCCTTGCCGATCTCGCGCACCAGCAGGAAGTTGCCCAGGGATTTGGACATCTTCTGGTTGTTTACGTTGATATAGCCGTTGTGCATCCAGTAGCGGGCGAAGGGCTTGCCGGTTGCGGCCTCGCTCTGGGCGATCTCGTTTTCATGATGGGGGAATACCAGGTCCTGACCGCCGGCATGAATGTCGAAGGTGGGGCCAAGCAGCTCCATGCTCATTGCGCTGCACTCGATGTGCCAGCCGGGACGGCCTTTGCCCCAGGGGCAATCCCATGCGGGCTCGCCGGGCTTGGCGCCCTTCCACAGGGCGAAGTCAAGGGGATCACGCTTTACGTCGGTGGGGTCGATGCGTGCGCCGCTCTCCAGATCCTCGATGGACTGGCCGCTCAGCTTGCCGTAGCCGGGGAAGGAGCGAACGGAGAAGTATACGTCGCCGTTCTCGGCGGGATATGCATGGCCCTTTTCGATAAGGGTCTCAACCAGAGCGATTATCTGGGGGATATGCTCGGTGGCGCGGGGGTTGCAGGTGGCACGCTCTACGGAAAGGGCGTCTGCGTCGGTGTAGTATTCCTTGATGTAGCGCTCCGCAACCTCGGGCACGGTGATGCCCTCTTCGTTGGCCTTGCGGATGAGCTTATCGTCTATATCGGTGAAGTTCTGGATGAACTTTACCTTGTAGCCCCTGTATTCCAGATACCTGCGAAGGGTATCAAACACTACGAAGGGACGGGCATTGCCGATGTGGAAG
>JAZNUG010000202.1:0-16761 GCA_045592165.1 Clostridia bacterium | reverse complement strand
CCATTCTATATCCCTGCGGGCTTCTGTGCCGATACGCTTCAGCATACGGCCCTGCTTGCCGATTATGATGCCCTTGTGGCCGTCCCGTTCGCAATAAATTGTAGCCCAGATATCATACATTCCGTCTTCTCTCAGATGCATTTTATCTATGCCGACACCTATGCCGTGGGGAACTTCTTCCTTAAGCAGCATGAGTGCCTTTTCCCTTATCATTTCGCCGCAGATTACCCTTTCGGGCTGATCTGTAACCATATCCTCCGGGAAATACTGGGGGCCTTCCACCAGCCTTGCCTTAAGGGCTGCCTCCAGCTTGTCCAATCCTCTGCCTTCCTCAGCGGATATCTTGATTATTTCCTGAATAAAGTCTTCCTTTTCAAGCCTTTCCCGGGCGGACTCAATATGGTCCAGCGTGGCAATATCCGCCTTGTTTATTGCGGCAATAACGGGAGCCTTGGCCGTGCGGAGCTTTTCTATTATTGCTTCGTCCTTCTCCCTGATGCCTGCAATGGCATCCACCATAAACAGCACAGCCTCCACCTCATTGAGGGAATCGTATGCTACCTTCAGCATATACTCGCCCAGCCTGTTTTTGGGCACAGTAACACCCGGGGTATCCAGAAATACAATCTGATACCCCTTACGGCTGACTACGCCCATAACCCTGTTGCGGGTGGTCTGCGCCCTTTCGGACACTATGGAAACCTTCTGGCCAACCAGACGGTTCATCAGGGTGCTTTTGCCCACGTTGGGGCTGCCTATTATGGTTACAAATCCGGAAAGATATCCTGTCATTACTTAAGATCCTCTTTTGTAAAAGCAAAGGGCAGCAGTTCTTCAAGCGATCTCACTTCATATTCGCCCCTGTTATTGGCGCAGATAACCGGCATATCCTTATCACAGAACTCTGCCAGAACCTGACGGCATACCCCGCAGGGCACGGAATAGGTATCCCCATCCCATATTACCGCCAGCGCATCAAACTTGCGCTCGCCTTCATATACTGCCTTGAACATTGCGGTGCGCTCGGCGCAGTTGGTGGGCCCATAGGCGGCATTTTCTATATTGCAGCCAAGGTAATAGGCGCCGCTTGCTGCCTTCAGGCAAGCACCCACATGAAACTTTGAATAGGGTACATATGCCCTCTTCATTGCATCCTGCGCCATGCGTATCATATTGCGTATTTCGTATTCGTGTATCTGCATTATCTCTGTATCCCCATTTCTTTAAGAATATCCTCCTGCAGGCCGAACATTTCCTTTGCCTCTTCATCAGTCATGTGGTCATACCCCAGAAGATGCAGCGTGCCGTGTACCGCAAGGAAACTCAGTTCCCGCCTGAAGGAATGGCCGTATTCCTCCGCCTGAGCCTGCGCTCTGGGGATGGAGATGATAATATCCCCAAGAAAGCCGTCGGGTATCTCTGCAATGTGTTCTCCCTCTTCCGAAGGGAAGCTGATAACATCAGTCGGCCTATCCACATTTCGGTAGGTGCGGTTTATCTCATGTATTTCTTCGTCATCCACAAGGGTTACTGTTATCTGTCCGCTGCGGCCCCTATGGGCAAGGGCGGCCTCAATGGCAGCGCTTACCGTATCGGGACAATCCTGCGGCCCTGTGGTTTCCATGAATATCTCGGTCATTGCTTTGTCTCCTCGGGGTATTCTATGCGGTCATGCATAAGGCCGCCGAAGGTGCGCAGGAAGCTGCGCTCTATATCGCTGATGTCAGCTATGGTAAGAGGCGCCTCGGACAGCATATTTTCCCCATCCGTCAGCTTGCTCCAGATAACCTTATGCACCATGGCTTCCCTGGCTTCGGCGGTGCATTCTCCAAGGCTCCTGACCGCAGCCTCGCAGCAATCCGCCAGCATTACTATTGCGCCTTCCTTTGTTCCCGGACGCTTGCCGGGATACCGGAAGTTCTGAGGATTGGCTTCCCCCTCCTCCGATGCCTTATGGTAAAAATACGCCATAAGGGAATTGCCGTGATGCTCAGCTGCAATGCGGATAACATCCCCGGGCAGCTTATTCTTGGCGAGTATGGTTGCGCCGTCCTTCTGATGGGAGATGATTATGGATGCACTCTCAAGGGGGGACAGAGTATCGTGAATGTTGTCTCCCTGCTGATTTTCCTTGAAATACTGGGGCCTTCTCAGCTTGCCCACATCGTGATATGCTGCGCCCACACGGGCCAGCAGCTGATTTGCGCCTATCTTTTCCGCCGCACCCTCGGCCAATGCCGCAACATTCATACAATGCTGATATGTACCGGGAGCATCGTACATAAGCTGCTTGAGCAGAGGATTATTGGTATTCAGCAGCTCGTTGAGCCTTGCGGTGGTGGCAATATCAAAGAGGCGCTCCCATATGGAAAGGGAACCGGTAACAAGCAGCCCAGCAAAAAGATCGGAAAAAAGTACGCAGCCGCCTGCCGTAAGCACTGCACGCAGGGTTTCCCCGCGGATAAGGTATATTGCGGCCGCAGTAAATGCGCCTGCCGCGCCGCCCGCCACCGCCGCGCCTATCATGCCGCTGCGGGTAGAGGTTTTTTTAAGGGCAAACACTGCAGCTATTCCAGAGGCCACATTTGCCGCGCACATCACCAGCGCAGCCGTGGAGAAAAACTCTCCCTCCGCCGCAAACAGTGCGGACTCCGCCGCCAGCAGCACAGCCGCCGCTATGCCCATACGGTGATCCACCAGCTCTGCAATAAGCATCACCGCAAAAAGCATGGGAGTGATATGCACATTGAGCATATTGCATACCAGCTGCAGCCATGGCATGATGGATATCAGTATGACAACGATGGTCATCAGCTTTGCATCGCAGAATATTTTTTTCTGCTGATAGGTCATATACCCGCCGAACAGCAGGAACAGCACCAGCATATATGCCGCACCGCCAATCTCTTTCAGCGTGGTATTAACCGCAAGGGCATTGCCCTCGCCCTTTGATATAAACAGCAGCGCCGCCAGGCAGGACAGCACCAGCGCCAACACCAGCAGCAGGAAGCTGAGCAGCCTGGCCTGCTTTAGCCTGGCTACACTCTTTTTATCCCGACTCTGTGCCATACGGCCCCCTCCTTTTGTACTGAAGTACTATGAACGATGTTCGTATCTGTCGTAGGCTGTAATTATCTTCTGCACCATCTCATGGCGCACAACGTCCTTGTAGGTAAGGAATACCCTGGCTATACCCTCCACACCTTCCAGCACCTCAAGGGCATGGACAAGGCCGCTCTTCTTTTCCCGGGGCAGGTCTATCTGGGTGATATCGCCGGTAACAACCACCCTTGAGCCCTCGCCAAAGCGGGTAAGGAACATCTTCATCTGCTCGGTGGTGCAGTTCTGGGCTTCGTCCAGGATGATGTAGGCATCGTTCAGGGTACGTCCGCGCATATATGCAAGGGGAGCAACCTCTATAACGCCCCTCTCGCTGAGGCTATGGAAGTTTTCGCTGCCCAGGAAATCATACAGCGCATCATAAAGGGGTCTGAGATAGGGGTCGACCTTATTCTGCAGATCGCCGGGCAGAAAGCCCAGCTTTTCACCCGCTTCCACCGCGGGACGGGTAAGGATGATCTTTTCCACCTCTTTGTTTTTATAGGCCAGCACCGCCATGGCTACGGCCAGATAGGTTTTTCCCGTACCTGCAGGGCCTACGCCGAATACAACGGTATTGCGCTTGAGGGCGGAAATGTACTTTTTCTGACCCAGAGTACGGCATTTTATCTTGCGGCCCTTGTTGGTAAAGGCAACCACATCATCTATAAGTTCGAGGATAAGGTCTGCATTGCCTTCCTTAGCAAGGTCCACCGCATAGCGGATGCGGCTGCGGTCGATATTCTCTCCCTTACGCAGCATCATCAGCAGCTTGTCCACTACCACGTGGGCAAGGGATGCTTCCTTTTCCTCGCCTGTGATGCTGATGCAATCTGCCTCAGATTTTATGCAGGCGCCGGTCTCCTGCTGGATTATGCGAAGGTTTTCATCGAATACGCCAAAAAGGCGTATAGCCTCATCCATGCTTTCCACCGCCACGGTATATCTGGCGGGCGCCATGGACTGGGCTGTATTCAGGGTATCCATGTTGATTTCATTGTTGTTGGTCATCAGGCAGAATTTCTCCGATTATTGCGATATTTTGCTCCGCTATCAGCTCTATTGTGCAGGTCATGCCTGTATCATCCGAGCTGAATGCGGTGTTTTTTGATATTATGGCTGCCTCCCGCGGCAGCTGCTGTTTCATTATTCCCTCTGCGCCGGCTCTGGTTATCTCCATGAGCTTTGTTGCGGTGGCAAGTCCCCGCCCTTCCGCCAGCCGGCTGCACTCTGCGCTGCAGACGGTGATCGGCAATATGGAAGCAAACGTGTGCCGCTGTATTGAACCCATCTCATAATTCTCATAGGGAGAAATGCAGGGAACAATTTCTCGTCCCTTAAACTCTATCCAAAGGCACTTTTGTTTTTCTCCGGTGGGCATCAGCAGTTCCTGCTCCCATGGGGCACAGTATTCATAGCGGTGCAGCACCTGCGCGGTGACTGTTCCTCTGGCCTGCGTAAGTATGCCGCCGCCAAGATTTCCGCTGATAAGCTCCTCACCCTCCTGAACGGCATCGCCGGAATTAACTCTGGGCTTGCCTGAAAGGGCGGTTATGGAGGTTATCACGCCATCCTGAGCCGCAAATATGCTGCAAGGGTCTCCCGCTGTATATATCTCCGCCCCTTCGGATGCTTCTTTAACGGATATCTGGAGCACAACTCCCGTAAGTTCTGCTCCTGCCCAGGCTATGCGCCCGTCCGATGCCATCACCGCATCTGCAATGGCTGCGGTATCCAGACTTCCGCGCCTTGTTCCTGCGGATACGCCCTTACGCTCCAGCACCTGCAGCACCTTTGACTGCTCCACATCGCTGCAGCCTTCAATGTCTATTATCCAGACAAACCGTGTGGCCAAAAGCAATGCACAGACAACAGCTATCCAGCCGAAAGCCATAACGTAGCGGCTGCCCATATGGCACAGGGCAACAGTAAGCCCGTGTTTTTCAAGTATGCGGATGCGGCAGGGGTATTCCCTTGCAATGGTTCTCAGGCGATAAAAACCGCCCACTCCAACGCAAAGGCGTATGCTTGCACCCTGCCTTTTAAGGTTCCATATCTCTATACCGGTTTGGGTTAAATGATTAATCAGCCTTTCAGGATATGCTCCTTCAATGCTAATGATAACATATCCCGCAAGATAATTCCAGATATTAGCCGCCACTGACCGCCTCCCCTTGGGGCATCTGCCTCCATTTTACACTTTATTCATAGGTTGCCCCGGTAATACGGCCTTCCACCAGCATGCGCTCCCTGTCCAGCTCCAGTATTTCAAGATCGCTGCCGCGAACGCATACCAAACCTTCCGGCCCTGTAAGCATTATTCCCTGCTGGGTATAGGCATACACTCCCCTGTGATTTTCTATCAATGCCCGTTTTTGACCCAGCATAGTAATCTTGAGTATGCCGCTGTCTGTTTCTATAGGCAGTCCCGCCGCCTCCGCCGCCCGTTCCAGCGGACGGATTTTTCTGCATTTTTTCTTTTTCACCTGACATTCCCCCATAGTGATTCTATGCTGAAATGCCCTGTTAAATCACATAAAAAAGGGACGGAGTATCCCGTCCCGATGATGTATGCTTATTTATGCCAATCCGTAGATGGAGTATTCTTCGTCTATCACATACTCCCTGTCCTTCAGTTCGTCAACGGAAAACAGACAGTAGTCGCTGCCGCCGCCTGTGTCGCCGTATGTGCAATCCACATAATACGGTGTACCATCCAGCATTACCATATTCCATGCATGGCCCACTTCATCCTGCGTACCGTTCACCATAATGCATTCAAGGCCCATATAATCACACAGGGCTTTGTATGCCTTGGCATAGCCTGTGCAGACAGTGCTGCCTTCCACCAGCGCACCGTATGCGCTGCGAAGTATGCGCATATATTCCGTGACCGACTGCTCCTCTGTTGCATCGGCAATGTCGTCATCATATTCTGCCGCCGCCGTCACAGCCCTGTATGCCGCCCTGTATCTGTCCTTCGGACGGTCATACTTTGCCATTATTTCTTCCGCAGTTTCTGCAATCTCAGCAGCAAGCTTGTCATACATTGAAGCCATGTCCTGCTCAGTAAAGGGAATGGACAGCCTTGCGGACAGAACATACATATTCTCAAAGCCCGCATACTGCATATAGCTCACTTCGTCTGCTTCGCAGGGCAGCAGCGCCGCATTTGCCTCGGCAATCATCAATGCATCGAATATTTCATCCTCCGTCAGAGGAAGGTTTTCCATTATAATATCCGCATCGCTTCCGCCATTATTGTTCCACATGCGGGATACCGCATCTATGTATTCCTCAACGGTACTTACCCTTGGCAGATCGCTTATGCTCTTTGCGCCCTCCCGGTATACAGGATCCAACTCCAGCTCTGTCACACCATCATATGAGGTAATTGACCAGGAAAGACTGCTTACCATATAAGGATAAGCGTAACTGTTATACTGGTAATCGTAGAGTATCCGGTTCAGAGTGTCATTCAGTTCCTTTGAAGGCAGGGAATTTTCAATAAGGTATCTGGCCGGGTCTGCCCGCCGTTCCATCATATCCGTCATGCAGAGGTCAATTCCATCAATATCCGGAGAAAACAGCTTAAGTTCAGCGCCGTCACCCAGCATACCCTCAAGCATATCGGTTTCCACGGTATGCACGGTATAATCCGCTACAACGTAGCCGCCGAACTCCTCATAATCCGCCTCGATATAATCCACATAACGGTTATTCACATAGCCCTTGTTCCATGTCATATCGGAAAGAGGCTCAAGATCGCCAATGCTGCCAAAATAAGTCACCTGAAAATCAAGGTCACCTGTCAGTACGGCGTTTTCTATTTTTTCCGCCAGGAGGGAAGAGGAATACAGCTCGGTATATATCCCCTGCTCCATAAGCTTTTCCTGAGTAACGCCGCAGCCTGCAAGCAGCAGTGCAATAAGTATCAGGAATATCAGCAGCTTTGTTTTCTTCATCATGCTCCGTTTATCCGTATCAGTTATGCAGGGCTATTTCTCCGCAATAGTCCCTGTTCATCATGCTGCGTATTTCTTCCATATCCCGTGTATGGCCCAATACCCACATAAGCTTTGTAACCGCAGCTTCGGTGGTCATATCTCCTGCAGAGATAACGCCCGCCTCCCTGAGGGAATGGCTTACCTCGTATATATCCGGCGTACTTGCTTCATACAGGCACTGGGATGCGAGAATTACAGGTATGCCCTTTTGAATGAGTTTCTTCAGGCTCTCCGCATGGTCTCTGCGGAAATTATGCACACCGCCAAGGCCAAATGCCTCCACTACCACGCCGTGAAGATCGCACCCTGCAACGCTTTCAAGGAAAAGGGGGCTGGTGCCGGGAATGAGCTTTATCAGGGCAACATGCGGATCTATATCCACAAAGCAGGAAAACTCTCCTTTTTCACGGGGCTCTGCAAGGCTGATGAACCTGTCGTTTGCAACTGCGCCTACATAGGGATAGTTAATGGACTCAAATGCATTCAACGAGGTAGTGCGGGTCTTTACCGCGCGGCAGCCTATCATCACCGCATCTCCAAAGGCAATATACACGCCGCCCGGCAAAGAACGGGCTGCGGTTACGGCGTTTTTAAGGTTTATGCGTCCATCCGAATCCGGCCTGACTATGGGATGCTGAGAGCCGGTAAGCACAACTGGGATATCAATATTCTGCAGCATAAAGGACAGCATGGAAGCAGTATATGCCATGGTATCCGTTCCGTGAGTAATCACGATGCCGTCGCAATGCTCCCTCGCAGCAAGCACTGCCGTAGCCATCTGCTGCCATTCCTCGGGCTGTATATTTGAGCTGTCCATGCTGAAAAGGTCTGTACAGCCTATTCCTTCTCCGTTTGGAATATACCCCAGTAATTCCTTTGCCCCAAGCCCCGGCACAAGTCCGTTTTGGGAAGGCATGCAGGCTATCGTTCCTCCGGTTGCGATAAGGTGCAGCTTTGCCATGGAAATATCCCCCTCAGCTTTTGTTATTCTGATTATAATTCACTATGCGGGTCCTTAGCAACGATGTTATTGCGGCAAATGTTTCTCCAATGTATAATAGGAAAAACACAATCCATCAAGGAGCATAATAAATGAAACTGAATAATAAGCGCACAGTGCTTATCGGTCTGGCCTTTTTTTCCATCTGCGCCTTCTGGCAGATGTACGATAACATCATTCCCCTCATACTGAAATACCGTTATGGTATAAGCGACGGCGCCTCAGGATATATTATGGCGCTGGATAACGTTCTGGCGGTTTTTCTGCTGCCTGTATTCGGCACCCTCAGCGACAGGAGGGGCACCCGCATGCCCTTTATTCTGCTGGGCACTGCAGCGGCGGTAATACTTACCGTTGGTTTGTCCTTTGCAAAATCCTTCCCGGTATTTTTCATAATGCTGGGTCTGTTGCTTATCGCCATGGGCATATACCGTTCCCCTGCCGTTGCCCTGATGCCTGACGTTACCCCCAAGCCTCTCCGCAGCAAGGCAAACGCAATAATCAACCTTATGGGCGCTCTGGGCGGCGTATATACCCTTGCCGTGACAAGCCTGCTCATAAAGGGCAACGCCGCGGATAATCCCAGCTATCTGCCACTGTTTATTGCAGTTGCAGGATTGATGGCTGTATCCGTGCTGGTTATGCGCTCCACCACCGATGAACAGAAGTTCAAGTCTGAAGCCGCCGCAATAAACGATGCACTGGATGCCGAAACCGCCGCCAAGTACGATGAACCCATGGGCACCGGCCACAAGCTGCCCAAGGATATGTTCCGCAGCCTTATGCTGATACTGTTCTCCGTGGCTTTCTGGTACATGGGCTACAACGCTGTTACCACCGCATTCTCCCGCTATGCCACCGAAATGTGGGGGCAGAACGTAAGCGGCGCCTCCACCTGCCTTATGATTGCCACCGTAGGCGCGGTTATTTCCTACATTCCCATAGGCGCCCTCGCCTCAAAAATTGGCCGCAAGCGCACCATACTCATTGGCGTGGCGGTGCTGGCCTCCTGCTTCATGCTGGCGGCACTGGTTGCTACCAAGTTCTCCCCCATACTTTATTTGGTATTCATCCTGGTAGGCTTTGCATGGGCGGCAATCAACGTAAACAGTTACCCCATGGTTGTGGAAATTTCCACCGGCGCAGATATCGGCAAATACACCGGCTACTACTACACCTTCTCCATGGCGGCCCAGATACTGACCCCCATTATCTCCGGTCAGCTGCTGCAGCATGTGGGCTATCACACCCTGTTCCCCTACGCAGCCGGCATGGTTGCCCTTTCCTTTGTGACCATGCTGCTTACCCGCCACGGCGACAGCAAGCCGGAAAAGAAGAGCAAGCTGGAATCCTTTGACGTGGAAGATTAAGACCGTATCAACATATATAAAAATCCGCCCTGTAGGCGGATTTTTATTGTTCTGTATTAAATTATTCTATTGGTACCGCACCCTCAGGAGGAGTGTAATACTTGGGGCTGGCGGTGCCCCTGCGGGCCTCTTCCGCATTACCCTTGTAGGTATCGGTATAAAGGAGCTCCGAGCTTTCCAGCACGCCGTTTACGTATTTATCCTGATATGCCTCCACAACATAGCCGTTCCGGGCTTCAAGGGTGACCAGCTTGTATCCCCTTGGAATGGTGTCATCATCAGTGTAATTTACATCCTTGCGACGTATCGTCTCCTTTATCTCGCTGCGGGTCTTGTAGGTAACCCCATCCGGCAATGACCTGCCGTATATCTCAAACGTGATGGTCTTATATTTGGTATCCGGCACATCCTCGATAAAGGCGTGGAGGTATATGGGAGCATCCGTATTGTTTCTGAACTTCAGATCGATATTGGTTATTGAATCCACCGTGGCATCCAGTCCCTTATCCACATATGTGGAGGGGATGGTATGTGCCCTGCGGTAGCTTATCTCCACATCTGCGCACACAAGGGCATTGTAAAGGGTTGTACTTACCTGGCATATGCCGCCGCCTGCCTGTATGGTGTAATCCTTGCCGTCGGCAATGCCGTTTGCGCCCTTCCAGCCTGTATCGTAGGTGCGGGGGCCCACGTGGCCGTTAAAGCTCCACTCCTCACCGGGAGCAACCACCGTTCCGCTTACTATATCCGCCGCCTTTTCTATATTGAATACGCGGTTCTGTACAGTTTCGTCGCTGCGGCTTGTTGGGAACTGGGTGGAGAAGGATGACCTGAGGCCAAAACCGCCCTGAAGATCCGCCTGAGTTATGGATGGAGTGATGCTGTTGTATATGCCGTCCATAGCAAAGGTATACATTCCGGTGGACAGCATTGAGTTGATATACTCATAGGTCTGCTCCACATCCAGCACCCGGCCTTCTTTTCCCTCGGTAAAGTTGAAGGAGACTCCGGCTGGGCCATGGATGGGCTCTATCTTTGCCTCCATGGGTTTTATATCGAAAGTCTCGGCTATCTCTTCTATTTCCATGCGGAGATTTACCGTATTCCAGGTGAATATGTCGTTTATCTCGCCGGGCTTTGCCGCCGCAGTAACATCCACAACGCCGGAATCCCCGGGGGTATATGCCAGGGCGCGCTGCAGCGTGTTTTCGATATCGTAAGCAAGATTTATCTGTTGGGCATTGAGAGTATACTGCTCCCCTGCCGCATTTATTGTGATCAGTGCGGAATCTATTATCTCATCCGCCGCAGCGGCAACGGCCTGTCTGGCCTTTGCCTTGGTTTCACCGCCCACGTCTATGCCCAGTATTTTTACGCCCTCAGGCAACACCTGTTCTGTACCAATCACAAGCTGCTCGCTGCTTTGTCCTCCGCGGCTGAGCAGGAATATCACGCCGCTGATAATCAGAATGAACAAACCCAATACGGTTATAAGCCGCTTGTAATTCACCCGTTTTTTGGGCTTGCGCTGTTCCCCGGCCGCCCGCCTTTGGGAAGAGCCGGCCGCTGTTCTTGTGTTTTGTGTTTTTTTTGCGTTCTGTGAGGATTTTCGGGCAGGAGAAGCAGAGGGGCTTTGGCTCCTCTGCTTGCTGCTTATGTAATTTGGCAGCTTAAGCTCGTCCTTTTTACGGCCTGCCATGTTTTCCTCCGTATATTATCTTCCCAGCAGGCCAAGGGCCACATCCGGGCTGTTTGTCATCAATGCATTTGCGCCCTTTTGTATGAGGGCAGCCATATCCTGCTCGGTATCCGCCGCCCATGCGTTTACCTCGATGCCATTCTGAGCGCAGCCTTCAATGAGGCCGGGGCAAAGCAGCGCAGCCCTGCAATGGGGATGTATTGCATCTGCCTTAAGATAGTTTGCATATACCCATGGGTCTACCATTGCATTGGCATACAGCAGGCCGATCTTTGCATCGGGATCTATTTCGCGGATCTTCTGCAGCACGTAATGATTGAAAGATGAATAGATTATCCTGCCCTGCATGCCCATTTCCCGCTCGAGGCGGATAAGCTTATCCCATATGCCGTAATACATTACCTCGTCGCACTTCACCTCGACGTTTACCGTCATGGCGCTGTTTTTGACAAGGCCGTATACCTCCTTCAAGGTGGGAATGCGGGCATCCTTATACTCTGCCATTCCATTGGAAAAATCCAGCTTTTTCAGCTCCTGGCAGGTCATATCCACCACCCTGCCCCCGCCGTTTGAGGTACGGTTAACGGTGGCATCGTGTATTACCATCAGCTTGCCGTCGCTGCTGAGCTGAACATCCAGCTCTATGCCATCCGCGCCCATCTCCATGGCCATGCGGAAAGCCGCAATGGTATTCTCCGGCGCATATGCGCTGGCTCCTCTGTGAGCCCAAACTTTGCATGACAAGGCGGACACCTCCTTGGATGATGTGGTATATGATACGATTATACCATACCAGATATTGATTTTGAATATTTTTATGCTGCGCAGCCAAGCTATTGACATGATTAGCTTTTTTGTGTGCTTTATCTTGGGCGGCGGAGCCTATATCGGGCTGGAATATCTGTGGCGGGGCCGCAGCCATATTTCCATGTTTATAACAGGGGGACTGGCCTTTTCCCTGCTCAGCAGCATATTCGCAAGGTACCCCATGCCTTTGCTTTACAAATGCATAACAGGCGCGCTGCTGATAACCGCCCTTGAATTTGCCGCAGGATACATAGTAAACATACGGCTGAAGCTGAACGTATGGGATTATTCGGAGAAGCCGCTGAATCTTTACGGACAGATATGCCCGCAATACACCCTGCTGTGGGCGGGGCTGAGCCTTCCTATAAATTGGCTGAGCAGCTTTCTTCACAGCTGGGTATTGTAGTTATTTGCGGTAATATGTATTGCCGCCGATAAACTCGCGCATGATTGACGTGGGAGGTATTTCGTCCTCAATATCCGCATCCAGTATGTAATTGAGGAATTTTACTATGTCCCTCGCCATGGCATAATATTTGCTCTGGGGCGTAACCTCATTGAGCAAAGGATAAACGTACTTTTTCAGTACGGAGGGTTCATACAGCAATGTGGTATTGATGAGGGCATCAGCATTTTCCTGATAGGGGAAAATCCACCTTTCCTCTCCCCGTCTTACGCTGGCCCACATGCCCAGGGTTTCCTCCATAGAGGCATTGCGGGTCTTGTAATCCCTTACAAGACGGCGAAGTATGCGTATATCCGTAGTGCGTATGCGGTTGTGGTCGTCAAGATTGAGGGTGGTAAGGGCGCTGACGTACACCCTGAATATCCTGCTTTCATCCACTTCGCCTATAAGCTGGGGATTAAGCCCGTGTATGCCTTCGATTATCACAGGCTGATCCTCCCTGAGCTTCAGCAGCCTTCCATGGGCTGCGCGGCGTGCGGTCTTGAAATCAAATTCAGGCACTTCCACCTCTTCGCCCCGGATGAGGGCGGCAAGGTCCTGCTTGAAGCGGGGAATATCCAGAGTATTGATATGCTCAAGGTCAATCTGGCCGTTTTCATTCGGCTGTATTTTATCCCTGTCGATATAATAGTCATCCAGCGACAGCATTACGGGATCCAGTCCATGTACCCTCAGCTGGGTGGCCAGCCTGTGGGCGGATGTGGTTTTGCCGGAGGAGGAAGGGCCTGCCAGCAGTATTGCCTTTGCTCCTTTTTCCAGTATCTTATCCGCAACCTCGGCATATCTGCGCTGATGCAGCACCTCGTTTATGCGTACCAGTTCACGTATGCTTCCGTTTTGCACGGCGGTATTGAGCTGATGAACGGTATCGCACCTCATCAGTCTGCCCCATTCATCGCTCTGATGAAATACGGAATGAAGCTTGGGCAAATCCGGACATTCTGCAAGCACATCCGGCGCATCCACCCTTGGCATCATCAGCATCACAGCCCCATCCCAAACGTGTTTGAGCCGGAAAACATCCACATATGATGTATCCGGTGTCATTTCCCCATAGAAATAATCCTTATGGCCTTCTGCCTGATAAACGTCAAAATAACTGAACCTGCGCCATTTGAGAAGGTCAGCCTTATCCTGCTGTCCGTCCTTTTCAAAGAATTCCACGGCCTCTTTTATTGATATACGTCTGCGCTCAAGGGGCAGCCCCTTACGCACCAGCAAACGCATTTCGGTTTCGATTTTATTGGTATCTTCCTGGGTAAATACCCTGTCCCCGTCAGTAAGGGACACAAACAGCCCCTGGCCCAGGGAATACCTGACCCATACCCTTGCGGAAGGATAGAGCTTACGCACCGCAACTATAAACACAAACTGCAGCGTACGCTCATACACCCTTCTGCCCATCTCATCGGTATAGCGGAGCAGCTGCATATTTGTATCCTTATTGGGCGTAAATCCAAGGCTGAATACTTCTCCCGCTATCTGCGCGGCAAGAGGACGCTCCGCAAGGCTGATGCTGTCCAGACCGGCCATGCGTATTGCATCCAGTATGGTTTTTCCGCTTTCAACGGCTATGTTTTTTCCGTCCATGTTCATAGTGATATTCATAATGCTTTTCTCCTCTTGGGCTGAAAAAGGTAAGTTTATCCCGATATGACAGTAAGAATTTGATACAAGTATACTATATTTCATATGGGATTAATATGTCGGATTGGAAAACTTTTCGGTTTCTTCGTATTTTTTCATGCATACCGCTGTAAATCTGGTATAATAGATAAGCCTATGCAAAGATGGCAGCATAGCCATGGGCATTTTGGCAATATTCCCGGAGCAAAATTGTAACAATGGAAAAGAAAAAGACATCCTTCGTGCGGGGCGCCGTGATACTCGGCGCGGCGGGCCTGCTGGTAAAAATAATAGGCGCATTCTTCCGCATACCTCTGGCAAACGCCATAGGCCCCATCGGAACAAGCTACTACGAAGTGGTATACCCTTACTACTCCGGCCTTTTGGTTATATCCTCATCCGGCCTTCCCACCGCCATATCCAAAATGGTATCCGAGCGGATGACTGCAGGAGATTACCGGGGCGCTCACAAGGTATTTACCACCGCCATGAGGCTGCTCATCTGCGTTGGCCTTGTAACCGGCGCGCTGATGTTCTTCGGCTCCAATGCCCTGGCCTCCATTTCCACCCTGGATGCGGCCCATCATTCCTTCAAGGTGCTTTCCCCCGCAATGCTGGTGGTATCCATAATGTGCGCTTACCGTGGATATCTCCAGGGAATGCAGCGCATGACAGGCACCGCACTCTCCCAGGTCGTAGAGCAGGTTGGCAAGCTGGCAATAGGCCTTACCCTTGCGATAAAGCTGCTGCCCCGCGGCCCTGAATTTGCGGCAATGGGCGCTCTGATAGGCGTTGCGGTATCCGAAGTGCTGGCGCTGATAGTGATAATTCTTGTTTATAACCGCTATCGCCCCGCCATCAGAAAGCGCATGGACCAGACCGAGCCCTATAAGCCCGCCCCTGTTTTAAAGAACCTTATTTTCCTCGCCATTCCCATAACGCTGGGCGCATCGATAAGTTCCCTTTCCGGCATGGTGGACAGCGCTCTTATAATCAGAATACTGCTTAAGCTGGGCTATTCTCAGGATACCGCCCAGACCGCATACTCCCTGCTGCGCACCAATGTTACCACCCTTGTAAACATGCCCGGCGTGCTTACCATGGCCCTTGCGATGAGCCTTGTGCCCGCCATATCCGCCGCCGTTGCCCGCAGAGAAAAGGAAAGCGTAATGAGCATATGCTGCCTCGGCCTTAAGCTGGCCCTTATAATCGGCCTGCCCTGCGCCGTCGGCCTTTTCGTGCTGGCCCGTCCCATACTGTCCATGCTGTACCCTGTGCTTACCGAAGCCCAGCTTGACCTTGCAGCGGACCTTATGCACACCGCTGCCATAGGCGTAATATTCCTCTCTCTCGTTCAGTCCATGACAGGCGTTATTCAGGGCCTGGGCAAGCCCAACGTTCCTCTGTTCAATCTGTTCATAGGCTTCCTGCTGAAGGTTGTTTCCCTGCTGATACTGATGAACATTCCTTCAATCAATATACAGGGCGCTTCGGTATCCACCGTAATTTGTTATGCCTTTGCCGGCCTTGCCGATACGGTTTACGCCCTCCGCAGGGCAAGAATAGAGCTGAATCTGTGGGATGTTGTTCTCAAGCCCCTGCTCTCCTCCCTTGCCATGGGCGCAATGGTGTATATGTGCCACGATTTCATATACCGCATGGGCCACGACACCACCGCAGTGATAATCTCCGTATTCCTCGGCGTATGCGTATATGCTGTCCTTGCAATATACCTTAAGATGTTCTCCAGAGAAGAACTGGCTTATATTCCCGGCGGCAGCAAGCTGAGAAGACTTATATACGGCAATAAATAAGAGGTGAAATCAAATGACCCAGCTGACAATAGTACCCCTTTCCACCCCCGGCAGCCTTGGTGTTGCGGCGCAGATCGCCGTGCTTAATGCAACTCATCTTTTCCTGCAGACGGATGCCCATCACAGCGCCCGGTGGATAAAATCCTCCGGCATAAGCTACACCTCTATGGATGACCTTTACGGAGAGTGCTTTGACTTTGACGAGCTGAACGACGCCATTGCCGCCCGGCTTATGTGCGGAGCGGATGCCGTTTACGCAGTACCCGGCCGCGGCCCCGGACAGGCCCAGCTTGCCGCCATACGCAAGGCTGCGGAAGAAAGAAACGTAACCGTTAAGCTGCTGCCCGGCACAGGCTATGCTGAAGCCGCCTGCGCAGAGGCCGGCCTTGCCTATGCAAGCATCACCATTTGCGCCGCAAATGACCTGCCCGCCCGAATAGACCCCTTCACCCCCCTGTGCATAGAGGAGATCGACACTCCCATCCGCGCCGGCGAAATAAAGCTGACCCTCGGAGAATACTACCCCGATGAATATCAGGTATTCTTCTGCACAATGAACGACTTCGGCACATACGACATACGCAGCATTCCCCTTTACGAGCTGGACAGGCAGAGCGGATACTTTGCCGCTACCTGCTGCATAATCCCTCCTGCCCCTGCCCAGGAAAACCTGACCCGCGGCGACGCAGACGGCCTTATGTACATCCTGCGCCGCCTCAGAGCCCCCGGCGGCTGCCCCTGGGATGCAGAGCAGACCCATGAATCCATTCGCAGCAACCTTATCGAGGAAGCATACGAAGTAATAGATGCCATAGACAGCAAGGACCCCGATGCCCTTTGCGAGGAGCTGGGCGACCTGCTGCTGCAGATCGT
>JAZNUG010000201.1:0-6438 GCA_045592165.1 Clostridia bacterium | reverse complement strand
CCTGAATGTAGCCCACATAATGGGCCTTCAGTTCCTTGATGCACTTTTTTTCTATGCGGTCAATATGCCTCCTGCCCCTGCCGTTGAGGGGGCCCTGCTCCTGCATTTCGCAGCGGATGTGCATGAGTATGGGGCGGTTTGGATGGGGTGCCTTGGCCAGATAGGAAGTGTCCACCGCAAACTCTGCAGGGTCGCCTTCCATGTGCCATTCATAGGTGAACCATTCGGGCATAGTGTGTGCCTCCTGTGGGTGATGATCTTCTTTTTCTCTTTTTCTTCACGGAAAAAGAAAGAAGAAAAAGGGGAAGGTTATCGCAGTATAAGATGGCTATTCGTCAAGTCCTATCAGAGTTCTCTGCGGCACGTGTGCAGATGAATCTGTTATTTGTATCCGACCTGCATTTTCAATGCGCCTTATCTTTGACAACCATCTAAAAAATTCGCCCAAATGTTTGGGGCATTTGGGCGAATGGGAAAGCATTAATACTCGAGAACAGCCTTGATGCGGCGTACGCCTGCGCTGGAGGCTTCTTCCTTCTTGATCTTGAAGGTGCCCAGATCGCCGGTGTTTTCCGCATGGGGGCCGCCGCAGATTTCCTTGGAGAACTCGCCCATGGTGTAAACCTTTACGCGCTCACCGTACTTGTCGCCGAAGAGGCCTACGGCGCCCTGCTCACGGGCTTCGTCAACGGTCATCTCTTCCCAGCTGATGGGAGCCTTGGCCTGAATCCATTCATTTACCAGAGCCTCAACAGCAGTAAGCTCTTCCTTGGTCATCTTGCGCTCAAAGCTGAAGTCAAAGCGGAGACGCTCGGCAGTGATGTTGGAGCCGCGCTGGGAGATCTTTTCGTCATCCAGCACCTTGCGCAGAGCTGCCTGCAGCAGGTGGGTGGCGGTGTGGAGACGTGCGGTCTCTACGCTGGTATCGGCAAGGCCGCCCTTGAAGCGCTGTTCTGCGCCGGCCTGGGACTTCTTCTGGTGTGCTTCGAATGCGGCGTTGAAGCCTTCCATATCAACGGTAAGGCCGTTTTCGCCGGCAAGCTCGCAGGTGAACTCAATGGGGAAGCCGAAGGTGTCATACAGATGGAAAGCGGTTTCGCCGTCGATCTTGCCCTCGGGGAAGGTGTTCTTAATGCGCTCGAATTCCTTGGTGCCGTTGCGCAGGGCCTTCTGGAAGCGGGATTCTTCCTTGGAAAGCTCGGAGGTGATCTTTTCGCGGTTGGCTTCCAGCTCGGGATAAACCTCGCCGTACTGGGCGATAACTGCCTCGGCTACGGTGCGCAGGCTGTCCTCAGGCATGCCAAGCTGCATTGCAAAGCGGATTGCGCGGCGGATAAGGCGGCGGAGAATGTAGCCCTGGTCCACATTGGAGGGGGTTACGCCGCGGTGATCGCCAAGGATGAAGGTGGAGCAGCGGATGTGGTCGGCCACGATGCGGAAGGCGCGGGTGGTTTCGGCGTCAGCCTTGAAGGACTTGCCGGAAAGCTGCTCGATGGCGGCGATGATGCCCACGAAAGCATCGGTATCGTATACGCTCTCTACGCCCTGCAGGGTAGCGATGGTACGGTCAAGACCCATGCCGGTGTCAACGTTCTGCTGAGCCAGGGGCTCGAAGGTACCGTCGGCCTTCTTGTTGTATTCCATGAATACGTTGTTCCAGATTTCAAGATACTTGCCGCAGGAGCAGGAAGGATCGCACTGGGGGCAGCACTTGGGCTTGCCGGTGTCGTAGAAGATTTCGGTATCGGGACCGCAGGGGCCGGTGATGCCTGCGGGGCCCCACCAGTTGTGCTTCTTGTCAAGATAGAAGATGTGGCTGGGATCCACGCCCATCTCTACCCAGCGGTCGTGGGAATAGGTATCCCGGGGAGCATCTGCGTCGCCTGCGAAGCAGGTGAAATACAGCTTGTCCTTATCGATGCCCAGCCATTCCTCAGAGGTGAGGAATTCCCAGGAGTAGGCGATGGATTCCTTCTTGAAATAATCGCCAAGGGACCAGTTGCCCAGCATTTCGAAGAAGGTGCAGTGGGAGGAATCGCCGACCTCGTCTATATCGCCGGTGCGGATGCACTTCTGAACGTCTGCAAGACGTACGCCCTCAGGATGCTTTTCGCCCATGAGGTAGGGTACGAGGGGATGCATGCCTGCGGTGGTGAACAGAACCGTGGGGTCGTTTTCGGGTATGAGGGAAGCGGAGGGAATAATGGCATGGCCCTTGCCGCGGAAAAAGTCCAGATAAAGCTTGCGCAGCTCGTGGGATTTCAGCAGTTTCATATTATATACCTCTCTTGAAATTTAGTTTGCGTATTTACATGGCAGCAGGCCGTAAAAAGGCCACATTTGCACAAATAAAGTATACCTTTATATATATAGCTTTGTCAACGAGGCCGCAGATGATTGTTTACTTGTCAAGCAATGGGACATGGGGATATAATCATATACATGAGAGAAGGGCTGGACAGGCGGCTCAGACGCAAATTCAGGCGGCTGCAGCTTAATTTCAGAAGGGTGAACTTTACCCTTATCGGCGACGAAGGCAGGCCGTGGCGCAGAATGATTGCGCTGGGGGCGGGCCTTTTGGTGGTGCTTATACTTTTGATTTTGGGAGGCACGGAAACCCAGCTCATGGCTACCCCCGAGGTGAAGATAATCGAAGAACGGGGCGTGCTGCGGGTAGGCGTGCGTACGGATGTGCCGGGATTTACCGGCGAAGAGGGTCTGGAAGGAGAGCTTGCAAGGCGTATTGCTGAGCGGCTGCTGCCGGATGCGGATCCCGAAACCTGCCTGAAGCTGGTGGAAGTTACCAGCATGACAGGCTGCACCAAGCTGGATGACGGCACCGTGGATATGGTAATCGGCATGATGAGCCCTGCGATGGCTCCTACCTATTATTATTCTTCTCCATATTACAGCGATCAGTGCATACTGGCAGTGCTGAGCGGCACAAGCTCCTTCGCCCTTAAAAATTTCACAGTGGGCCTTATACAGGACAACGACCTTCGCACCAGCGCAGAGACCGGGCTTGTGGATGCCTTTGTTGAAGAAAACAGGGGCTTCGTAATAAGCAAGCGCAGCTATCCTTCCTATGATGACCTTATCAACGGCCTCAGAAAGGGTGAGGTGGGCGGCATCGCCCTTACCCAGCTGCACTTTGACCAGCTGAGCCAGCAGTATGATATTGTACCCACCAGCCTTGCCTTTGGCAGTGTGGATTACTGCGTTATGGCCGCAACCGACAACTCCATCCTTGCCCAGATAGCGGATATTGAGATAAAGGAGCTGTGGGAAAGCGGAGAAATGAAGGATTTGCACGAAAAATATGGGCTGAAATAACAGCCCCTTTTTTATGGAGACCACAACATATGCCCCCGCCTTGAAGCACCGTACACAAGGCGGAAAAATATATGAAAAAACCGCCTTGTCACGGCGATTTTTGCATTGACATACGGCTTGCGCTGTGATAAATTACTTAAGGTATCCCCCTATGTGGGGGTTTATTTAGGTATGTAAATACAGTAGCGCAAGGGTAACACCGGGCGTTTACATTCACAGAAGGAGAAAGAAAAATGCGCGTAAAGATCACACTGTCCTGCACCGAATGCAAGCAGAGGAACTACAACACCTTCAAGAACAAGAAGAACGACCCCGATCGTATCGAGTTCATGAAGTACTGCCGCTTCTGCCGCAAGCACACCCTGCACAAGGAATCCAAGTAATTACGAGGAGCAGTCAACAATGGCAAACGAAACCAACGTAAAGAAGAGGAACAGGGTAAGCGTCGGTCAGTTCGTCAAGGAAGTTTCCGGCGAAGTCAAGAAGCTTGCTTGGCCCACCAAGAAGGAACTGGCTTCCTACACCATCACCGTTCTGGGCTTCATCGTTCTGATGGCTATCATCATTTACGCTCTGGATCTGGTATTCGGTGAAGGCCTTGGCCTGCTTGCCAACCTGTAATCCACAGCCTGCCTTATAAAAGGAGAGAGTATGTCCGAGGAAGCAAAGTGGTATGTAGCCCATACCTATTCCGGTTATGAAGATAAGGTCACCGAAGACCTTAAGAAGACCGTAAAGAACCGCGACCTTCAGGATATGATACTCGAGGTCAAATATCCCACTGAGGAAGTCGTCGAAATTAAGGACGGCAAGCGTAAGGTGACCCACCGCAAGACCTATCCCGGCTACGTAATGGTCAAGATGATCATGAACGACAAGACCTGGTATGTGGTTCGCAATACCCGCGGCGTCACCGGCTTTGTGGGCCCCGGATCCAAGCCTATCCCCCTCACCGATGAGGAGGTTACCGCCATGGGCGTAGAGCGTATCGCTCTTAAGCTGGACGTGGCAGTGGGCGAGAGCGTCCGCATAGTCTCCGGTCCTCTGGAGAACTTCGTGGGCACCGTGGAGGCCCTGGACCCCGAGAACCAGAAGGTAAAGCTCACCGTGTCCATGTTCGGACGCAACACCCCCGTGGAACTGGATTACATAGAGGTCCAGAAAATATAGTCTTTCGCGAAAAACCTATTGGGTTTTCCGCGAGGGCGCACAAGTGCTGCGCACGTGTGCGATTACATCCCTCACGGGGACTTTACATGATTTGCCTATGACTATTGCGATGGTCACTGGGCGGCAAATCATGCAGGGAATCAAATCCTTGCGGATTTGTTCCGCATTTGCCGCGCATGTCGCCAAATGCGGATTATAGCTTAAGGGGTAAAGCCCCTGACATCACTTGACATGTACGCACTTTCGGGTGCTTGCATTGTGGGAGGTTGGCCCGCCATGGCCTGCCGCTCGCACCACATTATATTAGGAGGAAACTTACAAAATGGCAAAGAAGATCACTGGCTTTATAAAGCTGCAGATCCCCGCCGGTAAGGCGACACCCGCTCCCCCCGTAGGCCCCGCTCTGGGTCAGCACGGCGTAAACATCATGGGCTTCTGCAAGGAGTTCAATGAGAAGACCGCCAAGCAGGCCGGCCTGATAATCCCCGTTGTTATCACCGTTTATCAGGATCGTTCCTTCACCTTCATCACCAAGACTCCCCCTGCTGCCGTTCTTATCAAGAAGGCTTGCGGTATCGAGACTGCCTCCGGCAAGCCCAACCGCGAGAAGGTTGCTAAGATCACCAAGGCTCAGGTTCAGGAGATTGCTGAACTGAAGATGCCCGACCTGAACGCCGCAAGCGTTGAGGCTGCAATGAGCATGATAGCCGGCACCGCCCGCAGCATGGGCGTTGTTGTGGTAGACTAAGAAGGGAGGCTATTCATAATGAAGCACGGTAAGAAGTATCAGGATAGCGTAAAGTCCTTCGATAAGCAGAAGCTGTATGATCCCCGCGAGGGTCTGGAAGCCGTTCTGGCTACCGCTAAGGCTAAGTTCGATGAGACCATCGAAGTTTCCGCTCGTCTGGGCGTTGACCCCCGTCACGCTGACCAGCAGGTTCGTGGTGCTGTAGTACTGCCCCACGGTACCGGCAAGAAGGTTCGCGTACTGGTTTTCGCAAAGGGCGACAAGGCTAAGGAAGCTCAGGATGCCGGCGCCGATTTCGTAGGCGATGAGGATCTCGTAAAGAAGATCCAGACCGAAAACTGGTTTGGCTTCGACGTTTGCGTAGCTACCCCCGATATGATGGGCGTAGTTGGCCGCATCGCTCGTGTTCTTGGTCCTAAGGGCCTCATGCCCAACCCCAAGAGCGGCACCGTTACCATGGACGTGGCTAAGGCCATCGCCGATATCAAGGCCGGTAAGGTTGAGTATCGCGTAGACAAGACCGCCATCGTTCACGTACCCGTAGGCAAGGCCTCCTTCGGCGTAGATAAGCTGGAAGAGAACCTGAACACCCTGATGGATGCAGTTATCAAGGCTAAGCCCGCTGCTGCCAAGGGTACCTACATCAAGTCCCTGGTAGTATCCTCTACCATGGGCCCCGGCGTTAAGTTCAACCCCCTCAAGTTCTAAAGGCAAAGCCTTTTCGCTTAAATGTTTATGGCATTTAAGCGACAGCGCACAAGTGCCGATGGGGATTGTCAAGGGAACCCCCTTGACTGTCAACCGCCCGAGGCGACATGTGCGGCGAGGGCGGAAGGCCTTGCGTAAGCAAGGGTTTCCATGCGGTTTTCAGCGACCGTGAGCATTGCGAACAGCTGAAAATCGAAACCTCGCGAAAGGTCCAAAAGACCTTTTGCGAAAATGCAAAAATTGCTTGACAACCATGGGGCAGTCTGATATACTGCCCCGTGGAAATCAAAAATTGTTGCCCAAGACAGCCGGTAGCGCAAGCGTAAATCCTGCCGAGGCGATGAATAAGAGCTTATTTTTACGCGCTTTTTCGTCCTCTGTCTTGCGGCAGAGGATTTTTTCTATTCTAACAGGAGGTAAAACCATGGCAAACATCCAGAACATACAGGCAAAGGCCGCTCAGGTTGAGGAAGTTACTT
>JAZNUG010000200.1:0-3883 GCA_045592165.1 Clostridia bacterium | reverse complement strand
CGTTACCCACCATGGCCCCCGGGATAAAACTTCTCCATCCGCTATTTCGGATACAGTGGTGCAGGGAGAACCGTCGGGGCGATAGTGACAGAAATCGGCGGATGCCTCTTTTGCCCGGATAAATGCACCCCGCTCAAGCTCTGTGTTGTAAGTAAGGATGGGCTGACCGTACTTTTTTCGGGCAGCGTTTATCTCGTCCATAATATCCTCAGGCTGAGTATCGCTGGGCGCAGGAGCAGGCGTTGGGTTTTGCTGCTTGGTATGCGTATGCTCATGGGGGTGTATGCACTGCCTCGTATTGGCAGAAGCCGCAAGAGCCAGCCGGGCAGGGCTGTATGTGCAGCCTGAAAACAGGGTGAGGGCGAGGACGATAAGTACGATTTTGATCATGATTTTCTCCTTAATAAAGTAATTTGATTTAGCGAGGAACGATTTCCGTCAGCTGATAATTGGGCAGGGGCAGGAGGGTTATCTCAATTTCCTCCCGAAAGATGGTGATCTGCCGAACGTATATATCCACTATCTCCCTGCGGTTAACAAGGGTTCCTTCCCGAAGCTGTGCCTTTGCTTTGCGAAAGGCCGTTTTGAGCTTTACGGGGTCTATCATGCGCCTGCTGTTGAGCTGCTCAAGCTGGGAGAGCTGGTTTTGTACGATGGCTTTTGAGTTTTCAAGTTCCCTGAGCTTTTCTGCCAACGCTGGGGAACCGGTGTTTACCATTATCCCGACTATGTTGGATATGCCCTGATTCAGCTCGTTCAGCCTTGCGGAGAGTATGGTGCTGCGCTGCTGGGATTCGGACTGTTCCCCTGATATGTATTCCGAGTAGGCATCCATAAGGGAGGGAAACAGCCGCTCGTCAAATATCTTTTCGGACAGAATGGTCATAACCGTCTCCTCCAGCTTTTCCCGCCGCACTTCGGGGTTATTGCATACTACTGTGCGGTTTTTGCGGGTACAGCGGTAGGATACGTATATGGGATGATCCGGGCGGGCTTTGCGGGAGTTGCCCGCATAGCTTGAACCGCACAATCCGCACTTTATCTTGCCTGAGAGCAAGTATTCCTGCTTGGCGTGATACTTTTCGGCATGATGTTTTCGCTCCAGCATCTTTTTCTGAACCGATGCGAACAGCTCGGGCGGAATTATCTGAGGCGCCCCGCCCGGCAGACGGATTATCTCTTCTTCGCTCTTGTAGCTGTGTCGATTGAACTTTCCGGCGGCGTTCTTCTCGGAGGACTTGTTATAGGTGTACACGCCGGTGTATTTCTCATTGTGTAGTATTTCATAGAGGGAGTTGCGGCCGAAGGGATTGCCCCGCTTGGTAAGATAGCCCAAGGCGTTGAGCCTGCCGGTGATGGCGGCATACCCTTCCCCTCTGTCGTACATATCAAATATGATACGCACAGCCTGCGCTTCCCTTTGGTTTATAACCAGCAGGTGGGTGTCGGGATTCACATCGTAGCCCAGGGGCGGGGTACCGCCCACATGCATGCCTTTCAGGGCGTTTTCCCTGCGGCCCTTCTCCACCTCCCTTGCAAGGTTTGCGGAGTAGTATTCTGCCATGCCCTCTATGAGACCTTCCAGAATGATGCTTTCGGGGCTGCCGTCCAGATGTTCCGTGACGGACAGCAGCCTTATATCGTAAAGCTTCAGCTTGTGCTTGTATATGGCGCTTACATAGCGGTTGCGGCTGAACCTGTCCAGCTTGTGGACTACCACCGCATCAAACAGGTCCTTTTCCACATCCGCCATCATCCGCTGGAATTCCGGGCGGTCATCGCTCTTTGCAGATCGGGCGCGGTCTATGTAGGTGGCCACAAGAATATAGCCGTTGTCTGTGGCATATTTCTCTATGGCGCGAAGCTGCGCCTCAATGGATTCTTCGCGCTGCATCTCGCTGGAGAAGCGGCAGTATGCCGCTACCCTGCGGATGTCATTATGCCTGGCCATATTCCTGTCACCACCTTTCCCCTGCCCTTATTTATGCTGCCTTGTCCTGTTCCTGTATTTCGTGGTCAGAATAGCAGCTGTGTACTGCTTCGCACAGTATCCGCATAAGCTTTGCCATGTCCGCCCGCTCGGCGGAATAAGTAACCGTGACTTTGCGTTCCATAGCCGTCCTCCTTAATGCCCGGTGTAATTGTACTTATCCCTGAGCATAAGCCTGGATGCTTCGCGGACGAACTCCTGCTCGTACAGACGAAGGGTGTTCATGTCGTCTACATACTTCTTGATTTCCGGTATCATGCGGCCATCCTCGTCATAGTACTCGTCCTTTGCTTTTGCAAGCAGTTCAGCATACTTGTCCATGAAGCAGCAGCAGAACAGCTCCTGCCACTGTTTGTCGGTGAGCTTTGTTACTGTGCGCTTGCCTTCCTCCCACATGGGACATACCTTCCTGACCTCATTGTTCATAGGGGTTCTCCTTTCATTGACCTGTGTAAATTCTTTAGCCAGCCGGAAGCCTGTAGTTTACTTGCCGTACGCGGCAGGGCGCCCTTGGCCATGACTATATTGTACACTATAAAGTGACGTATAGCAATACAAGAGTGACGCTATAATGTGACAAAAGTGTGAAAATAGTTTCTAACGAAATTATAAAATGGCCCATAGAAAATTAAAACAGGAGTGTGTATTACTTGTTAACGGGAGTGATTTAAGGTATAATAGGTGTAAGAAATAGGAGAAAATTATGGAATTTACTACAGCAGAAAAAATCAACATCATATGCAAAAAGCGCGACATGACCCTGACCCAGCTGGCAGAGGCCACCGGTCAGACCCGCCAGAACCTGAGCAACAAGCTTAAGCGGGACAACTTCTCCGAGAAGGAAATAAAAAAGATCGCTGAGGCTCTTAATTGCTCGTATTTAACGGCATTTAAGCTCAACGATACCGAGGAGATACTATAGATATATATAGGGGGAGAATGATATGGCTCAGACTATTAAGTATAGGGGACTTGAGTTTAACCTGCAGAGCAGCGGAAATGCTCAGGCTGATGGCCGTTATCATGCAGAACTTACCTTTAAAATGGGAAACGAAACAATATCTAGGAAGTATTCTTCTAAAACATTAGAGGGATTAGAGAGACGCCATGAGGAGAAAAAGGCGTCTCTTTTTAATTGCATAGCGAAAAAGGGATGGACGGGGATACAGGAAAACATGGCCGTAGAACGGGCAATTGATCTTCCGTTGTTTTATGCGGTATGGAGGGAAGACGTAATATCCTACATGGGTAGAGCGGAGTCGACTATAAATCGTAAAGAAGCTGATCTGCTTAAGCTGTTTGACCATCTGGCAGCAAAACCTTTGGCTTATTTAACTCTTGACGATTTTATTGAAGCTGCGGCAAAGGTAATTTGTGGTACAGATACGATAAAAGATGCAACACCGCAACAGATGGGAAAATACAAGACCCTACTGCAGACGCTTCGCTTAGTGTTGGATAGGGCGACTATACTGGGCTTTTTCTATAGTAATCCGGTTAGTGAATATGTAGAACTGATTAAGATACCGGCTGATGTAGCAGCAAATATAAGAGAATCGCAAGATATGCATAGCCTGGAGGAGGGACAAGAGGAATGGTTATACAGGTTTATTTCATATGGACTGCCAAAGGAAGGCCTGATGTTCGGAGCCGCTCTTTTGCTGTTTGAGGGAATAGAAATAGAGACGGCCTGTGAACTTAAATTCAAAGACATCATTTCATTAAAGCACATAAAGGAACCGATGCGAGTATTGCGTATAGCGCCACAGTATAAGGGAGACGGAAAGGAAGAGATGCCGGATCCTCAAAAGGCCAGACGCTTACCCATGCACTGGCAGATGGATAAGTTATTTGAGGAGTGGATGCATCTTACAGAGAAGCGAATCAAGGATA
>JAZNUG010000199.1:0-7245 GCA_045592165.1 Clostridia bacterium | reverse complement strand
CTTCTTGGTCTTCTTATCAAGGCTCTTATCCTTGAGCAGAACAACGATGAGGGGAACGAAGGCAATGATAGCTACGATAAGGCCCATCTGGCTGCACAGGAAGAACCAGAGCTTGTTCTTTTCGGAAGGAGGATTGATGCGGTTTGCCTTCTTCCAGAACAGGGAACCAATGATAACAAACAGCATATCGATTACAAGGCCGCCAATGACGAAGGTCTTGATATCCAGCTGAGGCAGCCAGTACAGATAGCCGTTAAGGCGAAGGATTACGATTACCTCTGCTGCGATAGCCAGCAGCCAGAAAAAGATGGCCAGCAGGCGCTTGCCGGTGGCGCGCTTTTTACGGGTCTGCTTGTCGCCGCCGTCCTTAACCTCTACTACCTCGCGCTCTTCAGCAGCTGCCTTTTTGGCGGGTGCCTTGGCCTTCTTGGTTTCCTTCTTGGCAGAGGAAGCCTTTACTACTTCCCTTTCGATTTTCTTTGCCATTATCCAATTTCTCCCTTCAATTTATATATGTTGAATACATATAATTTACACGTGAAGTAATTATACCATTTTTAAAGTTTCATTTCAATGAAACGATACACATGCCTCACAGAGGCTACGGAGTACATTACTTCTTGGTAATCTTCTTTACTGTGCTCTTCTTTGCGGTGGTTTTCTTTGCGGCAGGCTTCTTTGCAGCACTCTTCTTGGCCGCAGGCTTCTTTTCCCTGGCCACGTCGCTCATATCATCCACCAGCAGAGAGGTCAGCAGGTTGCCTGCGCCACCGCCAAGCAGAGAGCCGAACAGACCGCCGCCGGAATTGCCGCTGTTATTGTTGTTATTGTTGTTGCTGTTGTTATCGGAGCCGCCAAGCAGTGCGCCCAGCAGGTCGCCGCCGTTGTTGCTGTTGTTATTGCTGTAGCTATTGTTGTTTCCGCCGCCAAGCAGTGCACCCAGCAGGTCGCCTCCGTTGTTGCTGTTGTTATTGCTGTAGCTGTTGTTGTTTCCGCCGCCAAGCAGTGCGCCCAGCAGATCTCCGCTGTTGTTGGCATTGTTATTGTTGTAGCTGTTGTTATTGCCGCCGCCCAGCAGTGCACCAAGCAGGTCGCCGCTGTTGTTATTGCTGTTATTGTTCAGCAATGCACCGTCAAGGCCGGAGGAATTGCCGGAATTGCCGCCGCCGAGGAGGGCTCCCAGCAGACCGCCGCCATTATTGTTATTGTTGTAACTGTTATTATTGCCGCCGCCCAGCATGGAGGAAAGCAGCGCACCGCCAAGGCCGCCGCCCATGGAGTTATTGCCGCCGCCCAGCAGCGCCCCCATCAGGTTGCCGGAATTGTTATTGCCGCCGCCCAGCAGCGCGCTCATAAGCAGAGCGGTGCCGATATTGCCAAGGCCGGAATTGAAGCCGTTGCTCTGACCCACGTTGTCATCGTTAAACAGGGACAGCAGAGAAGACAGGCCGCCGGCAGAAGTGTTGTTGGCCTGATTGCCTACAAGGGAAAGCAGCACAGGGGCCAGCAGGGACAGAATGGAAGCGGTATTGCCGCGGGAAATACCTGCTTTCTGGGCAAGAGCATCGGTAACGCCCTGTTTGTTGCTGCCCAGTATCTTGCCGATAATCTTGTCACCATCCACTGCATCTGCATTCTTCAGCTGAGCCGCTGCAGATTCAGAGCTTGCGTGCTCTCCCAGTGCGCCGAAAAGGGATTCCGCGCCCTCCTGGGTGCCTGCGTTATCGGACATGGCCTGAACAAGCAGAGGTATAGCGTTGCCGATTACGTTTTCCGCCTGATCCGCCTTTACGCCGGATGCCTTTGCGATCTGCTTTACAGCGCCGTCGCTCATAAGCTCTTTGGCAAGTACATTGATGATGCTGCTCATTGTGTATAGTTCCTTTCAGTTTGTAAGAAGATATTCCTAATGTATTATTATATATTAACAGCCCTATGTTTTAAAGTGATATTCCGCAAAAAAAGGACCCGAAGGTCCTTTTTTCGCTAAACGCATTTATTTGCATTATTTGATGGGATCGATGTGCCAGAGTTCCTTTGCGTATTCTGCAATGGTACGGTCGCTGGAGAACTTGCCTGCACTTGCAGTGTTCATCAGGCACTTGCGGCCGAATGCGATGCGGTCGCGGTATTCCCGGTTTGCTCTGAGCTTGGCTTCAACATAGGGCAGGAAGTCCAGCAGCAGATAGTAATGGTCAGCCTTATGCCAATTGGTACCGTCCAGCAGAGCATTGTACAGCTCGCGGAACTTGCCCGTACCGCCGTCGCTTACGGTGCCGTTTACAAGAGTATCCAGCACGCGCTTTACGCGATATTCGCGATTGTAAATATCGCGGGGATTGTAGCTGTCCTTAATGCGGTTGATATCGTCAACCCTTGCGCCGAAAATGTAGTTGTTTTCAGCGCCGGCTTCCTCGGCGATCTCGATGTTTGCGCCGTCATAGGTGCCAAGGGTAACGGTTCCGTTCAGCATGAACTTCATGTTGCCTGTGCCGCTGGCCTCGGTGCCTGCGGGAGATATCTGCTCGGAGATATCCGCAGCGGGGATAATATGTTCTGCGTAGGAGCAGTTGTAGTTCTGTACAAATACCACCCTGAGCTTATCCTGCATATCGGGATCGTTGTTGATGATGTTTGCGATCTCGTTTATGTACTTGATAACGCTCTTTGCGCGCAGATAGCCGGGGGCTGCCTTTGCGCCGAAGATGAAGGCGGTGGGGGTAAAGTCGGTAAGGCTGCCGTCCTTGAGAGAGTAATAAATATCCATTACGGACAGGGCATTGAGCAGCTGACGCTTATACTCATGGAGTCTCTTTACCTGAATATCATAGATGAAGGTGGAAGGTATGCTTACGCCTTCCTTTTCGCGGATGATATCCGCAAGCTGAACCTTCTTGGTCTGCTTGATGGCATTGAACTGAGCAACGCTATTGTCATCCAGATGGTTCTTCAGGCCGGATATCTGGCTGAGGTCCTTGAGGAAACCGTTGCCGATACGCTCGGAGATGAAGGAGGTAAGCTCTTTGTTGCAAAGGCCCAGCCAGCGGCGCTGAGTGATACCGTTGGTCTTGTTCTGGAACTTTTCGGGAGATACGGCATACCAATCCCTGAACAGGTCGCTCTTGAGGATACCGGAGTGAATCTCGGCAACGCCGTTTACATAGGTGCCTGCAAATACTGCAAGACGGGCCATATGAATCTGGCCGCCGGTGGCAATCTGCATACGGTCTATCTGATCCTGACTTACGCCCTTTTCGCGGAGTTCAGCGTTCTGTACTTCGTTTATGCGGCTGATAATGCCGGTGATTTCAGGCACAACGCTTGCCACCAGATCGTAGTTCCACTTTTCCAGAGCTTCGCTCATGATGGTGTGGTTAGTGTAGCTGAAGGTGGCCCTTGCGGTCTTGAGAGCCGCATCAAAGTCCATACCTTCCTTCATCAGCAGCCTGATAAGCTCGGGGATGGATACTGTAGGATGGGTATCGTTCAGCTGGATGGCGCAATGTGCGGCAAAGCCGGACATATCGTTGCCCCTTACACGCTTGTAGCGGCGGATAATATCCTGCATGGAAGCGCTGGAGAGGAAATACTGCTGCTTGAAGCGAAGACGCTTGCCCTCATAGGTGCTGTCGTTGGGATACAGTACGCGGGTTATGTCCTCTACCTTGTTCTTCTGGCGAACCGCAAGGTCATAGGCCTGATCGTTGAAAAGCTTGAAGTCAAACTCTTCAACAGGTTCACTCTGCCACAGGCGCAGGGTGCCGATATTGTTGGTGCCGTAGCCGATAATAGGCATATCATAGGGAACGGCAAGAACCTTTTCATCTGCAAAGTTTATCTCGACGGTCTTATCGTCTCTGCGGCGGCTCCAGGGATCGCCGTAGCGCTGCCAATCATCAGCCTTTTCTACCTGATAGCCGTCTTCAAAGCTCTGCTTGAACAGGCCGAACTTATAGCGCAGGCCATAGCCGTCAAGGGGGATATCATGGGTTGCGGCGCTGTCAAGGAAGCATGCTGCCAGACGACCGAGACCGCCATTACCCAGAGCTGCATCCTCGATATCTTCGAGGGCATTTATATCAGAGCCCCTTGCCCTCAGCAATTCCTTTATCTGATCCAGCAGACCAAGGCAGTAAAGGTTATTGAAAACCATACGGCCCATAAGATATTCCGCAGAAAGATAATATGCCCTGCGGACATGCTCATGGTTGCGCCTTGCCAGACGCCAGTCATCGGATATGGCATACATAACCGCATTGGACAGCGCCTTGTGCAGCTGATAAGTATTTGCTTCGGCAATCTCAATCTGATAATCGCCCCTGAGTTCCTCTTCCATGCGGCGGATTATCATGCTGGGTTCCATCATAGTAAAATTTCTCCATGTTTCTTATTTTTTTGCCGGAGAAAGATTCTCCCGCATTATCAAATACCAAGATAGTTTACCACAAATCGACCGCTTTGAGAACACCAAATAATCCGTTTTTTGTGTCTCATTGACTTCCGTATACATTTTTTGCCTAAATACTGCATGTAAAAATAAATGAAATGTTGACATACGATTTTATTGGGTCTATCATTTAAATTGTAAAACTTTCCGGAAAGGCCAATGAATGGATACTGTAACCAGAGAAAAGCTCACACGGGACTTTGGCGACGCCTTTCTGTCCCTGCAGCATACCAGCACATTGTGTATGCAGCTGCTGCTGAGCAAATACAATCTATATCCCGGCCAGCCCCAGGTGCTGTTTGCACTGAAGGAGCTGGGCGCACCCACCCAGAATGAGCTGGCGGCTTATCTTGGCGTGGGCAAGGCCTCTGCCGGCGTATCCATACGCCGTCTGGAAAGCGGCGGCTTTATCAAGCGCACCCGCGACAAGAAGGACACCCGCTGCATCCGCCTTTCCCTCACCTCCAAGGGTGAAGAATTCGCCCGCTGGTGCAGCATAGATTTCGATATGTTCTTCACCACCATGCTGGAAGAACTTACTCCCGACGAAAGAGCCACCGCATATTCATTTATCCAAACCATGGAAAAAAGCCTTACCGGACTTAAAGACCGTCTGGAAAGCTGACAATTCTACAATAATAAAGTTTCAGGAGGAATACTGTTTATATGGTACAGTCCATCAGCCTCAGCAAAATCCGCGAGGATGCGGATTACATCTTCCACAACGGTTTTGCCTGCTCCGAATCCGTAATTTATGCTATTCGCAAGAATTTTGAGCTGGAAATGTCTGACGATGCCTTTGCTATGAGCACCGGCTTCCCCTGGGGCCTTGGCGGTGCAGGCTGCATCTGCGGCGCGGTAGCCGGAGGCGCCATGTGTCTGGGCTTTGTCTTTGGCCGCCGCAATCCCGGCGAGCCCATCAGCGACTGCCACAGGGTCACCAAGGAATTTGCTCAGGCCATACGCGCAAAGTTCGGCGCCACCTGCTGCGGCAAGCTCATCTCCAATTTTGAAGACCTTAACTCCCCCGGCCGCAAGGCACACTGCTCAGACATAGTGGCTTTTACAGTCACCGAGATCGCCCATATTATCTGCCGCGAGCTGGATATTAAAGAAGAAGAATAATTTACCCCAATAAAAGCAAGGCTGTCTTTTCAGACAGCCTTCATTTTTTTGTTTTTTATTCGGTTACGCCGTTTATAGCAACAAGGTTTTCAGGGGCGGCGTTTTCGCCCTGAGCAAAGTAATATGAAAGTATATCCTCTATCGCCGGGGCGCTGGATGAGCCGGACAAACCATAAGGCACACATATTACTATGGCGATCTCAGGCTCCTCACGGGGGGCAAAGCATACAAACCAGGAAGTGTTTTCAATATCGATATTGGTAGCGCGTGCACCTACCTGCGCCGTTCCGGTTTTGCCTGCAAAGGACTCGGTTTCAAGGTATTTTTCAATAAAGTCCCTGTCGGTAAAGGCCTGGGCTGCAGTACCGCCGTCCTCAGGGGATACAACGCCCTTCATGCCGGTCTTGATTGCTTCCCAAATATCATCCGGTATGTCGATCTGATTGAATATGCTGGGCTCAACGGTCTTTACGGTATTGCCGTTTTCATCCATTATCCTGTCCACGATATGAGCATCGTACACGGTACCCTCGTTGGCAATGGCGCTGACATAGCGGGCTACCGCCACAGGGGTCACCAGCGTTGTGCCCTGTCCGAATCCGGCACGGATGGTCTGGGTGGGCTTCCACTGTATCTCGTTGAGCAGAGAAGTTATGTCGTTTATCCAGTCGCTGCGCTCCTGGGTTATACCTTCGGGGATACCCAGCTCCTCGCTGATTATACGTCGTATCTGGGAACCTTCGCCGGTGATGGATCCGTCCTGCAGCTCCATCAGCTTCTTGGCGCAGCTTTCTATTGCGGCTTCATCCGCCTCCATGTTTCGCATTTCGATGAACATGGCAAGGCGCTCCTTCAGCTTGCGGTAAATAAGGCTGGGAAGGCTGGTCTTTTGATTGTATACCTCAAGGGTGCCATCCTCTCCCATAAGGGTATTGTCAAACAGTATCTTCTGGCCGCCAACAATTCCCTCCGCTTCGCCGGTAAGCTCTATGCCTGTTCTGCTGGTAAGGCCCATTTTGCCGGACCATTCATTGAGCTTATCTATACCGACCCGGTTTGCCACCTCACAGAAGTAATAATTGCAGGAGTTTTTAACTGCGTCCGCCAGGGTCTGATCCGCATGCTGGCCTATCCTTGAGCGGGAGGAAAGATGGCACTTGGGCGCATTTACATCGATGACCACTTCATCGCCATCTTCATCCATATATCGAATGATATACTCGTAATCGCAGCTGATAAGTTCGTTTACATCCAGTACGCCTTCCGCAGCGCCTGCTATACCGGTAACCATCTTATATATGGAACCGGGTGCAAGGCGGGTGGATATGGCCTTGTTTCGGGTGGGAGTGGTATCTGCCGCCCATTCACTCTGGAAAAGTTCCTCTGCCTGCTCTGTGCTGAGGCCCTCTATGAACCAGTTGGGATCAAAGGAAGGATAAGATGCCATGGCAAGCACCTGTCCTGTGTTTGCATCCATGACAACGGCGGCGCCGGTCTGAGCCTTTTCTATTCCGTCCACCTTGCCCTTGGTCTTTTCCTCATAATCGGCGTAATTCTCTTCTATTTTGTTTATCTCTTTGTCATTTATATTGAGGATAAGGTCTGCCAGCGCCTTTTCCACCACCGCCTGCAGCTCTATATCCAGCGTCAGCATAACGTCGTTGCCATCTGTA
>JAZNUG010000198.1:0-17754 GCA_045592165.1 Clostridia bacterium | reverse complement strand
TCAAAGTGAATTTACGATTTATGCAGTTTTCAAGGTACTAAGGAAAACTTAATACTTTACCATTCCGGTGGTTAAGCTAAGGGGATCCACCTGTTCCCATCCCGAACACAGAAGTTAAGCCCTTATACGCCGACAATACTTGGCTGGAGACGGCCCGGGAAGATAGGTAGCCGCCGGATACCAAAGAAGAACACCATGCAAATGCATGGTGTTTTTCTTTGGTCTTTGATGACAATGTATCTTCCCGGGCCTACCTCCGGACATGACGCACACGGTGCGTTCTTGGCTTGAGACACATCAGGCCCGACCGCGTCCAGTGGACGGGGGAGGGAGGGGCTGATTCCAAACAAAAGAAAATTTGAAAAATCATATCCTGCGATTTAAATCCAATTCTCTGCGCATACTTATAATATGAAGATATTCACCAAAGAAAACTTTAAAAACGCAATGGCAGGCCTGTGCGCCGGGATCTGCAACGGGCTTTTCGGGGCAGGAGGAGGCACGGTAGCTGTGCTTGCCCTGGAAAAAGCAGGATTGAGCCCCAGACAGGCCCATGCGACGGCAATCAGCATCATGCTGCCGTTGAGCGCTGCAAGCGGCATCGTCTACGCTATGGGCGGAGGTGTGGACTGGCATGCTCTGCTGTGGGTTGCTCCTGCGTTAACTCTGGGAAGCATGGCAGGGGCAAAGCTTACCGGTAGGGTGCAAAGCAAAACCCTGAAGCTGATTTTCGGCATTGTTATGCTGGCGGCGGGAGGATGGATGGCACTGTGAAAGAGATAGGCTTTGTTATTGCCGGGATCGCTTCAGGGGTGATTGCCGGCATGGGCATGGGCGGAGGGACATTGCTGATACCTGCACTTACGCTGGTTTTGGGAGTATCCCAGAGAGGAGCCCAGGGGGTGAATATGCTGTCATTTCTGCCTGCGGCGGCTGTGGCGCTGATGATACATTACAAGGCGGGAAGACTGGAGATAAAAAAGAGCGGAACAGCCGTAGTGTTTGGTATTTTGGGTGCCGTGCTGGGGTCGCTGGCAGCAGGATGGATACAGGAGGCGTCACTGAAAAGGGTTTTCGGAATATTCCTTATGGCAATGGCTGCATGGGAAATCAAAGCATGTCTGAAACAAGACAATATTGACAGAAAATAATCAGGAAAATCGGCAAAAAATCCAATTTTATCGAAATATTTATACTGTAATATATAATTTTGTGTGCTATAATAGTTTCCGAACAGAAACGGCTTTTTACTATCGCACCCCCAGGCGGCTCAAAGCTTAAAAATAAGCGGAGGCGCCGAGGGTTGGTTTTTGCGGTTTTGGAGCCGTAGGAAAATATGAAAGGCAGGTGTTGGCTTTGCCAAAACATTCCTTCAAGGGCGGCGTGCATCCTCTGCACGATCAGCACGAGGGCAAAACTTCAACCAGCGGACTGCCCATTAGGGCATACGTACCCGACAGCGTGGATATTCCCATGTCCATGAGCATCGGCGCTCCCGCTACCCCCATCGTACAGGTGGGCGATCACGTAAAGATGGGCCAGAAGATCGGCGAGGCAAACGGCTTCGTCAGCCTTCCCGTACACGCAAGTGTATCCGGCGAGGTTACCGCCATCGGCACCAAGGTGCTGCTGCTGGGCGGCCCCACCACCATCGTTACCATCAAGAATGACTTCCAGGATGAATGGACCGAGCTCAACCCCCTTGGCGGCGTTGAAGAAGCTGATCCCACCAAGATCGTTGCTGCTGTACAGGCTGCAGGTATCTGCGGTATGGGCGGCGCAACCTTCCCTGCTCACGTTAAGCTGACTGTGGGTGAGGGCAAGTACTGTGACACCATCATCCTCAACGGCGCAGAGTGCGAAACTCACGTTACCTGCGACCACAGGCTCATGATAGAAGAGCCCCAGCGCATCGTTGACGGTCTTCGTGCCGTAATGCGTGCTCTGGATGTAAAGCGCGGCGTTATCGCAGTAGAAGATAACAAGCCCGATGCCATCGATTCCATGAAGCGCGCCGCTGCCGGCCGCGAGGGCATCGAGGTTATGGCTCTGCGCACCAAGTACCCCCAGGGCTCTGAAAAGCAGCTGATTTACGCCGTTACCGGCCGCGAGGTTCCCTCCAAGAAGCTGCCCCTGGATGCTCATGTAATAGTTCTCAACGTTGGTACTTCCAAGGCTATCGCCGATGCAGTTATCGAGGGCAAGCCCCTGATCGACCGCGTTACCACCGTTAAGGGCTGCGTTAAGGAGCACGCCAACCTGCGCCTCAGGATGGGTACCATTGTTGCTGACGTTATCGGCGAGTGTGGCGGTTACACCGAAGAAGCCGGCAAGATCGTAATGGGCGGCTGCATGACCGGCCTTTGCGCTCCCAACGACCAGGTAGTAGTAACCAAGGGCTCCAACGGCATACTGGTATTCAACGAAGAGGATGCCAAGGGCTACGAGGAGAATCCCTGCATACGCTGCGGCCGCTGCGTAGAAGCCTGCCCCATCGGCCTCAATCCTTACAGGATGAAGCACTTCTGCGATGCAGGCGATCTTAAGGGCGCCGAAGCCAATGACCTTATGGAGTGCATACTGTGCGGCAGCTGTTCCTATGCCTGCCCCGCAAAGCGCTGGCTTACCGCCTCCTTCAAGAGCACCAAAGAGGCTATCATGCGTGAAGCAAGGAGGGCTAAGAACTAATGAGTCTGCATGTTTCAATAGCACCCCACGTCCATAGCAAGGACTCTACCGCCACCATCATGAGGGACGTGCTCATTGCGCTGCTCCCCACCACCCTGGTTGGCGTATACTGCTTTGGTCTGAATGCTGCTCTGCTGTGCGTACTGGGCGTTGCAGCCGCTGTACTCAGCGAGTACGCTTATCAGAAGCTCACCGGCCAGAAGGTTCGCATCAATGACCTTTCTGCCGCTGTTACCGGCCTGCTGCTGGCTCTGAACCTGCCCGGCAACGCTCCCTGGTGGATGCCCGTTATCGGCAGCTTCATCGCCATCGTGCTTGTAAAGCAGCTGTTTGGCGGTATTGGCGATAACTTCATGAACCCTGCCCTCACCGCACGCGGCATTCTGCTGGCTTCCTGGCCTGTAAAGATGACCGCATGGTATCTGCCCACCTTCTGCAAGGGCGTGGATGCTGTTTCCACCGCTACTGTACTGGGCGGCTATGAGGCAAGCGCTATGGATATGTTCCTGGGCTTCATCCCCGGCACCATCGGCGAAGTAAGCAAGATTGCCATTCTTATCGGCTTCGCTTACATGCTGCTGCGCAAGGTTATTTCCTGGCGTATCCCTGTTGTTATGATGGCAAGCTTCGGCCTCTGTGCTGTTCTGTTCGGCATGGAGCAGAACCTTACCACCTCTCTGCTCTCCGGCGGTATCCTGTTCGGCGCTGTATTCATGGCTACCGACTACACCACCTGCCCCATGAGCGCAGTTGGTCAGTACATCTACGCTGTGGGCTGCGGTGTTATCATTGCCGTCATCCGCAAGTGGGGTTCCTATGCTGAGGGCGTTACCTACGGTATCCTCATTATGAATATTGTTACCCCCCTTATCGACAAGTATGTAAAGATACCTGTTTACGGCAAGGAAAAGGTAAAGAAGGAGGCCAAGGCAAATGCGTAATAAACCCAAGCTTTCAAGCGTATTTCTCAATGGCATCATCACTGAGAACCCCACCTTCCGTCTGGTTCTCGGTATCTGCCCCACCATTGCCGTTACTTCCGGCCTGATCAATGCCATCGGCATGGGCGCTGCTGCCACCTTCGTTCTTGTTGGTTCCAACTTTGTTATCTCCCTGCTCAGGAATGTTATTCCCGACAAGGTACGTATTCCCTGCTTCATAGTGGTTATCTGTACCTTCGTTACTCTGGTACAGATGCTGCTGCAGGCCTTCATTCCCAGCCTGTATGCAAGCCTGGGCATGTTCATTCCCCTTATCGTTGTAAACTGCATCATTCTTGCCCGTGCGGAAGCTTTCGCCAGCAAGAACGGCCCTGTGGCTTCTGCTGTTGACGGTCTGGGTATGGGCGTAGGCTTTACTCTGGCTATTTCCATCATTGCCATCGTTCGTGAGCTGCTGGGTACCGGCTGCATCGCCGGCATGCCCATCTTCGGCGCAGGCTATGATCCCATGCTGATCACCATACTGGCCCCCGGCGGCTTTATGGTATTCGGCCTTACTCTGGGCATCGTGAACACCATCATGAAGCGCTCCGAGAATAAGAAAGCAAAGGAGGCTAACTAATGGAAACGGTAAGCTGCGGCAATGTGCTGCTTTTCCTGGTAAGCTGTGTTCTCAGCAATAACTTTATCTTTTCCCGCTTCCTGGGCTGCTGCCCCTTCCTGGGTGTATCCAGCAAGGTAGAGACCGCTGCCGGTATGGGTATGGCCGTTACCTTCGTAATGGGCCTTGCTTCCCTGTTCACCTCCCTTGTATATCAGTATGTGCTGTATCCTCTGGGCCTTACTTACCTGAGCACCATCAGCTTCATTCTGATCATTGCAAGCCTTGTACAGTTCGTTGAGATGTTCCTTAAGAAGTCCAGCCCCGCTCTGTACAAGTCCCTTGGTATCTATCTGCCCCTGATTACCACCAACTGCGCTGTACTGGGCGTTGCTACCATCAACGTAAGCGCACAGTATGACATTCTGTCCTCCGTGCTCAACGGTGTATTCAGCGCTCTGGGCTTCCTGCTTGCTATCGTACTGATGGCCGGCGTAAGGGAGCGTCTTGAGACTTCCCATATCCCTGAAACCTTTAAGGGCTTCCCCATCGGCCTGTTCACCGCCGGCCTTATGGCTGTTGCCTTCATGGGCTTCAGCGGTCTGGTATAAGAAAGGAGGATCAGCATGAATTTTACTGCTATTATTCTTGCGCTGGTCGTTATGGCCGTGCTGGGCGTATTGTTCGGCATTATCCTCACCATTGCTGACAAGAAGTTTGCCGTGGAAGTTGACCCCCGCGTAAGCGCTGTTCGCGAGTGCCTGGGCGGCGCAAACTGCGGCGCCTGCGGTTTTGCCGGCTGCGATGCATTCGCACAGGCTGTAGTTGACGGCGAAGCCCCCGTTACCGGCTGCACCCCCGGCGGCGCAAAGGCTGCCGAGGCTATCGCTGCCGTAATGGGTATGTCCGTGGATCTCAGCGGCACCCGTACCGCTGCCCGCGTCATCTGCCAGGGTGAATGCGGCGTAGCCAAGGACCGCTATATTTATGACGGCTATGCAAGCTGCGCTACCGTTGCAGGCATCGCCGGCGGCCCCAAGATGTGCCGCTTTGCATGCATAGGTCTTGGTGACTGCGTGAAGGCCTGTGCCTTCGGCGCAATTGAGCTGGTAAACGGTGTTGCCAAGATCGACGAGAGCAAGTGCACCGCCTGCGGTCAGTGCGCCAAGGCCTGCCCCCGCAGCGTAATCGAGCTCAAGCCCGTTAACGAAACCGTTATCGTTGCCTGCCGCAACACCGACAATGGCCGTGAGGCCCGTGCAGCCTGCATGAAGGCATGTATTGCCTGCGGCCGCTGCACCAAGGAATGCCCCAGCGATGCTATCCACGTTGAGGGCGGCGTTGCCAAGATCGACGAGAGCAAGTGCACCCGCTGCGGCGCATGCGCCAAGGTATGCCCCTGCAAGTGCATCGTTGACTTCCTCGCATAAGCAAAAAACCAACACCTTTCATATGGGGGGACGGGATAACCGTTCCCCTTTTTGTATTTTTTTAAAAAATTTTTATGGCGAATTTTCCCAAGTGACAGGCGGTTTTTTTATAACTTATGCATAAACGTCAACAAATTTTTTTAAAAACCCATTGACAGTTTGGTACTGGTAGTGTATACTAACTCTCGCAGTCCCAAGTGGACGCAAATGTGTGGGAGCATAGCTCAGCTGGGAGAGCACCTGCCTTACAAGCAGGGGGTCACAGGTTCGAGCCCTGTTGCTCCCACCACCATTTTGGTCCGGTAGTTCAGTTGGTTAGAATGCCAGCCTGTCACGCTGGAGGTCAGGGGTTCGAGCCCCCTTCGGATCGCCATTTGCCTCGGTAGCTCAGTTGGTAGAGCAAGGGACTGAAAATCCCTGTGTCGGTGGTTCAAGTCCACTCTGAGGCACCATATTGCGGGAGTAGCTCATTTGGTAGAGCGCCGCCTTGCCAAGGCGGAGGTGGCGGGTTCGAGCCCCGTCTCCCGCTCCATTTTTTATATAGTCGGCACCATGGCCAAGCGGTAAGGCAGAGGTCTGCAAAACCTTCATCCCCGGTTCGATTCCGGGTGGTGCCTCCACTAAAACAAAACACATCCATCGGATGTGTTTTTGTTTTTACCCGGTGAATGCTGCCGGGCTGAAGGCAGTACATACTCAATTAAATATGCAAAAGTTTTATGGGGGACTGTGGCGGTGCAGTCTCCTTTGGTTTATAATTAAAACATACTTTGTAAAAAAGGATGTGTGCCGGATGCGCCGACAAAACGGAATATTTGAGAAAATTCAGGATATATCTTTCTCCATGTGCGATTTTACCCAGCGGCTCAAGCCCTCGGAATTGCTGTGCCTGACATCTGACCTTGCAGGGGAGGACTATGGCGACAGAGGCCTGCCCCATGATAAGCTGGCAGGAGAGGGCTTTGTATTCCTCGTGTCCCGGGTAAGGTTTTCCATCAAGAGAAATGTGCGGGCAGAGGAGCAGGTAAAGCTTGTCACTTACGAGCGCAAAATCGCCGGCCCCTTGTGCATAAGGGATTACATAATCGAGGACGAAAGGGGCGAGCAGCTGATCGCCGGACGTTCCGCATGGATATTGTGCGATCCGGACAGCCGAAGGATACTGCGGCCTGCTGCTTTCCCATACGAAATACAAAACCACGAGGATGTGGAGCTTCCTGTGGGCGAGCCGGAAAAGCTGCGCCAGCCGGAGAATATGGAGCGACTGGGTGAGCGAAGGGTGGTATATTCCGATCTTGACGGCAACGGCCACGTGAATAACTCGGTATACGGGGATATGGCCTGCGATGTGCTGCCCATGGAGCTGTTTGGTGGCGAGCTGAAGGAATTTGCCATCAACTTCGTAAAGGAAGCAAAGATAGGGGATACCATAACCCTCTATGGCGGCGAAGAGGGGAACAGCCGCATTATTGCAGGATACATAGGCGAGGCGCTGTGCTTTGAATGTGCAGTTGTGTTTGAATAAATACAGATTAAATAATCTGGAGAAATGATTGTTTAATACATTAAAAAGTACTGTTGATTCACATAAAACTTAATTTCATAGCGGAATTTTTCTATTCATTTGGTTCAATTTGTGATAGTATATATGCGTGTTTTATTAACATAAATCGAAACGAAACGGAAGAAAAAATATACGGTTCGCGTTTGCACTTTTGACTTTTATTGCATGGGGTACGGCAGACCGCTCTGCTGTTGCGGCTCCCATTATTGCTTCCTATTGCGTACTTTCCGTGGTATGGAGCAGGATATTTTTAAAGGAAAAACTTTCTGCCAAGCAGTATGCTGCGGTTGCGGTGGTATTCGGCGGCATATTTCTCTGCGGCATAGCGGAGGGGCTGGCAGGCTAAATAACTAATGCCAAGGAGGGTATAATATGTACGCTTTCCACCAATACCAGGAGAGTGCCGGATACATACGGGAATGTCTTGACGGATTTGAACCTGAACTGCTGATGATACTGGGCAGCGGCCTGGGAGGTCTTGCTCAGAAGGTGGAGCAGCCCATATGTATACCCTATGGGGATATACCCTACTTTAAGCGCAGCACCGCAATCGGCCATGTGGGCAGATTTGTTGCAGGCAGGTTCGGCGGCAGGAATGTTCTTATGATGCAGGGCCGTCTCCATGCCTACGAGGGTCATACCATGGAAGAGGTGGCCTATCCGGTACGTGTTGCAGGATTGCTTGGCATAAAGAAGCTTATCGTAACCAATGCGGCGGGCGGTGTAAACCTTAAGTTTGCCGGCGGCACCCTTATGGTGATGAGCGACTATATCAAGTTTACTCTTGGCAATCCCCTCATCGGTGAGAATATTCCGGAATTCGGCGAGCGCTTCCCGGATATGACCTACGCCTTTGATAAGGAATACCGCAGGCTGTTCAAAGAGGCGGCGGCTGACCTTGGGTATGATGTGGAAGAGGGCGTGTATTTTTACATGACAGGCCCACAGTATGAAACCCCTGCCGAGATAAGGGCAATACGCACCCTTGGCGGTGACGCGGTGGGCATGAGCACCGTTCCCGAAGTTATCGCAGCAAACCAGATGGGCATGAGGATACTGGGTGTATCCCTGGTAACCAATATGGCGGCTGGCGTGCTGGATCAGCCCCTGTCCGGCGATGAGGTAATTGCCGCAGGCGAGGCGGCGGCAGAGCGGTTTGAAAGCATAATGACGGCGTTTGTGGAAAGGATGTAACATGCATATTACTGCTGATCAGATAAAAAACAGCCCAATTATCCGCACCTATATCAAAAAGGCGGATGAATCGCTCACCGCTCTTGGCTATACCGAGCATAGCTTTGCCCATGTTACAAAGGTTGCCGTGGAAGCAAAGCGCATACTCAGGGCGCTGGGCAGAAGCGAGCGGGAGCAGGAGCTTGCGGAAATTGCAGGATATATGCATGATATAGGCAATGTTGTAAACCGGGCGGACCATGCTCAGAGCGGCGCCGTAATGGCCTTCCGCATACTGGATCATATGGGCATGGATCCTGAGGATATCGCCGACGTTATCACTGCCATAGGCAATCACGATGAAGGCACCGCAAGGCCGGTAAGCGACATTGCGGCGGCGCTGATACTTGCGGATAAGAGTGACGTGCGCTATACCCGCGTACGCAATATGAAAAAAGAGGATTTCGATATCCATGACAGGGTGAACTACTCTGTAAAAAAGAGCGACCTTATCATTGATGCGGAAACCAGAACCATTACCCTTGCCCTTACCATCGATACGGACTTCTGCGCCGTGATGGATTACTTTGAGATTTTCATGGGCCGTATGCTGCTGTGCCGCAAGGCTGCCGAGCGCCTGGGTATGGAATTCAGCATAGTGATAAACGAACAGGTAATCCTGTAGACTAAACCTCGGCAATGTCCGAAATAAGCCCATCTTCAAAACTGAATTCGTACAGACGCGCGCTGCTGAGCCTGCTTCCTTCAATGGATATAAGGCCAAGCAGCGCGCCGCTTTTATCCGAAAGGGGCGGGCGGCAGGTATGAAAATTTCCCAGGAAATCCTTTATTTCAGCAAAATCGGTATTTTGTCTCAGTTCCGGTGAAAGATAGCTTAACGCTTCATGCTCGAAGCCTTCCCGCACAGCCTCCGCAAAGGCGCGGATAAGCAGGGCGCTGCTGTCAGGGAAAACATACCTGCGGGTAAAGAAGCCGGTTTCTGTACAGTCGGGCGAAAATCCCCCTGCGGAATAAACGTATTTTATCCGCCGCTGATGACCCATTGCGGTGTTCATATTCTCTATTGCGGCAATGCAGTCCTGTTCAAGGTATATCTCGTTTGCGGATATTTCCAGCACTGCCTCATTATTGCTGTCCAGCAGCAGAAGGTGAGCAATGCTTTTATCGTGGGTTATGATCGCTGCAAACTGTCTTGCAGCGGCGGTGTACAGGGCAAGGGTGCCGTAATCCCCCTGTCCCAGTGAAATGCAGGAGGATTTTGTCTCATCTTCAATCAGCAGACGGAGGCTGCCTTCCCGATACAGGGTGAGGGTGCGGCGGCTGCGGCCGCAGGAAAAGCTGAGCTGATCCAGCTGAGTGGGGAGATCGGCCGGCTGTACGGCTTTGTCATCCCGGCTGAAGCTGACCTCATACACCCCGCCGGGCCATGCGCAAAGCTCTACATTATCTCCCTCAGGAGGCAAAGCGGCCCCGTGCTGCAGGGTGAGTTTACGCAATGTGGGAAAGCCGGCCATATGGAGAGGAGTGGCGCAGATGTAATAATCACCCGTATCCGCCGCAGGCATTGCCACATGGGAGCCGGGGCTGCATTCGCCCAGTATCTGCCCGTTTACCTGGATCAGGGAATGAAACTCCGAGCGTATTGCTATAAGGGGTACAGGGGATTGATACATATGGCCTCCGGATATGAAGTGTGGTTATTTTTATGCGGAAGAATATCAAAAATGACCCCCTTTGCCTTGCAAAATAGTCACGGCGGGATTATAATGTCAGATGATTGTTTTTATATTGGAGGTTTCTCATGATCAGACTGTGTGAACTTATGAAGGATCCCGCAAAGTACGCGGGCGAAGTGGAAATTGCCGGTTGGGTGCGCACCGTACGCGACAGCAAGAATATCGGCTTTATCGAGCTGGCAGACGGCTCCTGCTTCAGGAATGTTCAGGTAGTCTATGAGAATAATATACCCGAAGAGACCCTTCGCAAGATCAACACCGGCTGTGCCATCAGGGTGCAGGGTGTTCTTGTGCTTACCCCTGAGGCAAAGCAGCCCTTCGAGGTAAAGGCAAATGAGATCACCATTGAAGGTCTCTGCGACAGCAGCTATCCCATGCAGAAGAAGCGCCATAGCCTTGAATATCTGCGTACCATGCAGCATCTCAGGCCCCGCACCAATACCTTCCAGGCCACCTTCCGCGTACGCAACGTAGTGGCCCAGGCAATCCACCGTTTCTTTGATGACAACGGCTTCCTCTATGTACATACCCCCATCATCACCGCCAGCGACTGCGAGGGCGCAGGCGAGATGTTCCGCGTAACCACTCTGGATATGGAAAACCTGCCCCGCACCGAGGACGGCGCTGTGGATTATTCCAAGGATTTCTTTGGCACCAGCGCAAACCTCACCGTAAGCGGCCAGCTGTACGGCGAAGCATATGCCCTTGCCTTCCGCGATATCTACACCTTCGGCCCCACCTTCCGCGCCGAGCAGAGCTACACCGCCCGCCACGCCGCGGAGTTCTGGATGGTAGAGCCCGAGATGGCCTTCTGCGATCTGAAGGGCTATCTGGATGTTGCCGAGGCCATGGTAAAGCATATCATTCGCACCGTGATGGAGCGCTGCCCCGATGAACTGAATTTCTTCAACAGCTTTGTGGATAAGGGCCTGCTGGAGCGTTTGAACAACGTTGCCAACAGCGACTTTGCCCGCATCACCTATACCGAGGCGGTTGAAATCCTCAAGAACAGCGGCGCATCCTTTGAATATCCCGTTGAATGGGGTGCCGACCTGCAGACCGAGCACGAGCGTTACCTCACCGAGCAGGTATATAAGCGTCCCGTATTCGTTACCGACTACCCCAAGGATATCAAGGCCTTCTATATGCGCCTGAACGACGACGGCAAGACCGTTGCCGCGGCAGACCTGCTGGTTCCCGGCGTAGGCGAAATCATTGGCGGCAGCCAGCGTGAAGAGCGCCTTGAGGTGCTGGAGCAGCGCATGGAAGAAATGGGCCTCAATGCAGCCGATTACGATTGGTACCTTGATCTTCGCAAGTACGGCGGCGTGAAGCACGCCGGCTACGGTCTGGGCTTTGAGCGCATGGTAATGTATGTAACCGGCATGGCAAACATCCGCGACGTACTGCCCTTCCCCCGCACCACCGGCAGCCTGGAGATGTAGCATCCGTTCTTTTCTTTAAAAGAAAGTACCAAAGAATAACGTTAAATAAAATAAAAGCCGACACAGGTTCGCTATTCAAATTTGGCCTCAACGGGAGGCCAAATTTGCTTTTGGGGAAATGTGTATGTTCCCGCAGGGAGAAGCTGCCTTAAAAGGACGGCGGATGGATATAGATACGATAATATCTCTGCATCTTTCTGCATAATATTTAACCTACAAAAGCTGAAGCATATACTTGCTTTGGCTTTTCTTTTTTAGCCGAAAATGTATGCATGGAAAAACAATGGGAAATAATAGCATCACAAATACAACCCTGGAGGAACTGGTATGAATAAATCACAGCGGGGCCGCGCCGGCTGGAGGCCTGAAGAGGAAGAACTGCTTTTTAAGGAAATAGAAAAAAGCGAAAGCACAGGCAAACCCCTGAAGAAGGTATTCGAAGCCGTGGCACAAAGCACAGGCCGCAAGCCAAACAGCATAAGGAATTTTTACTATGCTCGCATAAAGGAAAAAGACCTTAGCACCTCTGCACTTCACGCGGGGGCATTTGTGCCCTTCAGCGAGGAGGAAATACGTCAGCTTCTTCGCACTGTGCTCAGCGCACAGGCAAACGGTATATCCGTCCGCGCCTGCACCATGAGCATGGGCGGGGGAGACAACAAGGCCATGCTCAGGTATCAGAACAAATACAGGGCGCTGCTGAAAAACCGCCCCAGGCTGGTGGAACAGATCGCAGAGGAACTGAGGGCAGAGGGGGTGGATTTTGATCCCTACGGCAGAAGGAGATACCGCAGAGAAAAGACCGCAAACAGGTTGGATGAAATAGGCATACTTGACGGCGGCTCCTTTATGGAAAGTCTTGAGCGGCTCATCGGCGCCGCATCCGAAGCGAAGCGGAAAGAGGCCGCATCAAAGGCGGTGATTGCGGAGCTTCGCACAAAAATTCAGCTGCAGGAGCAGGAACTTATGGAGCAGCAGAGCCGTTTTCATGAGCTGCTGCTGATGTACCGCCGCCTTGCGGGGGCAAACAGGGAATATCCTGCGGAGACTGAGGGAACGGCGGAATACAACGGGTAGAATTGGCAGTCGTCTTCGTGCTATAATTTATATGGGGAAGAATTTCCCGTCAAACAGCAAAGTTATAGCAAAGGACGGTATCCATAATGGATCTGTTTACCGACGCCGCGGCAAAGCGCGCCCCCCTTGCGGACAGGATGCGCCCCCGCACCCTTGAGGAATTTTACGGACAACAGCATATAGTTGGCAAAGGAAAGCTTTTGCGGAGGGCCATCGAAACGGATTCCCTCCAATCCAGCATATTCTTCGGCCCTCCCGGCTGCGGAAAGACCACCCTTGCCGCAATCATCGCCAATACCACAGGCTCTCTTTTTGAGAAACTCAATGCGGTAACCTCCGGCGTAAAGGAGGTCAGGGAGGTGATTGCCAGGGCGGAGGAAAACCTCAGGCTGTACGGAAGGGGTACATATCTGCTGCTGGATGAGTGCCATCGCTGGAGCAAAGCTCAGAGCGACAGCATACTGCCTGCCCTTGAGCGTGGCATAATAAAATTCATAGGCTCCACCACGGAAAATCCTATGATTTCAATGACGGGGGCTATTGTTTCCCGCTGCCGCGCATTTCAGTTCTATCCGCTGACGGTGGAAGACGTGAAGGAATGTATGCTCCACGCCATAAAGGATGAGGAGCGGGGCATGGGCAGATATGATGCAGAAGTGGATGAGGATGCCATTGAACATATTGCCCGCACCGCAAACGGAGACGTGCGCTGCGCCCTCAATGCAATAGAGCTTGCCATACTTACCACACCAAAGGATGAGGACGGCATAATACGGATAAACAGGGATATCGCCGCGGAAAGCATACAGCAAAAGGTGATAAACTGCGACGATCAGCACTTTTACGATATGCTGTCCGCATTCTGCAAGAGCCTTCGCGGCGGTGATACGGATGCGGCAATAGCCTGGTTTGCCCGGCTTATATATGCAGGGGTGGACCCCCGCATAATATGCCGCAGGCTTATCGCCCATGCTTCGGAGGATGTTGGTCTTGCCAATCCTCAGGCTATGGTTCAGGCGGTGGCGGCGGCTCAGGCACTGGAATTCATCGGCATGCCTGAGGCGGGCTTGTCCATAACTCAGGCCATAATATTCATCTGCGAAAGCCCCAAGTCAAACTCCGTGGTGATGGCAAAGGACATGGCCTTCGCAGAGGCAAAGAGCATACCCGATCAGCCTGTGCCCATACATCTCAGAGATGCCCATTTTTACGGAGCGGACAAGCTGGGGCATGGAAAGGGCTATAAATATCCCCATGATTATCCCGGCCATGTTGTAGCTCAGGAATACATGCCGCCCAGCGTGAAGGGACATAAATACTACATACCCGGCTCCCTCGGCAATGAGGGGAAGATACGCCAGAATCACATTAATCAGGGAAAACTGGAGGACAGTGAATGATAAGCAGGAGCAGCGCAGAAGCGGTATTGACCGAGGCCCTTAAAACCGGCGGCGACTTTGCGGAGCTTTATATGGAGGACGCAGAAAGCCATAGCATAGCCATGCTGCAGGGCGTGGTGGAAAACGCCGCATACAGCCGTAAGAAGGGGGCCGGTGTCCGCGTACTTTCCGGCACAAAGTCCGCCTATGCCTATACTGTGGATACATCCCTTGAGGCGCTGCTGGATACTGCCCGCAGAGCTTCTGCCATAATTTCCGGCAATGGGGCTGAAATAAGCCACCTTACCGATATACGTCAGGGCAGGGGAAAATACCGTATTCCATTTTCCACCATAGATAATGCAAAGCGCATAGCCCTGCTCCTTGAGGGCACAAATGCCGCAAGGGCAGTATCCGATGAGATAAACAGGGTAAGCGCCAGCTATTTTGATACGGACAAAAAGGTGCTGATATGTAATTCCGAAGGGGTATGGGCGGAGGATCGCCGTCCCCGCACCCGTCTTTCCTTTGACGCGGTGGCAACAGACGGCAAGGAATATCAGACCGGAGGCGAGCGGCCTGCATACGGCATGGGTTTTGAGGCATACGAGCTGATAGATCCTGCTGCAGCGGGAGAGACCGCCGCAAAAACCGCGGTGACCATGCTGCATGCCCGGGAGTGCCCTGCGGGATATATGCCTGTTTGCATAGACGGCGGTTTCGGCGGGGTTATTCTTCACGAAGCTTGCGTACATTCCCTTGAGGCAACCTCTGTAGGCCGGGGAAATTCCGAATTTTGCGGCAAGATGGGTCAGAAAATCGCCGGCGAAAAGGTAACTGCCATAGATGACGGCACACTTGAGGGCGAATGGGGCAGCATTGGCTGCGACGACGAGGGCAATCCCTCCCGGCGCAATGTGCTCATTGAAAACGGCATACTCAAAAGCTATCTTGTGGACAGGCTGGGCAGCCGTCTGATGGATCATCCCATGACAGGCAGCGCAAGGCGGCAAAGCTACGAATACGCCCCCACCTCTCGTATGACAAATACCTTCATTGCTCCCGGCGAGGATGATGAGGAAGAAATGATACGCACCATGGGAGACGGTCTTTTTGCGGCCCGCATGGGCGGCGGCTCCGTAAACCCACTGACAGGTGAATTCAACTTCTCCGTGCTGGAGGGTTACTGGGTAAAGGATGGAAAGATTTACTGCCCTGTGCGTGGGGCGGCCCTCATCGGCCGGGGCGCAGAGGTGCTGATGAAAATAGACCGGGTGGGACGGGATATGTGGATGGGCCACGGCATGTGCGGCTCCAGAAGCGGCAGCGTGCCCACCAACGTTGGCCAGCCCAGAATAAGAGTATCCGGCATTACTGTTGGCGGAAAGGGAGGCAGTCTGTGAAGGATATAAAGGCATTTGCAAAAGAACTGCTGAGCAGTGCCCTTGATAAGGGCTGCGGCGGGGCAGAGGTATGTATAACCCGCAGCCGCGATTTCGGTGCAGGGGTGCTTTCGGGTGAGGTCGAGGATTACAGTGTCAGTTCCACCTTTGCCCTTGGCCTGCGTGTTCAGCTCAACGGCAAAAACGGATACGCATATACTGAGGCGGCGGATGACGCCCATAGCCTTGTTGAAGAGGCTATGGACAGCGCAAAAAGCGTGGGCAGCGAGGATGAGCATCCAATGGCGGAACCTGCCGAATATCCTCAGGTACAGCAAAAGCCGGATGCCTTTGCCAATATGGAAGAGACGGACAAGATAGAACTGTGCAAGGCGCTGGAAAGGGAAGCCCTTGCAATAGACGAGCGGGCAAAGCGTGTGGCGGTATGCCGCGTGTTTTCCGCAGAGGGCAGCTTTGCCATATACAATACCAATGGCCTTGAGGCGGAGCGCAGCGATCGGGTATCCGGCTGCTATGTGGAGCCTGTGCTGGAGCAGGATGGAGAAGTTCGGGATGGCTTTGCCTTCCGCGTGGACGGAGAGGCCGCAAATATTGCGGACTGCGCCAGGGAAGCAGTGGATGAAGCCATAGCTCAGCTGGGCGCGGCTCCTGTTGCTCCCGGCGAATACAAGCTGATACTGAGAAACGATGCAGCAGCAAGCTTGCTTGGAGCATTTTGCGGAATGTTTTCCGCCGATGCGGCACAGAAGGGTCTTTCTCCCCTTGCGGGAATGGAAGGACAGCCCATAGGCTCCAAGCTTGTCAGCATAACGGATGACCCTCTGCATCCTGTAAGCCCCAGCGCCTTTGACGATGAGGGCGTGCCTTCGGTTAAGACAGCAGTGGTGGAAAAGGGCGTATTGAAAACCTTCCTGCACAATCTTAAAACCGCCAAAAAGGCGGGGGTAGTCTCCACCTCAAACGGTGGACGGGGCAGCGCAGGCTCTCCTGTTGGCGTACGGCCCAGCAATTTCTTCATTGAGCCCGGGGAGGGCAGCCTTGATGACCTCATTGCTCAGCTGGGGGACGGCCTGCTTATAACGGACTTTTCCGGTATGCATGCGGGAGTGAATTCCGTAAGCGGCAGATTCTCCCTTTTGTGCAAGGGCAGGCTCATACAGGGCGGACGTGATGTTCGGGCGGTGAATGAGATAACCGTAAGCGGAGATTTTATCGGCCTTATGAACAGCGTCAAAGCCGTGGGCGCCGATATTAGATTTTCCATGCCGGGCGGCAGCTGCGTTGGCAGCCCATCCTTGCTGATAGATGGGGCGGCTATCTCCGGAAAGGGATAGAATAAAGCTGAAGAAATTCGGCTAAATGTCGAAATAATCAAGGTGTTTAGGGCTTTTTCGATTGACAGCAGGATTTCAAAATAGTATATTAATATACAGAAGCATAGGAAACCATATGTCCAACACCGAGCAAAGAACAGGAGGCTACCGTGTTCCAGATAGGTGAAAGCGTCTGCTACCCCATGCATGGAGTTGGGGTGGTGGAAGGCATAGAGGAAAAAACCGTACTGGGTGAAAACACACAGTATTACGTACTGCGCTTCTTTGCCTCCAGGCTGACTGCCATGGTGCCGGTCAATTCCGCACAAAGCGTTGGCCTGCGCCGGGTGATAGAGCCGGAGCAGTGTGCTTCCGTATTAAAATATATGTCCGATGAGCCCTGCAAGGAAAGCGATAACTGGAATCAGCGCTATCGGGACAACCTTGCCAAGCTTAAGGGCGGGGATATTTATGACGTTGCGGACGTTGTAAAATGCCTGAAAAAGCGGGACATGCAGAAGGGCCTTTCCGCAGGAGACAGAAAAATGCTTATCACTGCCCGTCAGGTGCTGGTTGCAGAGCTCAGCGCTGCCAGCGGCAGGGATATTGACGAACTGAGAGAAGTTATAGGATAATAATATACTCCCTTGTGGAAACAGCATGGGTGTAAGGACCGAATGATAGGCTCTTGCATCTTTTGTGTTTCAATAAATAATTTTAAAAATAATAAAGAAAGGAGAATAAAAGAATATTGGCTAAAAAGATCGCAAGGCTCATCTTTGCCATAGCGGGAGCAGCGGCGGGAGCGGGAATTGTGATGGCGGTGGACAGTGTTATTGTGTCCCTGGGCTATCTCAGCCTGTACGATGTAATGTACACATGGGGACTTGCTCTCATCTTTGCAGCAGCGGGCATTATTTTTGCAATTATTTTTTATATTTTTTCCCCAAAGCTCATTGATGCGGCAGCCGCATTCATAAGAA
>JAZNUG010000197.1:0-3783 GCA_045592165.1 Clostridia bacterium | reverse complement strand
AAGGAGCCCGCTCCCGAGGGAGAAAAGGTGGGCTTTATCGGCCGTCTTTTCGGCAAGGATGACGAGCTGAGCGAGGTGCCCACTGAGGAAATGTCCGGAGAACAACCGGCAGAACAGCCCGAAGAACAGCCCGAAGAACAGCCCGAGGAGGAAAAGAAGGGCTTCTTTGGCCGTCTCTTCGGCAAAAAGGATGGGGGAGGCAGCATATTCTCTCAGGAGGAGCCTGAACCTACTCCCACTCCTATGCCCACGCCCACACCCCTTCCGGAATTTGCCCCCTATGCTGTCAGCGGCACTACCCCTGCGGACTTTGGCCTGCAGACTGCCGTTGAGGTGGATGGTAATGTGATGGATCCCGGCGCATATGTTGCGGCTGAGACCATTGACTTTGGCGAAGGCTATGAATACACCGATGTTGAGGGCGTTATCTCCTTCCGCGGCAATAACTTCCGTGACAGCTCCTCTTACGGCACCGTGTCCATGACCGCCAAGAAGTTCAGCACTACCCCCTGGACTTTCACCATTGGCAGCATGAGTAAAATGTCCGGCTCAGGCTCCTGGACCGGCTGCGGCTGGACAGGTCAGCCCCTTATCGTAAGGTGGCCGGAAAGCACTAAGCGCATAATGAATATGTATGACTGGGCAAAGGCAAAGGAAGGCCTGGTGGAGGTTATTTATGCAACGCTGGACGGCAGGATATACTTCCTTGACCTTGAAAGCGGCCAGCAGACACGCGAATCCATAAGCCTGGGCTTCCCATTCAAGGGCGCAGGTGCGCTGGATCCCAGAGGTTATCCAATAATGTACCTTGGTTCCGGCGATGACAGCCCCTCACAGGGCAAGGATTCTTCCCATGCCTTTGTAATCAGTCTTGTGGATGGCTCTGTAATGTACGAGTTTGGTCTGCAGGATTCCTTCCGCCTGAGGGAGCTTTCATACTTTGACAGCTCCGCACTGGTGGATGCCGAAACGGATACCCTCATATATCCCGGCGAAAACGGCATACTGTATCTTATAAAGCTGAATACCCAGTATGACGAGGCGGCAGGCACACTGTCCATCAATCCCGGCCGTGTGGTAAAGTGGCGCTATAAGGGCGCAAAGAACAATACCACCGCAGTGGATGGCTCAAACGGCTGGTGGCTTGGCTTTGAGGACAGCGCCATAGTATGGCGGGGCCATGTGATACTCACCGAAAACGGCGGCCATATGATATGCCTTGATCTGAACACACTGCAGGTAAAGTGGGTGCAGGATACCCTTGACGATACCAACTGCACAGGCGTGCTGGCTCTTGAGGGCGAAACCAACCACCCCTACGTCTATACCTCCACCTCCTTCCATCCCGGATGGAGAAAGCCCGGCAATCAGACCGCGCCTATACCAATCTGGAAGATAGACGCTGTGACCGGCGAAAAGGTATGGACCAACAACGACTATAACTGTCAGACCATTGCTGAGCCCAATCAGGTATCCGGCGGCGTTCAGGGTTCTCTGGTATCCGGCATGGGCAGCCTCTCCAATTATGTGTTTGCTCCCATCGCCATGACAGAGGGCATGAAGGGCGAGGTTGTGGCCTTTAACCGCAATGACGGTACCGTGGCATGGAAATATCAGTTCCAGGGCTATCCCTGGAGCTCCCCCGTGGCGGTATACGATGAAAACGGCACAGGCTATATAATCCAGTGCACCAAGTCCGGTTATATACATCTCTTTGATGACAAGGGCAACTTGCTGGATGAGATGAATCTTGGCTCCAATATCGAGGCTTCCCCCGCTGTGTTTGAAAACACCATAGTGGTGGGTACCAGAGGCGGCCTGATTTACGGAATAAAACTTACTTAATGATTTAGCGGAGATACAATGGCAAAGGTAAACGGAAATACCGAGGGAATCAAAAATACACTGCTGGAGCGGATAGAATGCATATACGATATGCGCATGGCCCAGCAGGAATTTGCCTCCCATGAGCTGGTGGCGGAGCTTGCAGAGCTTACCGGCCTGCTGGGGAGGGAGATTTCCGTTTACATCGGCCGCGACGGCAGAATTGCCGACGTATCCATAGGCGACAGCGGCAAGGTTTCCATGCCCAATATGCGGCTTGTCCGCAATGAGGACAGGCTTTGCGGCGTGCGCTGCATACACACCCACCCCAGCGGCGACGGCAGATTATCCGGCGTGGACCTTGGTACCCTCAAAAGTATGCGCCTTGACAGTATGGCTGCCATCGGCGTAAATTCCGACGGCGAAGCTACTTCCATGTATGCATCCTACATTGGCGATGCGGACGAAGCAGGGGAGCGGGGTGTGCTGATATACGGTCCCATGCGTCCTTATAAGCTGCCCCAGCGGCTGCTGATAAAGGAGATATACATTTCAGACGACAGGCTTAAGTCCTCCACCTATGAGGCGGAAGGCTCACGGCCGGAGCGGGCCATACTGGTTGGCCTGGAAAATAACGAAGCATACGATACCCTTGATGAACTGGGCGAGCTTGCAAAGACCGCAGGCGCAGTTGTGGTGGGTAAATTTACCCAGCGCAGGGGCGGCATAGATAACGCCACCTATATCGGCTCAGGCAAGGCGGAGGAGCTTTCATTGAAGGGCAGCGAGCTGGAAGCGGATATTTTCATATTTGACGATGAGCTTTCCGCAATACAGACCCGCAACCTTGAAGAAATCCTGGGCGCAAGGGTAATAGACCGCACATCACTTATATTGGACATATTTGCCCTCAGGGCCACCTCCAGAGAAGGCAAACTGCAGGTTGAGCTGGCTCAGCAGAAATACCGCCTGCCAAGGCTTATGGGTCAGGGCACTGTGCTGTCCCGTCTGGGCGGCGGCATAGGCACCCGAGGCCCCGGCGAAAAGAAGCTGGAGATAGACAAGCGGCGCATACGCAGGCGCATATTCGAGCTTACTCAGGAGCTTGAAGAAGTGGAAAAGCAGCGCAGCCTCAGGCGGGCAAGGCGGCAAAAAAATCCTGTTCCCCTTGTTGCGCTGGTGGGATATACCAATGCAGGTAAATCCACCCTGCTCAATGCCCTTACAGGGGCGGGGGTAATGGCGGAGAATATGCTGTTTGCCACCCTGGACCCTGTGGTAAGGCAGGCGGTGCTGCCGGACGGTACACCGGTATTGCTGTCGGATACCGTTGGCTTCATCAACAAGCTGCCCCACGATCTGGTGGAGGCTTTCCGCTCCACGCTGGAAGAAGCCGCCGCGGCGGACCTTATACTCCACGTGGTGGATAGGTCCTCATCCTATTATGAGAGCCAGATGGCGGTAGTTGAAGAGGTATTGTCCTCACTTGGCGCAGGAGATGTGCCCAGGATAAACGTATACAACAAGCGGGACCTCATTGAGGAGCGCACGCCCATGGACGGCATATTCATAAGCGCCGCAAATAACGAGGGCATAGATGAGCTGCTCTGTGAGATCGAGCGCAGGCTCAACAGCTCCCGTATAGAGGTTGAGCTGTGCATACCATATGACAAATACGAGGCCATGACCGTTATAAGAGCTGAGGGAAGGATACTTTCCGCAGAGCACGAGGGGGACGGTACTCACGTAAAGGCACAGCTTGAAGAAAGCACGATGTGGAAGCTGAGAAAGATACTGGGGGAAGCTTATGGGCAAAACTAAAGTCATCGCCATAGAAGGCATAGACGGCAGCGGCAAGAGCGTGCAGTTTGCGCGGCTTAAGTCTGCCATCGAGGCCATGGGCCATACCGTGGAGGCCAGAGAATACCCCGTGTATTCTTCCTACTTTGGTTCCCTTGT
>JAZNUG010000196.1:0-4577 GCA_045592165.1 Clostridia bacterium | reverse complement strand
TAGCGGCAGGAAAGCCGAAAGGGGAGCGTCTGCCGTTGCTTTTACAACCCCTCCGGTTTCACTTCGTTCCGCCACCTCCCCTTACATCGGGGAGGCTTTTGATGCGGTGGTTTTGCGCCCCTCTTCTGGCTCCCCCTTTGGGGGACCTGTCAGCGAAGCTGACTGAGCGGGCTTTGATGTGCTTATCGGTCTCGCATACGCTCGGACGCAGCTCCGACTCCCTTCATCTGAATTTCCAAATAAAAACACCACCCTAATGGGTGGTGTTTTTATTTGGAGCTGGTGATGGGAGTCGGACCCATGAACCTCGTCATTACCAATGACGCGCTCTACCAACTGAGCTACACCAGCGATTTCGCAACGTATGTATTATACATAATGGATATGCACAATGCAAGCCTTTTTTTAAAATATATTGTCTTTTTATAATTTAAAGGGAGAAGGAAAATCCTTCTCCCCTGTTTTGTTATTTAGTTTGCGGTGAACAGGCGGACAGGCAGAATAAGGTAGTAATACTCGCTGCCGTTTTCCGGAGCAACAACGCAGGGGCTGATGTTGCTGTTCATTTCAAGGGTGACGTATTCGTCATCCAGCACCTTCAGCACATCGCTGAAATACTTGGCATTGAAGGCGATATCCAGATCGCTGCCCACACGGTCTATGGAGATAACTTCCCGGCTGTTGCCGATTTCACTATTGGCTGTGATGGTAACGGTCTTTTCCTGGAAGGAGAACTTGATATGGTTCTTCTTGCTTTCACGGGCCATGAGGGATATGCGGTCGATACTGTCCATCAGCTCCTGACGGTTGGCGCGGACGCGGGTGGTATGGCCGGTGGGGAGGATCTGACGGTAGCGGATAAATTCGCCGTCCATCAGTCGGGTGATTATGCGGGTGCAGCCCATGTCTATCATAACGTGGGTCTTGGAGAATACAAGGTTGATATCCTCGTCATTGTCGTCAAGTATACGGCTGATCTCAAGGAGACCACGGGAAGGCAGTACGGAATTTCTGAATTCGCCGCTTACCCTTACCCTTTCCCTGCGGCGGGCAAGACGGTAGCCGTCCAGCGCAACCATGCTGAGCTCGTCGCCCTCCAGCTCAAGGAGCACGCCCCTGAGGATGGGCTTGGAATCGTCCTGAGCGGTGGCAAATATGCTCTGGCGGATCATATTCTTGAGGGCAGGCTTGGATATGGTAAGGGAAAATTCCTTATGTACATCCGGCATGCTGATGTAATCCTTGGCGTTTTCCGTCTGCATGGTGGTGGTGGCTCTGCCGCTTTCCACCAGCATGGAGGACTTTTCCAAAGTAAAGGAGGTTTCTTCGCCGGGCAGCTTGCGGGCAAGGTCTGCAAAAAGCCTGCCGGGAAGCACACAGGCGCCGCCCTTTTCAACATTTGCGCCGATGGTGGCCTCTATCTGCAAAGACATATCAGTGCAGCGCAGCAGCAGCTCCCCATTTTCCGCAGCCATGTATATACCTTCCAGTATGCTTACGGTGGACTTGGCGCTGAGGGCCTTGGATGCTACGGCCAATACGGCATTGAGCTCCTGAGTGTCGACGGTCAGTTTCATGGGCGTTACCTCCATAGTTATCTATTCATATTATACTATATCCAATAATGTAAATACAGGGGGAGACGGTTTTTATGGGGAAAAATTTGTAATATTTATATTTCTTCGCCTGTATCCCTTGTCTTCGCCGTAAGATAAAGATAATTTAAGTGACGGATTGGCCTGTCTGCGGATAGGTTGGCAATGACAAAACAAAATACTTATTTCCAATAAAAAAAGCGAAAGGGAACCAATATATTTCCATTTCGCTTTTCTTTATCTTTTTGCTTTTTTCATTTCTTTTCTCTCAAAAATAAAGGGAAAAGAAAAGCAGAACAGATCACCTATTTTCCCACACAGAATTTGCTGAAAATCCTGTCGATTACCTCATCGTCGGCCTCGGCGCCGGTAATTTCCCCAAGGCAAAGCAGGCAGGCGCGAAGGTCTGTTGCAATGCAGTCGGCTTCTATGGCATCCAGAGAAGAAGACAGCGCAGCCGATGCATTTTTTAAAGCATCGATGTGGCGAATGTTTGTAACCAATGCGCTTTCGGTTTCCGGGGCGGTCATTTCGCCGATTTTATCGATAAGGGCGGATATACCTTCGCCTGTGGCGGCGCTGACAGTAATAGTTTCCACATCGTACTTTTGTGCTTCCGCTGCAGCCGCAGCCCCGTCGCTTATGTCGCTTTTGCAGATTACTGCAAGGCGCTTTGCAGGATGAGAAAGAAGATATATCTCTTCCTCTGTAATTTCATCTCCGCCGTCGATGGCGATGAGCAGCAAATCGGCTTTGTCCACCGCCTCACGGGCGCGGTTTATGCCGATGGTCTCCGCCTGATTGGAGGATTCCCTGAGACCCGCCGTATCAAAAAGCCTTGCGGTTATGCCGTTGATAATGAGAGTACCTTCTATAATATCCCTGGTCGTGCCGGCCTCGGCGGTAACTATTGCCCTCTCCTCCCCCAGCATTGCATTGAAAAGGGTGGATTTGCCTGCATTGGGTCTGCCCATTATGGCGATTTTTACACCTTCTCTTACCATGCGGGAGGAAAGGCCGTTTTCAATAAGCCTGTCCAGCCTGGCTTTTACATCTTTTATCTGCTGAGGCAAGGGAGAAAATACATCCTCTTCCAGCTCCTCGGGATAATCTATTGCCGCGTCAACGCCGCTGAGCAGATCCGTAACTTCGTTTTGTATTTGGCTGATTATCTTAAAAAGGCTGCCGTTGAGCTGCTCCAGCGCGGACTTTGCCCCCCGACCGGAAGAAGCACAAACAAGATCCATCACTGCCTCTGCCCGGGTCAGATCCATTTTTCCGTTTAAAAATGCCCTCTGTGTAAACTCGCCGGGAGCAGCGGGACGCAATCCTGTATTGGATATTGCCTGCAGCACTTTTTTTGATACGGCATAGCCGCCATGGATAAACAGCTCCGCCATATCCTCGCCGGTATAGCTGTTTGGCCCTGCAAAGAATACTCCCATACCGTCATCCACAGGGATATCTCCATCCACTATGGCGCCGTGAGACATGTATTTATGCTGAATCTTTCCCTTAAATACCCTTTCAAGGGCGGCCTTTGATTCAGGACCGGATATGCGTATTACTCCTATTGCTCCGCCAACCGGCGTTGCAAGGGCGTAGATGGTATCGTTCATGGATGCGCTCCTTTTGTGGTATGGTTCTATATTACAGTTTTAATTAATGGTAGTCTATATTTAGGTCTGCTTTTCTTTTTCTTTTTAGAAAAAAAAGATAAAAAAAGCAAAAGAAAAAGAAAATCCAAATAGGGATAGGATTAATAATAAATGCAAATAAAATGCATGGATTAACCAACAAAATGTGGATAACCCATGTTGAAAAGATATTTGAAAAATGTTGCTTGTCTGATTAATGCAAAATAAGGAGCAGAATCGGCATAAGCAAAGGCATGGAATAATTAACATTATGTGGACAAGTAATGTTGATAGAGGCATTGATAACTATACGCTGTTGATAAGGTTGAAAAGGCGGCGCTTTTTCAATGGTTATTTAACATGTTTCCAACATTGGTTTTTATAGGTAATCTCTGGGTTTTTTACGGTTTTCCATATTTTCAACTCCACTACGGCTACCTACTACTATACATATAAATAATAATAACGATAGCCATTGAGCGGCCGCTGACGCCAAATTATAAAGGCGAAGCAAGCTGCAATATTGAAGTTATCAATCACAACCAATAATGAAATAACAAAAGTAAAAGCTCTGCATTGCACAGAGCCTTTTATATAACACCAAAATGATCTTATTTATTTATATTAATAAAACTATCTGGCTTTTATTTTGCTGCTTTTCTATTTTCTTTTCTCCTGAAAAGAAAAAGAAAAGTAGAATTATAATATAAACTAACTTTCCAGCTTCTTCAAAGTACGTGCCATGAATTTTTCCACGTTGATGATGAAGCGCTCGTGGACGCCTTCGCCGATGAGACCCTTTTCATCGTAAGCCTTTACTTCGAAAGTGAGCTTTTTGCCGTCTATTTCGGTAAGAGTGCTTTCGCACCAGACCTTCATGCCGATGGGAGTTGCGCTGAGATGGGAAACGTTGACGATGGTGCCCACGGTGGTGAATCCTTCTTCCATATAGGGGGCAACGGAATAGCTGCAGCATCTTTCCATAAGGTTGATCATCTGGGGAGTTGCAAAAACATCAACGGAACCGCTGCCTACTGCACCGGCAACGTTGCTTTTATCCACCATGGTTTCAAGGCGATTGGTAAGACCTGTATTCAACATTATTTTATCCACCTTTTAGTGTTGATCTGTTGATAAGTATTGTACATTAAAACAAAGAAAAATACCATATATTTTAATGAGATAAGCAATGTATATCAATATGTGGTGGAAATATTAAAATGATATGTGATAATATAAAACCGATAAAATGAGGTTAAGGTATGCATTGACCTTTTCATTTTATAAAAAAAATTGAAAAGCAAAGATAATATAAATAAAATTTGCTGAAAGGAGGAGCCGGGAA
>JAZNUG010000195.1:0-1854 GCA_045592165.1 Clostridia bacterium | reverse complement strand
AGATACTTCATCCGCTCATGAGCCATCAGCCCCTTGAAGGCGCTTTCATAGCTGCTGCTGTCCTCATCAAGGTTGCTGAGATTCGGCGCGGTAAAGAACTCAAATTCTCCATACATGGAAAGCACCGCCGACAGCATCATTCGTATGCGCTCATCCTGCAGCAGCTTGATGTGCTCACCCATATCCTCATCAAAGGCCTGCTTTGTAACGGGAAGATACCCTGTGCTGGAAACAAAGCCCATATTCTGTTCCGCCGCCGTGAGCCACTTGATAAACAGGCTTGCGGCGTATTCTTTCTTTTCTTCCGACTTTGCCACCATCAGCCCGCCGCCACGCTGGAGGGCTGTTTTTTTGCCCCCTTCAAATACGGGATAGGGCAATATGCTGTATTCCACTTCCTCAACGGTGCCGTCCTCGTAGGTGATGGTATCGCCGTAAAAGAGTATGCCTGCGGAGGAGCCTGTGGAGCAGACTATGTCGCCAGTTTTGGAAAGGTCTGAGGAATATCCATCGTATACGGCAAAGCCACCCTCCACCGCAGGAGAATAAATGGTATTAAAAATATGCTCAAATACCGCTCCGGAAAGGGAAAGGCTGCCCGCCTGGTCAAACATGCTTTGTCCCAGCTGCTCCATGCCCACCTCGGCAAGGTTGAACCAGGAATCCGCAGCGTAAAACTGCTTGCCGTCATTAGGAACATCCGGTGTTTGTGCATCCGTCCATTGATAGTACAGACGAGAAAGCTCAGCTATACCTTCAAATGTACCAAGCAGCTCCTGGTCTGCCCCCGTCTCTGCGGCAAAGCGGTCAAAGAGGGTTTGGTTCAGATACAGTATCTCGGTGGACTTGGCAATGGGAAACACATACAGCCCATCGCCAAGGCGTCCTTCTTCCACAAATGCGTCAACGTACTCCGAAAGCTCCTCTGCCGTAAAGTAATCATCCAGGTTGGCAAGCATACCCTTCTGCTGAAACTGCAGGGCGATCTTGGGATAGCCGGTGAATATATCCGGCATATCCGGCGCCCCGGGGTCTCCGTTGGCTATCATGGCAAGGCTCTTGTTCAGCTCGGAGCTGGAGGATATGGCGGTAACGTCTATCACTATGCCCTGCTCACGGCCCAGTGTGCTGTTGAACTGGTCTATAAGGTAGTCCATGGACTGCTGCATATCCCCGCCGTAGTTATGCCACATTGTAAGCACCACAGGCTTCTTTGGGTCCAGCCCCGCTCCTTTATCTGAGCAGCCCCAAAAGCTCAAAGCAAGCAGCAGCGCAAGGGCAATACACGAAATTCTTTTCATAACTTCCTCCTCAGGACGGATATGGTGCCTATTTTATCAAAAAAATAATAAAAATTTCCCATTTACTACCCTTTTTGATATTTCGGGTAGGGACAATACAGCCCATATCCGCAAAAATATATACACGGCACACAGGTACTTATCTTTTTATTCAGTTGTTTTCCAAGCTTATCCGAATGATGCAGTATAGTGCCTTTTGCTCCATCTTCCACAAAGGAGCAAAAACCGATTTGTTTTATTTCTATATATTATCATCGGTAATTGAATGAATCAAGCACCTGTGTGCCGTACCACTTATCAGGAAGGAGGCATACCATGGCAATAGTGGACAACAGGCCCGCCAGATACATACGCATGACAGAACCCGGCGGAATACGCTATAAGTTTTTCTGCGAAGCATCCGGCGCAGCGGTATGCGTCACAGAGGCAGCTGTACCCGCCGCCCCCCGGGAGGAGCTTCGCCTTGCCTGGGAAGGATACGGCAGGCAGCATTTCAATCGCTGTCCTCAATGCAGCCGGTGGGTCTGCGACGTAATGTACAATGCGGACACAG
>JAZNUG010000194.1:0-5184 GCA_045592165.1 Clostridia bacterium | reverse complement strand
GCCGCCTGCGCTGTTGTAGCTCAGGGCGAGGTTCGGCTGCATTCCCTGCCGTCCTGCCGGAATCTCCAGCTGGTAGCTCAGGTTCGCAGTTCCGCTGTTGTTGGCTGTCGGCGCCTGTATCAGCTGCAGCCCCTCCAGCGGGTCGGCCGCCTCCAGCTCCTTGATGCTTGTCGGCGTGAATGCCTCCGTCTCCGGCATCTCCGGCACCTTTATCACCGCATTGATGAAATCGGTGAAGTGGTTCACTCTGGAGTACACCTCTTCCGTGGCACTGCTTACAGAGTCCCTCGCAATTGCCACCCAGTGCCCGTGCTGCACATCATAGTAGTAGGTTACGATGTCTTCGGGCGTGAACCCCGCAGGCAGCAGCGCCGGATCGTACGGCAGCACGATGGAGATGTCGCGGTTGAAGACCATGCCGTCGGGCTGCATACGGTAGCCTGCGGCATAGCGGGTCACATTCACCATCCCCTGTTCCAGCGGCGGAAGATCTGCCGTCGGAAGCTCCCTCACCGACAACACCTTCACGAAGGGCATGCTCCCCGCCTCACCCGTCAGACGCACCCTGCCGTCGTCATAATGGAAGGCCGGCGTGAGTGCGGGTGCGGGTTTTATGGGGGAATGGCATGCGGTGTCGGGAACCTCAGTCCCCGAAATCGCTACAGCCTCTTCTACCGGCTGCTGGAAGCCGGATGACCTGAATTTGCCTCCCTTGCGGAAAGCGGGCTGGAAAGTGCTCATGGCAAAGGCCACAAACAGGCCGACTGCCAGAAGTGTGATGATGTGGAAATTTCTCATGGCGCTGTCTCTTATGGTTTTATATTCTCTTGATGCCCTGATGGCACACAGGCTATTGTACTATCATCTTCAAGGTGTTCCGTTCCCCCTCGCTGGAAATCTCCAGCAGATACTGGCCTTTCCACGGAATCTCCCCCTCTATGTGGTGCAGGCACCCGCTCCCGCTCTCTATTGTCCTGACGCTCTTCCCGTCTGCGGAATATATCCTTACTGTCAGCGGGGTCTCCGAAGGATAGGCCGCCTCCAGGACGAAATGCCCGCTATTGGGGTTCGGGTACAGGGTGTACTGCCCCGCACTTGTTCCGTTCCCGCCGTCCCCCCTGTCCGGCACACCGCCTGACTTCGGCCGCAGGTCCGGCTGTGCCAGCAAGGCTTGCAGCTCCTCCGGAGTGAGGCGTGCAAAACAGAAGACATCCTGCCCGTTCCCATCCGTGTCCCAGTGCACCCCATCAAACACAATGGCCTTTCCCACAGTGTCAACAGCAGTGGGGAGGAACACTTCCGTACTCCACGGCAGATACCCGCCCTCTGCGCTGCGGTCAATCAGGAGCACATACTCCTGCAGGCTGTCGCCCCAGTTCCCGGCATCAACCCTGACGGTCGTCGGCTTCTGCGGAATGTCCTGTCCCGTAACACGCACCATCCCGTCCCCGTAGCGCTCCAAGCTCATCCCGTTATCCAGATACAGCGCCGTTTTACGTCCGAATCCGTTCTCCCCGCAGCCCGCCATCAGATAGCTTCCGTCCTCTATCACACTCTCATTCAATATATTAGTTTCTGCAAGCACTCCAAAGCCTATCCCCAATATGCCGTCCTGCATCGCACTCTGCTTCTGGTACAACCCGAAGCGGTCGTCACGGCCAAGGCCGATAACCTGACGCGAATATTCCGGCAGCGAATCTGTGGGCCATACCGTCCCTTTGTTTGAGGAAAGATAGGATATGTCTTTCAATGTAACCCCGTATTTTATGGCCAGATAGCTGCACCACTGGCTGTGTGCCGTATCCGAAAACCCCTCCCCGCAAGGGAGCACCACCACTTCAGCGATCTTCCCCGCATAACGGGAGGTGTCATCCCCGCCGACGCTCCCGCAGAAATACAGGGTGTCGCACATCCCCTCCCTGTGCCACAGCTGCGACAGGCTGTTGACAACCGTACTCCGCGCGTTGGCCTCACTGTACTGTATGGTGCTGCCGCCATTGAGTATCCTCCGTGTCGTCAGTCCGAGCGGACGGGTGCTGTCGCTTTGGAACACCCACAGGGGCATCTCTGCCCCGACTGCTGTATCTGCCTGATATACAATGATGACATCGTTTACCGGCACGGTGCTTCGCAGATGGGGGAGCAGCAAGGTGGCGGAACCGTCAAAATGGAAACAGGGGTTGTAGTTCAGCAGCGAGTCGGCGGTGGGAGCCGTGTCCGCAATGAACAGGGCATCGCAGCCGTTTCCCGAAAGGTCCTGCCAAACAGAACTCACGGCTCCTGCGCTGTCGGCACGGAGCCAGAGCATGGGGTTCACAATCTGGCCTTCAGCATGGGCGCACAGCAAAAACACAATAAGGGCAACAAGTGGGATCTTTTTCATGGCAATGGGGAAAATAACGTGCACAAATTTATATAAAAAAATCAAACTCCACACCGGTCGGTGAAAAAAATTTTTTAAGGGTGTCGGGGAAAATCCTGAGGCGTTTCCATTGGGGTGATGAATCAGGGCATGGCCATCCCGCAAAACTCCAGCCTGTTGTGCTTCAATATGATTTTAGCCTCCGTTTTGTGCATGTAGCGTTCGGTAACCGCCAGAGAGCTGTGGTCGGCAAGCTCCTTCACATACTTGGAGGGGACCCCGCCCTCAAGCATCTCGGTGATGCCGGTGTCCTTGAGCGAGTAGAACTGGTACTTCCCCGGCAGGTAATTGCTCGAAAATATGTAATATCCGGGGTCGCAGCCCTCCCAGCGGCGCAGGTACACCATGATCTCTTCGGGAACCCCTATCGTTCTCGCATTGTGGTTCTTCGACACTTCCGCCGGAATATTGATCACCCCCTCCACAAAGTCTATGTCCTTGAGCTTCAGCATCAGTATCTCCTTGGGGCGGATAAAGCAGCGGTAGCACAGCTGCATAATGTACAGATAAGGTATCTGGTCGTGCTCTATAAAGTATTCCGCTATCCTCCGCCTGATATGGGGCGGGATCAGCTCGCGCCTCTTCTGCTCCTCCCTCCGTCTGGCTATCCTTGAAAATGGGTTCTCCTTCAGCCAGTTGCGCGCTATGAAATAGTTGAACAGGTTCCTGAAAAACTCCAGATAGCTGTTGTACGTCGCAGCCCCGATATCCGTGCGGGAGCCGAGCTCCCTCATTATCCTCTCCGCATCGTTCTGCGAAAATGACTTCACGGGAAGGTACTGCTTCCCCCCTCTGACGATGTGCTTTTTGAAGAACTTCAGGTATGAGTGGTAGCCCCTGCAGGTCTCCTCCCGCACGTTCTTCCCCTTCGCCTCAAGAAACTCCCTGATGCCCCTCTGTAGCGACGTGCCGCAGCAAAACGCCTCCTCCTCCATGAAGGGGTTCCAGCCCTCATACAGCTTGCGGTTGATTTCCGCACAAAGCCGTGCGGCGAATCTGGCGCGGTCGCGAGCCCCCTTGATCCGGTTCAGCTTGATGCGCCTCCTCACCAGACGGTTCGTTTTCGGATTCTGTACGTAATACGCTACATACGAGCACTTTCCATGATGGTACTCCGCAGGGCGGAAGTCAATAAAAATCATTGCCATAACAGTTCTGTTTTTTTGATTATAGGTTGAAAAAAAATATCCTGAATCCGTGCCGCTGCTGTCCCGTTTTTTTGAATCGGAACGAACGCTTCCCCCTGATACAGCGCCATATCCGACAATTTGGGGGAATGGGAGAAATAAAAATAGCGGCTTGCAAATATAATGAACAATTTTATATCTTTGCACATCAAAAGTTGATAATGCAGCACGATTACCACACATTTCGCTTTTCGGATGCCACCATGACGCGGGCACGGTACTACCAGCCTTCCCTCTCCATCTGGCTCTCCGTTGACCCGATGGCCGACAAGTACCCTTCGACCTCCCCGTACGCATATTGTGCGAACAATCCGGTGAGGTTGGTGGACCCGGATGGAAGAGAGATTTCCACTCATACAGATAAGGATGGAAATGTCTTAGCTGTATATGATGATGGCTACTTGGGGATATTCAAGCATACCGATAAGGAAGTAACGGAATTTTACAACGGAACAACATTTAAAAATAATCTTGACGAGTTGGTCGGATTTACTTTATGCACAAAATCTTTTACAAATGGTGATAAAATTGATTATGGTTCTTATGAAGCACGCAACTGGATAAATGCTTTTGAAACTTCCTTTGCAAATGCCTCAGTTAATTATCCATCAAACGTTGCTTTTTATATTTTGAATGCAGGCAATGGAGGAATTTATGATCCCAAATCATATCTTAGCAATGGTTCTCAAATTTCAGACAACATCTATTTAAGTCCAAGGGATTTGGGGAATTTTGCAGCAGGTCGATTTGGAAGAATCATGAACTTCAGCAAGGCCCGAACACTTGCATCATTTGGAGCATTTGAACTGGCTCATAACAATAAAACACAGTTTCTTTTACATTACAATTCCTATTATAAAAAAGCACAGAATACAATAGGCGATAATTTATTTTTCCCTCAACAAGTAACCTATGGAGAGAAATCCATTTCAAACTATTTTCAAAGACTGGGTTATGAAAATATAAAGACCATAAGGGATTTCAATTCAAATTTTGACAAAATATGGAAAGACTAAAAATTTTTTTAGTGTCAGTTTTTACAGCTGTTTTGTTCAATAGCTGTTGGACTCACGCTGACAATATGCTTGATAATGTACCTTATCAAATCTTTCCAATAGATTCTTCATCCAAATTATATTTGTATTTGTGTGATGAATGGGGAGAAAAATGTATTCTTCTTTTATATGAAAATAACAGGGTTTACTCCACGGCTATCGCAACAGATGCAATTCCATTCATACAAGAAATAAAAGGAGATACGATCATTCTGGCAATGGATATGTTCGCATCTCAAGCACCAGACACGTCTGTGCATCAAATTGTTTCCCTATCTCATATATATAATCTCGGAGGATATTCTGTTTTATATGAATACCACTATAACCTGCATGGTGAGGAATTAGATATAGATTTAGGAAGCGGGACGCAAGACTATGCACAGAATGTTGACAAGGTAATCATAAGGAATGATAGTGCTTTATTCCTACACCAGGGTGATACTGTATTATATAAGCCTCAACAAGAAGTCTTTTTTCATGCGCATGGCAACAGGGCTGGACAATTTTGCTGTTGTAC
>JAZNUG010000193.1:0-2893 GCA_045592165.1 Clostridia bacterium | reverse complement strand
GCCGCGGCAGGGGTAAATGGTATAGCGGTCATCGCCTGCCATTGCGCTTACCTTGTCTGCAAACAGGCCTGCGGAGTTGATCAGTATGCCGCAGCTGAGCTTTTCCTTGCCGGCATCCAGCACAAAGAGGTCATCCTGCTTATGGATGGCGGTGACTTCGTGGCAGGGCAGGAAGGTGACGCCGTTCTTTACGGCGGCTTCCGCAAGGTGGATATTGTAGAGGAAGGGGCTGATTATGGCGGTATTGGGGGAAAGCATGCCCCACTTTGCGGGAACATTGGGGTCAAGGGCGCGGACCTCATCCTCGTCGATAAGCCTGAGACCCTTGCAGCCGTTTGCTTCGCCCTGAGCGATAAGCTTAAGGAGGGCCTGCTTGTCCTCTTCATTATAGCCAACCAGCATCTTGCCGGTCTTTTTATAGGGAACATCGAGGAGTTTTGCCAGCTCTTCGAATTCCTCATTGCCCTGAACGCACAGCTTGGCCATAAGGCTGCCGGGACGATTGTTAAAGCCTGCGTGAACAACGGCGCTGTTGCGGCCGGTGGTGCCTATGGCAACGTCAACTTCCTTATCCACCAGCGCAACGTTCAGGTTGTAGCGGCTGAGACGCCAGGCTATGGAACTGCCCACAGCGCCGCCGCCTATAATGATAATATCAAAGTGTTTCATGATTAGTTCTCCCAGGGAGCACCGCAGAGAACGGGGTTGGCAGCAAATACCTTTTCGGTTATTTCAGCGGGGATGTTCAGCTTGCCTGCGTAGGCAGCGCACAGGGCGCCAGCAAGGGCAGCTACGGTATCGGTGTCTCCGCCAAGACCTGCACTGAGGCGAATTGCCTTCCATACGTCATCCTTCGCGGCAAAGAAGACTGCAAATGCGGCGCCGGCAACGTCTGCGGAGGGCAAGCCTGCGCCCATTATGTCGTATACGTAGTCCATCAGGGCTTCGTCGTCCATGGTTTCAGAGAGCTTCAGTGCAAGTTTCATGCGTTCTACGCTGGAGGGGGCGCATCCGGGATAAGGAGCAAGGGCAAAGAGCTTGCTGCCGCCCCTTATGGCTGCGTCAATTATCTCTTCCATGGCTGCGCCGTGCATTGCTGCATGAAGGGCAAAGCCGTATGCACCTGCCGCCTCAAGGGCTTCGGAGGTGTTGTGGGTGCATACGAGACAGCTGCGGATATCCTCGGCAAGCTCTTCTTCGTTTGCGTGGTCTTTGTAAAGCACAGCAGCGGGGGTACGCATTATGCCGCCGCAGGTAGTGCCGAAAATGCCTGCTGTATTGGGGTCTTCGCCGGCCTTGATTGCGTTGAGGGCGCGCAGGGAACTGGGGCCGATGTATTTCTTTTCGGCGGCGCCGGTAACCTCTGCCCAGTCAAGGAGGCTGTTTGCGGTCTGGGTAATATCCACATGTCCCTCTTTCAGATACAGCCTGTACAGCCACAGATTCTGCTCGGTATCATCGGTAACGGTGGCATGGGGCAGATTGCCGTGCTTCTGGGATTCCTCAGGCAGCAGCAGCCTATCGGGAACGCCGAAAGCTTCTTTAATTTCCTTGCGGGTCATAAATTCAGTGGGCATACCCATTGCATCGCCTACGGCAAGGGCGGTAAATACGTCGCGGATACGGTTCATCATACGCCAAAGGTCCTCTCAAGGAATTCGAAGCCTTCTTTCAGCTTCTTGGGTATATCGTCAAGGTAGAATCTGTATGCGGGTTCAAGGGTGTAGAAGCCGGTGTATTTGTCGCCGCCAAGGGCTCTCTTGATGCCGGCCCAGTCGGTATCGCCTTCGCCTGCAGGCAGATGCTTCACATCGCCCAGGAAATCGGACATGTGCAGATGGCAGGGAGGCAGCTTTTCGATGAAGGCAACGGGATCGCCGTCAGCTTCGCGTACCTCGGTGGTATCCACCATGGGCTTGATATTGGGGCAGTTGAGCATTTTTACATAGGCATCCAGCTGCTCGGGGGTGGCGCAGGTCTTGGGGGAGTTTTCCATGGCAACGGTTATGCCGAAGCGGTCGCACTCGCCTGCAAGCCATATGAGGTTTTCCACAACGGGATTGTCCAGAATGTCTTCATGGCCCTTGCGGAAGGGCTCATGGGGATGAACAACCAGAAACTCTGTGCCAAGGCGTTTGCCAAGGGTGAGGAGCTGAGTAACGTACTTTCTTCCGTCAGCCTGCATGGCCTTGTGGGGGGTGTAGAGCATGGGGAAGAAGGCAAGGGGATAATGTATAGAAGCGATGCGTACGCCGGTTTTTTCAAAGAGAAGGGTGCTTTCCTCGCTGGCGTCGGAAAGGCACTGGGGCATCAGCTCGGCGTTTTTAAAGCCGGCCTGGGCGAGAAGAGTGAGGGCGTCTTCGGTATTCAGGGGAAAAAGTGCGCCGGTGGAAAAAGAAAAACGATCCTGAAGCATTGTTTTAGGTATCCTTTCACTTCAAAATAAAATGTAAAAGCCGACCTGCGTGCCCGCGGGCCGTTGATCGGCTTTTACCTGAAATGGCCTGTAAAGGCCCTATTTTGTTTTTACTGAGCGTCTACTGCAAGTTCGTCGATTACACGCTTTACGGCGTTGTCAAAGGCTTCCTGAGGCTGGAGAGTGCCCTTTTCTACGCGGCTCAGAGCGTCTGCAATCTGGAGGTCCATGGTGCCCATCTGCTCGAAGTGTACATAAGCCCAGGTGTAGGACAGCTGGTTAAATGCTACGTTGTACATATCGTTGTTGCTGATTGCATCCTGTACAGCAGGCAGCTCCAGAGCGGACTGACGAACGGGCAGATAACCGGTGGAGAGGGCAAAGTCAGTCTGACGGTCAACATCCAGCATGTAGTTTACAAAATCCCAAGCAGCTTCGATCTTCTGAGGATCCTGAGTGAATACTACGATTACGCTG
>JAZNUG010000192.1:0-5212 GCA_045592165.1 Clostridia bacterium | reverse complement strand
ACTCTGTTGAAGAAAAGACAACCTCTGCCCCGGCAGACTGGGCGCAGGCGGCTATCGCCTGACCCGGCACGCCGTCCCGGTCGCCTATTACCACTGCCTTTTTCCCGGCTAAAACGCTCATACATTTATCTCCTTTCCCTGTGAATTTATAGAAAGCCATGGGCTTATCTATCCTGAATATGCTTTTTTATCATCTCTTCCACATTTTCCGGCGTTGCGTCATCCTTTACCTTTGAATCTATCATCTGCCCGTTTTCGTATATCGCTATCACAGGCAGGCCCAGTACCTTTTCCCTTATGGCCAATCTTCGGGCCTTGCTTGTGTTCAACGCACAGAACTTAAGGGTATCGCCGTATTTTTCGGCCAGCTGATGAATATGGGGCATAAGGGCGGCGCAGGGGGCACATCCGTCTCCGTAAAAATCCACCACAACCCTGCCTTCAGCCTTAAGCACCTCTGCTTCAAATGTATCCTTATCCAGTTCAGTCATATAATTGCCCTCCTTATTTTTGTGCAACGTAAAAGGGAGGCTTTCGCCTCCCTGTTTAGGTTGTCCGTTTTTTATTTGGTTATTCCATATTGGAGATGTAATGCTCTGCCTGCATTGCGGCGATCGCTCCGTCCGCCGCGGCGGTAACCACCTGTCTCAGGCTCTTTTTGCGTATATCGCCTGCGGCAAATACGCCGGGAATATTGGTACGCATATCCTCATCGGTAAGGATATAGCCGTTTTCCATATTCAGCTTTCCCTCAAACATCTGGCTGTTTGGCAGCAGACCGATAAAGCCGAACAGACCGAATAGTCCGTCTTCCTCGTTTGCCTTGATGGTAGTAAGTTCTCCTGTTTTGGTGTTTTTTACCACCATTTCGCTGAGGACATCCTCGCCGTTTACGCTTTGCACCACGGTATCCCACATAAAGTCTATCTTGGGATTTGCAAAGGCCTTTTCCTGAATGGACTTTGCCGCCCTCAGCTCATCCCTGCGGTGAATTATAGTTACCTTGCGGGCAAACTTGGTAAGGTACATTGCCTCCTCGACGGCAGCATCGCCGCCGCCCACAACGTACACCTCAAGGTCCTCAAAGAAGGCCGCATCGCAGGTGGCGCAATAGGATATTCCCCTGCCCCTGAATTCCTCTTCGTTTTCGCAGCCTATGGGCCGGGAATGAGCGCCTGATGCAATTATCAGGGACTTGCCAAGATATTCTCCCCTGCTGCCGATGACCTTCTTGATTTCTCCATCCAGCTCCACGGAATTGACGGTGTCGCTCACCCTTTCGCAGCCGAATTTTTCCGCCTGCTGACTCATGCGCTCCACAAGGCTGGGGCCGCTTTCCCCTTCAAGAAGCTGGCCGGGGTAGTTTTCAATTTCGTTGGTGGTGGCTATCTGGCCGCCAACCTGTCCCTTTTCGATTATGAGGGCAGAGCGCCTGCCCCTTCCTCCATAAAGTCCGGCGGTAAGGCCGGCAGGGCCTGCGCCCAGTATTATCATATCGTATATCTTGCTCATGGAAATTATCTCCTTTATCGGGCATTGATGATCAATCCCTTTTGAATCATTTTATCATTGCCATAGGCTCAGGGCAATGATAACAGCCTTTCTGCGATCCATTTTTCTCCAAAAGTTCACTATCCTTCAAATACCCTCTGATCTTCTACGGGCGTGCTCAGTGCATCCAGAGCATCTGACACAAGCCGTTTTCTCAAAGCATATTCCTCTTCGGGTGAAAGGACAGGATTGCCCAGCGGATAAGGTATTGCCACTGTGGGGATTATCCTGTTTGCTCCCACAGTAAGCGAAATGGGAGTTACTGTGCACATATGCACCACGGGTATGCCTGTGCGTTCAATTTCCTTTACCATCGTTGCGCCGCAACGGGTACAGGTGCCTCAGGTGGATGTCATGATCACCCCATCCACATTGCCGTCCTTCAGCGTTTGGGCAATTTCCGCGGCATATGCCTTGGAAGCGGCAACTGATGTGCCGTTGCCCACCGTGGAATAAAACACATCATACAGCTTGCCGATTTTTCCCTCTTTCTCAAATTCCCTGAGAACATCCACAGGCAGCACCCGGTTTGGGTCGGCGTTTGCATAGGTGGGATCATAGCCGCCGTGGGCAGTTTCGTACTTCTCCCCGGTCAGCCCGTCCACTCCGCCAATGGGGTATTCACCGTATTTGGAAGCGGAAGAAGCCTCGATGCGGTCCGGGTTGCCCTTGGGTACAATGCCGCCGGAAGTGCAAAGGGCAATAGTCGCTTTGCCCATATCCTTCACAGGCTCACCGGGCTCCACCCTGTCAAAGGAAGGCATGGGAAATTCCGTAACAAAGGGCTTGCCGTTGAGTTTTTTGATAAGCATGGATACCGCCCGCCTTGCGCCCCTCTCCTTCTCAAAGAAGTTTTTGCGTACGCCGTTTGGCATATACCCTTCCACAACGGAAGGGCCAATTTCTTCCCCCTTCATCAGCTTAAGGGCAAGGGCTGCCATTGCGGGGGCCGCTTTGCGCATACCTGCGGCGCTGTTGGATGTGGCAATGATGAGCACCTTGTTTTTCAGCTCCGCCCCGGGATTTTCCCAGTACATTCCCGTCAGCACAGGTATGCCCAGCTCATCCTGCACAGCCGCGGCAATATTGGCGCAGGCATAGCCGTACCGGCCCGCATTAAAGGCAGGCCCTGCAATGAATATATCCGGCTTTGCCTCCTTTACCCATTGAAGGATCTTATCCCTTGCTTCCTTTTCATGCTCCGCATAGTAGGAATCTCCGCACACTATGGTAGCCGTGATCCCCGCTTCCCCGTTCCATGCCTGCTCAAGGGCCATACCGGGACCAACCGCACCTTGCCGGAGTATAGGCTCCACATGGGCCATTTCCTCCCCGCCCATATTGGCAAAAAACTGGTTTATGTAATGCACTGCATTATAGTTCATTGTCCCTTCCTCCTTACCTTGCGCTGAGATAGCCAAAGCCCATCTCGTTGGTTGCCCCTGTGATAACCTGCAGCTCTGCCTCAATGCTGCCATCCTCCCTGAGGGAGCCGGAATGGCCGCCTGCAATCCTGTCCGCGTAATCAAGCGTGCCTATCACCCTGTCCATTTTAGGCAGCAGTATCAGCTGATTAGCATTGCCCCCTGTAATCACCGCATCTGCCAGCGGATCCGCATCCGCAAGGGATTGGGATCTGCCGTCCTGCCCTGCGTATTCATCCGTGATAATCACCGTCTTTATGCCAAGGCTTTCTATCTTTTTAGTGTTCATAATCAGGTCGGTATCCGGATTGCCAAACCCCTCCTGAGATATAATCACCCCATCCAGCTCCATCAGTCTGCACAGCTTTGCCGTCCAGTCGGATGAACGAACCTTATCCGCAAGGTACACGTTTTCGTTGGTAATGATATTGCATACATAGTTCAGGCTCTTGCCGTGCTCTTCAAACAGCTCTGCAACCACGGGATTGTTCTGATGATGATAGGTGGTGTTCTTATCGCAGGCGGATACACAGTTTCCGCTGATAATTGCCCCATCCATAGTTTCTGTTGGCATCAGTATGGTGGGCAGTATCTGTTTTGCATCCACTCCGTATACATATGTATCATGGAGCAATCCCTGACTCTGCAGCATATGCACATAGCCCACCCGGGGCAGGCCGGAGTGCTTCTCCATTCCTTCCTTTATGCCCGGGGTTTCAAATTCCTTCACCTCATCGGGCTGAATACCCATTGCACATTCCCCTATGTATGCGGCAGTTCTCAACCCAGCCATGCGTACCGCATGCTCATACTCGTGCGGCTTTACATTTTCCGCAGGCCCGCATACCAATACAAGGTTATTCAGCTTTGAAAAGCCGGTGTATTCCGCCCCCGGACCGGACATATCTATAATGCCCTCCTGAAAGCCCACTATGGGCCCTGCAGTAACCACCGCCATTCCCCTCAATACATGGGTTATGCCGGAACCGACGGTATCCACTCTGGATAAAATTCCGGGAAACTGGCCCCCATTACCTTCCGCCTTTACCCGGGGCTCTATAACGTCCTTCACCGGGGTGATGCGTACGCTTTCCCCCGGCCTTGCGATTTCCAGCCGTGCATTGTTTATGCTGTTTTTTACGTCCTCATCCTCAAAAACATAGGCAAGCACATTCTCCGGATTGATGTAAACCACGCCGTTTTCCACCTTTGTCTGTTCGGCGAACTGTACATCTTTGACATCGATAAATCCAAGCTGCAATTTCAAAAAAAGATCCCTCCCTTTATTCCGTTCATATCGGTTTGCGCCGCTTATACCTCTCAAGTCCGCTGCATATCAGGCTGCAATCCACCAGCTGCAGGTCCTTAAGCAGCCTGTCCGCAAAAGGCCCGGCAGGAGGTGTGAACTTTGCTGCGGCGGCTATGCTGTTTGATATTATTTGTGAATGTCGGGCGGAAAATTCATCCGCTTTTTCGGATAATGCCACTGTACGGTATGGAGTAACGTCCGGCTTAACGCTGCCCATAAGGGGATGGGTAAGCAGGCTGTGTCCCCTGTATACCATATCCCGCACCTTTGTCAGCACATCCGCATACCCCCCTTCCACAAAGCATATTGAAAAATCCTCCTGCAGTTTTTCCTTTGCCAGCGGGTTGTTGGTAACCACGATGCAATCGGTCTTTTTCATCTTTTTCCTCCCCTTTTTTCAAAAATAAAAGGACACGGCAAGTAAGATTGCCTGTCCCTTGTAGGTTTCGCCCCATCAGGGCGGCATTATTCGTTTTTTTATGTTTGCGCGGCTGTTTTTCTGATATAATTGATTCAATCCATCCAATGAGGACAAACCCATGAATTATCCTTCCACAGTTACCGCCGCCTTCATCTCCCGGCCCAATCGCTTTATTGCAAAGGTGGAGCTTAATTGCCGCATTGAAACGGTGCACGTCAAAAACACCGGCCGCTGCAGAGAGCTGCTTATCCCCGGGGCAAAGGTGGTGCTTGTGCCCTCGGATAATCCCGCCCGCAAGACCCCCTATGACCTTATCGGCGTATACAGCCGGGGGGTATTGCTGAATATGGACAGCCAGGCCCCCAACGCCGCTGCAGCTGAGTACCTTGCAAAGCTGTATCCCGATGCAGTCATAAAATCCGAATACCGCCACGGAGATTCCCGGCTGGATTTTTATATTGAACGCAGCGGAGAAAAGCCAATTTATGTAGAAGTCAAGGGTGTCAC
>JAZNUG010000191.1:0-6280 GCA_045592165.1 Clostridia bacterium | reverse complement strand
GCTTGGCCTCCGACTTAGCAGCAGGTCTTCAGCTGTTCTTCGCTTCTCTGCCCATCGCATTCGGCGGTCTGCTTTCCGCAATCGCTCAGGGCAAGGTAGCCGCTTCCGGTATTGCAATGGTCGGCAAGCGCCCTGAAGAATCCGGTAAGGCCATCATCTTCGCCGTAATGGTAGAGACCTACGCAGTTCTTGCTCTGCTGTTCTCCTTCCTGATGGTAAACGGCGTTGCTGTTTAATTTCGAAGCAATCATTAATTAAGTAAATTTTAGGAGATTTGATATATGGCAAACGATTTGAATAAGGGGGCTGAAAGGCTTACCGCCCGTATCCTTGAGGATGCACGGGCAGAGGCCGCAAAGAGCGCCCAGGCCGCAGAGGCCGAAGCCAATCGCATCAAAGAGCTTGCCGCAGCAGAAGCCGAGAAGGTTCGCGCAGGTATAATTGCCAAGGCGGAAGATGCCGCCAGGGATATACTTGAACGCAGCCGCACCAATGCCCAGCTGGATGCCAGAAAGTTCGCACTGAGCGCAAAGCGTCAGGTGCTGGATGAGGCCTTCAAGGGGGCACTGGATAAGCTGAACGCCCTGGATGGAGAGGTAAGGGACAGGTTTATACAGTCCCTTGCAGTAAAGGCTGCCCATGGCGGCGAGGCACTTTGCCCCGCCAAGGCGGACGCAGAGCGGGCAAAGAAGCTGATTGAAGCCATCAACGCTGCTCTGGCCGAAAAGGGCAAGGCTCCCCTCACCGTAGGTGATGAGGCGGATGTGGAAGGCGGCTTCCTGCTCAGGGGAGAGGGCTATGAAATGAACTGCTCCTTTGAGGCGCTGCTTTGGGATTTTCGCCAGGCTGAGGAAAGCGGCGTAGCGAAGATACTCTTCGGATAGGGGGTAGCGCCTATGCCACAAAATAGCGTAACCTATGGCGTAACCCGCATACGCTGCCACGAAAAGGACCTGATAAACAGGGACAAAATGGAGCGCATGGCAGAGGGAACGCTGGACGAGGCCATGCGTACCCTGCTGGATATGGGCTACGGAGCCCTTCCCAATGCAACGGCAGAGCAGGCGGAGCTTATGATAGAGCGTGAGCTGACCGCCGCAAGCGACCTTATAAGGGAAGTTACCTTTGATGAAACCACCACCGACCTTTTCCTGATGAAGGCGGATGTGCATAACCTTAAGCTGCTGCTTAAGCTGAGGCTTACAGGTTCAGGCGACACCCCTGCATACATGGCAGGCGGATGCTACACCACCGAGACACTGTACAAGATGGTGCAGAACAGCGATTACAGAGACCTGCCTGAAGAATTCAGCAAGGCGCTGACAGAGCTTGAGCAGTCCTTCCAGACGGACGTTGACCCGGCCCGCATATCCATGGAGCTGGATAAGGCATACATCGCCTATGCATATCGGGTGGGCAGGAAGGATATTGCAAAGAGCTATTTCAAAGGAATGGCAGACTTTTCCAATCTGCTGGCCCTGTTTAGGATAAGGGCAATGGGCGGCGGACTGGATAAGCTGAAGGATGCCATGCTTCCCGCAGGAGATATACCTGAGGCTAAGCTCATCCAGGCGCTGGATGCGCCGGCGGACGGCCTTGCAAAGCTGCTGGCAATGGGCCCTGCCAAGGAGTGGATACTTAAGGGACTGGATGCTTTCCAGAAGAACGGCAGCCTTTCCGCCCTGGAAAAGGAGAGGGACAATTACCTTATCTCTATGGTGCAGAAGGCAAAATTCGAGGAGAATACCATTCTCCCCGTGATAGCATATCTTCTGGCAAGGGAGCAGGAGGCAAAGTGCCTCAGGCTCATACTTACGGCAAAGCGCAACCGCTTGCCGGACAGCGTGATAACGGAAAGGCTGCGTGAGCTGTATGGATCATAAAAAAGCAGATATAGCCATGATAGGCGACCGTGACTCGGTGCTCCTTGCGAAGGCGGTTGGGCTGCAGGTATTCGATGAAACGGATGCAGAAAAGGCCGAAAAACTGATTTACCGCCTTGCCCGTGAAGGCTGCAAGGTTATATTCCTTACCGAACCCCTCTTTGCCTGCTGCACAGAGGCCATAAACAAATTTAAGTCCGAGACCTTCCCCGCCATAATTCTCATACCGGATTCCCATGGAGCATCCGGCGTGGCAATGGCAAACATAAAGGCCAACGTGGAAAAGGCAATAGGCGCGGACATACTATTTTCGGAGGACAGATAAATGGCAGTAAAGGGAACCATCGTTAAAGTATCCGGCCCGCTGATCGTTGCTTCCGGCATGGCGGACGTACAGATGTACGACGTGGTCCGCGTATCCGATAAGCACCTTATAGGCGAGGTTATAGAATTGAGAGGCGACAGGGCCTCCATACAGGTATATGAAGAAACCGGCGGCATCGGCCCCGGCGAGCCCGTGGAATCCACCGGCGCACCTTTGAGCGTTGAGCTGGCTCCCGGTCTCATAGAGTCCATTTACGACGGCATTCAGCGTCCCCTTGACAAGATCAAGGAAAAGGCCGGCGACCGCATTACCCGCGGTATTGAGGTAAACTCCATTGACCACGAAAAGCTGTGGAACTTTGTTCCCGTGGCAAAGGTGGGCGACGAGCTGCAGGCAGGCGATGTGCTGGGTACCGTTCAGGAGACCGAGGCGGTGCTCCATAAGGTCATGGTGCCCCCCAAAGTATCCGGCAAGCTGACCTGGATATTCAGCGGCGAGACCAATGTTCTTACGCCAATAGCAAAGCTGGAGCAGGCCGACGGCTCTGTAAAGGAGCTGCCCATGCTGCAGAAGTGGCCCGTAAGACGCGGCCGCCCCTATGCAAAGAAAATGGCCCCTACCGAGCCCATGATCACCGGTCAGCGTGTTGTTGACACACTGTTCCCCGTGGCAAAGGGCGGCGTGGCTGCCGTTCCCGGCCCCTTCGGCTCAGGTAAGACGGTTGTTCAGCATCAGCTTGCAAAGTGGGCTGACGCGGACATAATCGTATACGTTGGCTGCGGCGAGCGCGGAAACGAAATGACCGACGTTCTTATGGAGTTCCCGGAGCTGAATGACCCCCGTACCGGCCTCTCCCTGATGAAGCGTACGGTACTTATCGCGAATACTTCCGATATGCCGGTTGCTGCCCGTGAAGCATCCATCTACACCGGCATCACCATCGCCGAATACTTCCGCGATATGGGCTACAAGGTAGCTATCATGGCAGACTCCACCTCCCGCTGGGCCGAGGCTCTGCGCGAGATGTCCGGCCGACTGGAAGAAATGCCCGGCGAAGAAGGCTACCCTGCATACCTTGGCAGCCGTCTTGCAGAGTTCTATGAGCGCGCAGGCAGCGTTGTTGTACTGGGCAGCGAAGGACGCACCGGCGCCGTAACCGCCATAGGCGCGGTTTCCCCTCCGGGCGGCGATATTTCCGAGCCTGTTTCCCAGGCGACCCTTCGTACCGTTAAGGTATTCTGGGGCCTTAGCTCCAAGCTGGCATATGCCCGTCACTTCCCCGCCATTGACTGGCTCACTTCCTACTCTCTGTACCTTGACCGCATAGGTCCCTGGTTCAATAAGGAGGTTGATCCCGACTGGACTGCCATGGTGCAGAAGATGATGAACATGCTGCAGGAAGAGAGCGAGCTGGATGAAATCGTACGCCTTGTAGGTATCGATGCCCTCAGCTATCGGGACCGCCTCACTCTGGAAGCTTCCCGCTCCATCCGCGAGGACTATCTCCATCAGAACGCCTTCCATGAGGTGGATACCTATGCATCCCCCCAGAAGCAGGCCATGCTGATGCGCCTTATCATAGCCTACTATGAAAAGAGCGTAGCCGCCCTTGAAAAGGATGCATCCTTCTCAAAGCTCAGCTCACTGCCCGTAAGGGAGGACATCGGACGCTTCAAGTATGTGGAAGAGGATGACTGCAAGGCCCGCTATGAGGAAATCATGGCCGCCCTTGAAGCACAGATCAGAGAGCTTACCCACGGAGGTGAGGAATAATGAGAAAAGAATACCGCACCATTAGAGAAGTTGCCGGCCCTCTTATGCTGGTTGACCAGGTAGAGGGAGTAAAATACGACGAGCTGGTGGAAATTGAGCAGGCCGATGGCAGCATACGCCGCGGCAAGGTTCTGGAAATCAATCAGGACAAGGCGCTGCTCCAGCTGTTTGAAGGCTCTCAGGGCCTGAGAATTGCAGACTCCAAGGCAAAGTTCCTTGGCCATTCCATAGAGCTGGCCGTTGCCCCGGATATGCTGGGCCGAGTATTTGACGGCATGGGCCGTCCCATTGACGGCGGCGCAGATCTTATACCTGAAAAGCGCCTGGATATCAACGGTACCCCCATTAACCCCGCCGCCCGCGACTACCCCAATGAGTTCATCCAGACCGGCGTTTCCGCCATCGACGGATTGAACACTCTGGTTCGCGGACAGAAGCTGCCCGTATTCTCCGGCTCCGGTCTGCCCCATGCAAACCTGGCCGCGCAGATTGCCCGTCAGGCCCGCGTTCGCGGCACAGATGAAGGCTTTGCAGTAGTATTTGCTGCCGTAGGTATCACCTTTGAAGAGGCTGACTTCTTCACCTCTGACTTCCGTGCCACCGGCGCAATCGACCGTACCGTAACCTTCATAAACCTTGCAAATGACCCTGCCATCGAGCGTATAGCCACCCCCCGTATGGCGCTGACCGCCGCGGAATATCTGGCATACGATCTGGGTATGCATGTACTGGTTATCATTACCGACATTACCAACTACGCAGAGGCTCTGCGTGAGGTATCCGCCGCCCGTAAGGAAGTTCCCGGCCGCCGCGGCTACCCCGGTTACCTCTATACCGACCTTGCAACCATGTATGAGCGCGCAGGCCGTATAAAGGACAATGCCGGTTCCATTACCATGATACCCATACTGTCCATGCCCGAAGATGACATTACCCACCCCATACCTGACCTTACAGGCTACATAACCGAGGGCCAGATAATACTTTCCCGCGATCTGCACCGCCGCGGCCTTACTCCTCCTGTAAACGTACTGCCTTCCCTGTCCCGTCTTAAGGATAAGGGTATCGGTAAAGGCAAGACCCGCGAGGACCATGCCGACACCATGAATCAGCTCTTTGCCGCATATTCCCGCGGCAAGGATGCAAAGGAACTGGCGGTAATACTGGGCGATGCAGCGTTGTCCGATACGGATAAACTGTATGCAAAGTTTGCAGATGCCTTTGAAGAGCAGTATGTTTCTCAGGGATTCTATACCAACCGCACCATTGAGGAAACTCTGGATATCGGCTGGAAACTGCTGAAAATACTGCCCCGCAACGAACTCAAGAGAATCAGGGACGCCTATCTTGACAAGTATCTTCCCGTAGAGGAGGAATAGCCTATGGCCCAGATGCAGGTAAAGCCCACACGCATGGAGCTGACCAACCTTAAGAAAAAGCGTAAGGTGGCCGTGCGAGGGCATAAGCTGATGAAGGATAAGCGGGATGAAATGGTTCGCCGCTTTATCCTCTACGTCCGCCGCAATAAGGAGCTCAGGGAGCAGGTTGAGGCAAAGCTGGGCGCCGCCATGCAGGAATTCGTCCTTGCAAGGGCCCAGATGAGCACAGAGGCTGTGGAAGAGGCGCTGGCATATCCTGCCCGTCCTGCCAACGTGACCGTGGATACTCAGCATGTGCTGTCCCTCAAGATGCCCAAGATAGAGCTGGAAACCACCGAGGACTTTGATTATCCCTACGGCTTCATGACCACCAGCTCCGAGCTGGACGGCGCAGTACAGCAGTTTTCCGAGGTGCTTCCCATGCTCATTGAGCTGGCGGAGGTGGAAAAAATATGCAACAGCCTTGCGGATGAAATCGAAAAGACCCGCAGGCGCGTAAACGCACTTGAGTACGTAATGATTCCCCAGTTTGACGAGGCCATCCGCATGATAAAGATGAAACTGGATGAAAACGACAGGGGAAACACCACCCGATTGATGAAAACCAAAGAAATGCTGGCCAATCGGGAATAACGCACAAAACCAAAAAGCGGAGAGCAAAAAAGCTTTCCGCTTTTTTTGTGCAAAAAAATCCCCCAGCAATCGACATGTATATCTCCCCTGCCTCGACAGTATGCAATATACCATGTGGGCTACACTTGTGATGACAAAGTATACATGGAGGTCACAATGGAGCTTGCAGGCCGCATTGCAGGGCGCATAAGGGAGATAAGCAGGGGAGAAGTCGTGGGATTCTGCCTTGGGTTTATGCTTGCCATGGGCGGCACCTGGGATTTATCTCCTATGGGGCCCGCCTCTGC
>JAZNUG010000190.1:0-6229 GCA_045592165.1 Clostridia bacterium | reverse complement strand
GGCCCCTCTGTTTTCCGCCCTGTTCCTGTTCTTTGCCCTTTACGATTATCTCACCCTTAAGACCGGTACCCTCACCCAGCCCTTCGTGCCCTGCATGAACTTCATCATCAATGCCTTCCTCAAGGACTACATGATGCTGCTTGATTGTACCCTCAATACCCTCAAGCTCCTGTTCATCGGCTACAGCATAGGCGTATCCCTGGGCCTTGTTACCGGCATCTCCTGCGGCTATTCCAATAAGTTCCGCTACTGGATAGACCCCATCATCAAGTTCCTTGGCCCCATCCCCACCTCCACCTGGGTTCCCGTTACCATGGTAATCGCAAGCTCCCTCTTCGGCGGCGCCGTGTTTATCATTGCTCTGGGTTCCTGGTTCGCCGTAACCGTGGCCTCCATGACCGGCATTTCCAACGTGGATAAAGATTTCTTTGAGGCCGCAAGGACTCTGGGCGCCACCGAAAGGCAGCTGGTATTCCGCGTAGCCATCCCCCATGCAATGCCCTCCATCCTGCAGGGCTGCACCCAGGCTATGAGCTCCTCCTGCGTTGCCCTTATGATCGCCGAAATGCTGGGCGTAAAGTCCGGTCTCGGCTGGTATATGACATGGCAGGCCGGCTGGGCGAGCTACGACAAGATGTTTGCCGCCCTGTTCGTCATATGCTTTATCTTCACCGTAGTCACCAAGGTTCTTGAGCGCATTAAGCGCCATGTACTGCGCTGGCAGAATGGAGTTGAGAAATAATGGCAGAGAATAAAGTTACCCTTACCCTCGAAAACGTAAGCAAGAGCTTTGCAAAGGTGGAAAGCGACGAAGTTACCCATGCTCTGGATAACGTAAGCGTAACCATGGAGAGCGGCGAGTTTATCTCTCTGGTCGGTCCTTCCGGCTGCGGCAAGTCCACCATACTCCGCCTTGTAGCGGGCCTTATAGTTCCCACCCTGGGCAAGGTTGCCGTAAACGGCAAGGAAATCGACGGCCCCTCCCCCAATCGCGGCATGGTTTTCCAGAGACCCACCCTGTTCCCCTGGCTCACCGTTGAAGACAACATTGCCTTCAGCCTGAACGTTCAGGGCAAGCTCAAGGGCAACGAAGACAAGGTTCAGCGCATGATCGATATCATCGGTCTTGAAAAATTCAAAAACGACTATCCCGGACAGCTTTCCGGCGGTATGGCCCAGCGCGTTGCGCTGGTGCGCTCCCTTATAAATCAGCCTGAAATCCTGCTGCTGGACGAACCCCTTGGCGCACTGGATGCCTTCACCCGCATGCACATGCAGGATGAGATCCTCAGCATCTGGAGCGAAAGCAAGCAGCTGGCCCTCATGGTTACCCACGACGTTGACGAAGCCATTTACATGGGCACCCGCGTGCTTGTAATGGATGCCAACCCCGGCCGCATAATCGCAGATATCAAGATCGACGAATCCTACCCCCGCGACCGTTCCTCCTCAAGCTTCGTAGAATACCGAAACGATATTCTCAACAAGCTGCACTTTGGCGGAAACAAGAACAAATAAACCTGTTTCGCTTACCGCATATGCGGTTCACGAATAAAAAAATTAAGGAGAAAAACTTAAGAATGAACGCAAAGAAGTTCCTTGCACTGATCATGGCTCTGGTCATGGGTCTGTCCCTGTGCGCATGCGCAGGTCTGGAAGACGCCGACAATCAGGAAGGCGCCGTTGAATCCACCGTTATCGAAGACTTCAACAACGACGGCCAGATCGAAGTTGGTACCGTTGAAGACGTTGAGGTTAACGAGGCTGCCGAGCATATGGATGCTGCTGAGGCTGCTGCCTCCGGCAACTGGGAAGCCCTGTTTGTTCCCGTAGAAGTTGAAGGCCGCGCCATCGATATGGCCAACTTTGACCTGACCCCCACCGCTGAAGAGCTGGAAGCCATGAAGAACGAGCCCGCTTATGGCCGTGCCATCAACTACTTCATGTCTGACGGCTGCACCGCCGGCCCCACCATGGCAGCTCATCTCGGCTACTATGAAGAAGCAGGCCTCACCGCTGAAGGCGTTAAGGGCAGCAGCGACGTTGAAGCTCTGGGCACCAACCAGGTAGACGTTGCCGTAGGCATGATGGCCAAGATGATGGTTCCCATCACCAACGGCGTTGACATCACCTTCGTAGGCGGCGGCCACATCGGCTGCAAGTCCCTGTACGTTCTTGCCGACAGCGAATACAACACCACTGCCGACATGAAGGGCACTGCCATTTCCGTTCCCAACGGCATCGGCAAGTCCGACTACAACATCACCGCTCTGCTGCTGGATGCAGACGGAATCGACTACAAGAACGACGTTGAGCTCATTCAGGTTTCCTCCGACGCCTGCGTAACCGCTATGCAGAACGGCGAAATCTCCGGCGCTCTCCTCAGCGATACCTTTGCTTACAGCATGGTTAAGGACGGCACCCTCAAGTGCATCCGTTCCCAGCTGGATACCGACTTTGCAAACCGTATGTGCTGCGTAATGGCTATGAGCGGCAAGTTCGTTCGCGAGAACCCCACCATCGCCAAGAAGGTAGCCCAGGCCGTACAGAAGGCCCACAGCTTCATGCGTGACAACCCCGAAGAAGCCACCGACATCCTGATGGAAATGGGCTGGAACGGCGGTAACCGCGAGATGAACGTTATGATCAACAATTCTCTGCAGTTCGGCCTTTCCGATGAGTTCACCAAGACCACTCTGGAAGACTTCGCTGCCCGCTACATCCGTCTGGGCCTCATCGAGACCATGGACAACGTAGAGGACGTAATGGCTCTGGCCTGGACTCCCGTTCTGTAATTAAACAAGCTGAATAGCTTTGGCGGCGACCCGCAGGCGGTTCCCCGCTTTTCTTTTATCCGCCTATTCCACCTGCCGCCTGCAGGTTGTATAATATATATTATCTCAGCAAGCCTTCAGGAAAGGAGCGCCGCCATGGGCACCCGGCTTACCATCAAGTGCTTTCATATTTCAGATGTATGCTTCGGCCAGCAAAACCGCATAACTCAGGACGGCCATATGACCATCCACAGCCGCTGGTCAGAAAAAACTTTTTACCATGACCCCTATATACGCAGCATCCAGGTACGCATACTGCCTCCAGGTCAGCGGCAGGTGTATTGCGAAACCATAATGGACGTACTGCCTCTGTCCACAAAGGCGCTGGGCAGGCTGGGCGAGGGCATCACCCATACCTGCACCGGCCTTGCCATGCTGCTTACAGGTGTGGATGAAGCGGGCCGCCAGATAACCAACGGCGGCGGCTGCGAGGGCATACTGCAGGATCGGGTTGCCTGGGGACGGCCCGGCACCCCCTCAGAGGATGACTTTCTGGTGCTGTTTGATGTAATAGCAGTGGAAAACGCCTGGACCACCCGGGAGGGTGTTACCGCCATATATCAGGCCTTTGACGAATTCTGTCAGGAATTCAGGCTGCAGATGAAGAAGTTCCATCCCTATTCCTGCACTGAGGTACATCACTACACCGACGAATATGTTCCCGGACTTCCCGATGTGGTCATACTTAAAGAGGTTTCGGGGCAGGGTGCGGTATACGATACCGTACTGTTTCCCGATGAGCCCTGCGGCCTTGCGGGCGGACGTTCCATAATAGACATGGGCAATATGCCGGTATTCCTCACCCCCAATCAATACCGGGACGGCGCAGTAAGGGCGCTGGATTAAAACAGGAGGACAGCAGAATATGGGACTTGGCAAAAGCATGAAAGAAACCACACTGCATCATTTCCGCGATCCGCTCCTTGATGTGGTGTCGTCCGATCCCGAGGTGAATCTCAGGGGTATAATACTGGTTGGCTCTCCCGATGACGGCGACGACAAGCACTTCGTCAGCACCCGCGCCGCAGAGCTGGTGGCGGGCATGGGAGTATCCGGCGCAATACTCTCCTGCAACGGCATAGGCAACAACCATGTGGACTACGCAAACACCATTGACGAAATAGAAAAGCGGGGAATTCCCGCCTGCGCCCTCAGCCTCTGCCCCGCCCACGATTTCGTAGTGCAGAATGACAGCCTGAACAAGAGCGTATTGAATTTTTATCACAACTACGACGAGACCGCCGGCGCCCTCACAGACATACTGGCGGAGCACACCGTTACCCCCCTTACCGCCAGAAAGGCCCTGTCCTTCCTCAAGCTAAGGATGAAAAAGAGCCGCGGCACCACTTAGGGTAAACAATATCTTGTCAACAGCAAACGGACGGCCCTGAGCCGCCCGTTTTTGTATGGATAAAACATATTCTATTACGCTTTTTTCTTTGGTATCAGCATGGTGACGGCGGTATACAGCATTACGCCTATCATTATCCACTGAAGCACGTCTGTTGGCAGCCCCTTTACAAAGCTGGCGCCTATCACCACACCTGCCGCGCCTGCTACGGAGGACAGCATGGCGATCTTCCGCTGATATTTTCCCTTGCGGATAAACTGTATTGCCCCGCAGCAGGAGCCAAAGCCGCAGCTGCTCAGCACCACCGGCAGCACGCATTTGGCGGAAAGCCCCAGTGTCATCAGCAGCGCCATAGACAGCGCCTTTACCCCAAAGCCCAGCATATTCACTATGCCAAACAGTATATACACCGGTATCAGCCATGCAAGGGTGCCGGCGTCAAAGCCCGTCAGGTTTCCGCCCTCCGAGCCTGTGCTGAGCATCTTTATCAGTATCACCGCCACGGAGGCAAGCAGCGCAACAGCCATGGCCTTCTTTATGCTCTGCCCCTTCATGTTTGATACAATCCTTACCCCTATCACGGAGCCCAGAGACTGGGCCAGCAGACAGCTCAACAGCGTTGCGGTCTCCACCACGGCTCCTGAGATATACAGTATGGATATCACCGCCCCGGGTATAACGGTGGCAGTAAGGAGGGTGCCGGGCAGCCGCTGGTCATCCACCCAGCCTGTGGCCCTGTATATGGGAATGCTCACATTGAAATCCGATATGCCGAAGGTGGCCAGAAACTGCACGCAGGCCGTGGCAATGCATATGGCTATGGCATTACCCTTTTCCTTCCCTACAAGGTCACGATTATGCATAAGATCCCTTGCCAGTATACTGCCGTATACCACGATAAGGGCGGCAAATCCGTAAATGAGCAGTTTCAGCATAAGCCATCCGTATCCTTTTCCTCAGCCGCCTCGGGCAGCCTTTTTACTGGTTAAATTCTAACCCATTATATACGGACTGACAAGCGCTTTCAAAATCCCCCGGACATATCCGCCGTCCCCTTTACAAAGCAAACCGGATGCTCACCCAGTGCGATCTTTCTTTGTGAACTAATCTTATTGAACAAAATATTTCTTATTGCCGCCCGTTACGGCGCATCCGTATTCAGCAGCAGCATGTTCAGTTTTTTGATGGCCTTTACGTCATCCTTGCTGAAGGTGAGCAGTTCCTTTTTCAGCATCACGTCCGGCATCTGCACGGGGGACAGCAGGCACTTTAGAGCAAGAGGAGTGATGGGATTAAATGAGATGGCGCTCATTATGCCCCATATGAGCTGAGTCCTGTGGAATGGATTCAGTATGCTGATGGTAATGTGCTCGGTGGGGTTGAATTGGTTGTAAAGATGTATGTAGGATATCATCTCATACTGAACGGCGGTGCCTGTGTAAAAATACTTGCACTGCTCATGCTCATCAAAGGAAGGAATATCCATATAGCAGCGGCAGGGCAGGGTATTGCCGTTACGCTGTCCCTGTTCAAGGCAGATGAGTGTTTTTGTGGTGCGATTGCTGCGGCCGTCAAAGTAATACATGTATATCCTGTCCGAGTTGTCGAAGGGATCACGGTACAGAGGCAGCTGTGTTTTGGAAGGAATGGGATAATCCACCAATGCGGACATCTCCACCTCCAGCTCTGAAGCGATAAGGTACAGCGTTTCTATATCAATAGGTATCTTTCCGCTCTCATACTTGGACAGGGTGGACTTGCTTTTGAATATCTTCATGGCAAGCTGCTCCTGGGACATGTTTCGTCTGGTGCGATAAAAGCGTATTCGATTGCCTATATGTTGATTGAGAGGAATCATATTGCCCTGCTCCATCGGTTAAGTCGGATCGTAGCCATGTCGTTCTGTGGGCCAAGGAGTTGGACTTGCCTCTTGTCTTCCTAAGACCGCTTGGCCTCCGACTTATGTTTCGCCGGGTGCGGTAAAAACGTATTCGATTGCCTATATGTTGATTGAGAGGAATCATATTGCCCTGCTCCATCGGTT
>JAZNUG010000189.1:0-9326 GCA_045592165.1 Clostridia bacterium | reverse complement strand
GTGCAATTCGATTCTGCGATCATGCTTCACTCAACATGACCGGAGGCAAAGTGGAAGGAAATACCGTTAACGGAACAAACAGTGCTTTCTATCTGAATAATAACAGTGCAACTATCGCCGGCGGTACGGTAGAGGATAATTTCTCTTACTCCGGAGGTCTTGGCCTTACCATTGGCGCAGCCGATATTGATGGTGTGATCAGCTTCAACCTCAGCACCAATCACAACACTGCATACCTTGCTGCTAATTTCAATGGCTTCAAGTTCACGGTAAACGAAGCGGACGAGCACTTCGGCAACTTCAACTTCAAGCCCGCCGCAGGCTACGCCTACACCGAAGGCGACGAGGCCAAGCTGGTATGCATGAACGAAGGCTATGAGACCTACTGGGATGCCGTCACCGGCACCTTCAAGCTTCAGGTAAAATAAAGCGAATCCCATTTCCCCCACCCTCCGGTGGGGGATTTTTTTTGTGCAGATAATGTTTTGGCGGCAGCATTGCTTTTATACCGCCGATGTTATACGATATATTTGTAATAAAACATTTCATAAAGTTTTTATAGGCAAAATTCAATAATAAGGAAGGGACGAGTGAAAAGCATGGATCCTAAGTATGAAGCATTATTTACTCCCTGGAAGATAGGCAATGTGGAGATCAAAAACCGCATTGTTATGTGTCCTATGGGCGGAACGTCGCTGTTCGGCTGGTTCGAGCTGACCGGCTGCAAGTTTGACAAGGAGGCAGCCAAGCTGTTCCTCGAAAGGGCAAACAACAACGTTGGCCTTATCATTCCCGGCATTGCACCCCTGAGGGATACCTTCTGGGGCAAGTGGCTGTGGCAGAATCCCAAGATGTTTGATGACCTGAAGGAGTATATGGAGGAGATCCATAAGACCGGCGCAAAGCTGTTTGTCCAGCTGACCGCAGGCATGGGCCGCAGCTGGGCAATTACCGAGCTGATTGCGCCCCTTCATAAGAATAAGTTTACAAGGGCGCTGCTTAAGCCGGTGCTGGATACCAATCATGAACTGGCAAGCCCCAGCCCCCTGCCTTCCCGCTGGGCTCCCGAAATAACCACCCCCGAAATGACAAAGGAGCAGATTCATGAGATAATCGAAGCCTTTGCCAAGACCGCCAAGCTCTGCAAGGATGCGGGCGTGGACGGCGTGGAGGTTCATGCGGTGCATGAGGGATACCTGCTGGATCAGTTCACCATGGAGTGGACCAACAAGCGCACCGATGAATACGGCGGCTCCTTTGAAAACCGCTATCGCTTCCCTGTGGAGGTTGTGAAGGCAATCAAGGCGGCCTGCGGCGATGATTTCCCCGTATCCCTGCGCTACAGCGTGGAGTCCAAGGTGAAGGGCTTCCGGGAGGGCGCGGTGCCCGGCGAGGAATACACCGAGGTTGGCCGCAATATGGAGGAATCCGAAAGGGCGGCAAAGTACCTGCAGGATGCGGGCTACGATATGCTTAACGCCGATAACGGCACCTACGATTCCTGGTATTGGGCGCATCCCCCCATGTATATGCCCCAGAACTGCAATCTTGAAAGCGTTGCACATATAAAGAAATTCGTGGATATACCTGTGGTATGCGCCGGCCGTATGGAGCCTGACGTGGGCGCACAGGCGGTTGCCGACGGCCTTATTGACGGCGTGGGTATTGCCCGACAGTTCCTTACCGATCCTGAGTGGATCACCAAGCTTATCGAGGACAGGCTGGAGGATATCAAGCCCTGTATCTGCTGCCACGCAGGCTGCTTCAATTTCTCCTCCTCCAAGGGCCATGCAAATACTCAGGACCTTACGGATACCATGGGCCTTGCCCGCTGTGCGCTGAATCCCCAGACCATGCAGAGCAAAAAGTACTATGTCAAGCCTGCTGCAAAGGCCAAGAAGATTGCGGTTATCGGCGGCGGTATAGGCGGCATGGAAGCGGCGCTGCTGCTGACAAAGCGGGGCCATAAGGTTACCCTGTATGAAAAGGGCAGCGAACTGGGCGGCGTATTTATTGCGGCGGCGGCTCCCTCCTTCAAGGAGAAGGACAAGGCGCTTATCGCATGGTACAGGCGGGAAGTGGCAAAGCATCCCATCGAGGTCAAGCTGAATACCCAGATAGTGAACCTTGCCGCGCTGGGCGCAGATGAAGTGATAATTGCCACAGGCGCTGTTGCCAACCGCATACCTGTAAAGGGCATAGAGAAGGGCATACAGGCCATAGATTTTCTGCTGGGCAGGCAGGAGGTTGGCGAGAACGTAGTCATTATCGGCGGCGGTCTCACCGGCTGCGAAATTGCCTATGAACTGTATCTGCAGGGCAAGAAGCCTGTCATCGTGGAGATGATGGATGACCTTATCTGCGGCAAGGGCATCTGCCTTGCGAATTCCAGCTTCCTGAGGGATTTCTTCAAGGCAAACAAAGTGCCTGTACATCTGGAAACCTCCCTCAAGGAAATCAAGGACGGCGCAGTAACCGTTGCAGGCAAGGACGGCAGCGCATTTGATATTCCCGCAGACAGCGTGATACTGTCCACGGGCTACAAGAGCGCACCCCTTGCCCAGAAGGCAAAGAATATACACATCGTCGGCGATGCCGCCAAGGTGGGAAACCTGCGCTCGGTCATCTGGGGCGTATGGGATGTATGCATGAAGATATAGCGGGAGGAAAAGCAAATGGCAATGTATCTTACCCCTGAACAGCAGGCCATATTAAACGGCGAAAAGGGCGAAACCCTTGCCAAGGTAATGAAAACCCTGGTAAAATACGGCGAAATTTTTGGCGCAGAAAAGATGGTGCCGGTTACCTCCGAATACAACCATCTGGTAACTTCCTTTGGCCTGAAGGCGCTGGGCCCCGTGTATGAGCTGATGAATCAGCTTATCGAGGCCGGTGCGGTTTCTCAGCAGAAGTTCTCCGTTGACCCCCGTCCCCTTGATAAAAACGTGCCCTCAAACTTTTTGCTGGACTTCGTTTTTAATAATTTCATGTATTCCAAGCAGGATTTTTACGAGGGTCAGCTGAATAAGCTGGGTCTTATGGATAAGGATGCGTTTTCCTGTGCCTGTTACCTTGATCAGATGGGCAACAAGCCCAACAAGGGCGATGTTCTCAGCTGGGCAGAATCCTCTGCGGTTGTTTATGTTAATTCCGTATTGGGCGCCCGCTGCAACCGCAACAGCGGCATTGTGGATATCATGGGAAGCGTTTTGGGCTATGTTCCCTACTTTGGCCTGCTTACCGATGAGGGCCGCAAGGCAACCTGGGTAATCGATATTCAGACCACCAAAAAGCCTGAGGCGCAGCTGCTGGGCAGCGCAATCGGCATGAAGGTAATGGAAGAAGTTCCTTATATCAAGGGATTGGACAAGTGGCTTGGCAATGAGCTGACGGATGCTGCCTGCACCTACCTTAAGGACTTTGGCGCGGCAACCGCATCCAACGGCGCAGTTGGTCTGTACCATGTGGATGGCCTCACTCCCGAAGCTGTGGAGCAGGGCGAGAGCCTTATTGCCGAGGGGGCAAAGGTATATGTGATCGACGATGCAGAGCTGCAGCGGGTATACGACAGTTACCCTGTAATCTGGAAAAACAAGGACGCAAAGCCCAAGCTGTGCTTCATGGGTTGTCCCCATATGAGCCTGCAGCAGCTGAAGGTTTGGACAGATAAGGTGGAAGCAGGGCTGAAGGAGGCGGGCAACAGCAAAGTCGTTATCCCCACCGTGTTTACCGCCGCTCCCGCTGTGCTGAAGGAATTTGAAGCCACCGAGTATGCTGCCCGTCTTAAGGCCACAGGTGTTATCACCTCCTACATCTGTCCGCTGATGTATATGAACAATCCTCTTGCCGGAAAGATGCCTGTAATAACATCCTCCAACAAGCTTCGCACCTATACCACCGCCCGGTATTATACCGATGACGAGATTCTGCTGCAGATCACGAAGGGAGGCAAATAAACATGAGAGAATTTAAAGGACGCGTAGTTGCTCCCGGCACTGTTACGGCTGCGGCAGTGGTTTCCCATGGGGGCCTCAATACCCTGGCTTCCTTCCAGAAGGCATTGCAGTTTGGCGATAGAAAGGCCACCTGCGGCGATCAGAATAATCCTGACCTCTATGGCAAGCAGATGGCGGGCAAGGCATTGTGCCTGCCCCAGACCATAGGCTCCACCACCGGCGGATTGGTGCTGTACTGTGCCTGTTCAATGCACCGTCAGCCGGCCTGCATGCTGTTTTCCAATCCCATAGATTCCCTTGCCGCCGCAGGCGCGGTGCTGGCGGATGTATGGCTGGATGATGTTGAGATGCCTGTTGTGGATTGCCTTGGGGAAGAGTTCCTCAATTATGTCAAGGACGGCATGACCGTAACCGTAAAGGAAGACGGCCTTGTGGTTGTGGAGTAAAGCTCAGCAAACAAATAATAAAAACACCCTGAGTGCTTCAGGGTGTTTTTTTGTTTGGCATCAGTTTAGTGAATGTTTACTTTGATGCTTACCGTGGCATCGGGCTTGGAGCCATCATTGCCGGCCAGGAAGATATTCAGCTTTACGCTGCCGCTCTTGAGGGGGGCGGGTGCGTTGTTCTTCCAGCAGAGGGCGTATTTGCCGCCGTGGAATTCCCTGACGGTGAGGGCATCGCCAAGGCCGCCGGGGGCAGGCTCTATGCGGGCGATGGCTGCCACATCTGCGGCATCCTTATCCGTGCAGCTGAGGGTAAACAGCTGCCTGCTGTAGCCGTCGAGGGAGGAAAGGGATACTTCCTTTGTATCCGCGGCGAACTTGGCAGAGGATTGCTTGAGAGAAAGCTTTACCGGCTTGAATTCCACTGTATCCGTCACATTGCCAATGTCATCCCTCAGGTCAAGGCGGATATTGCAGGTGTAGGTGTATTTGGGGCTGATAAGACCCTTCGCCCAGGGGCTGCCTTCATCTGTATTGAGCACGAGGGATATGCCGTAGGGAATAGCTGCCATGTAGGCATTATTGTAAAACCAGCTGTCGGTATTTCCCATGTACATTGAGCCGTCATAGCTGCCGTAGGCCACAAGGCCGCTGTCATCAAAGGCGCCCTGTTTAGTTGTGAGGGGCAGCTTGCCGTTCATGGCATATACCTCCCATGTGAGGACGGGGGCTCCCTCGCCGTAATATTCAAGGGGATTCCAGCCGTTGTATTTAAAGGTGAAATCCGAGGCCGTGGTATAGGGGCGGGAGATATCCATATTGCCCTTTGCTGAGGCGGAGCCTGTGACGGTGTCCACTGTTTTTACGGTGACGGTAACGGGCTTTGTCCAAAGGTCATAATCCAGGGCGAAGGCGATATTCACCTTGTAGGTCTGGCCGGGCTGGGCGGAACTGCCAAGGCTGAGCCTGAGGCTGTGATATTCCCCGGGAACTGTGCCCACGTCGACGCAGCCGTATGCATCATTGCCCTTGCCATCCACGACGGAAGCCATAAAGCTGTTGTAGTTATAGCCCGCAAGGCCGGAAGCGGCAAGGATAACCTCATTATAGGCGGTGCCTGTGCTGAGGGTGACGGATGCAGGGGTCAGCTTTACGGAGGGCAGCTTGTCCGTCACCTTTACGGTGATAAGGGCGGAGGTCTTTGCACCGTTTGCCATGGTATGGGTAACGGTTACCTTGTAGGTATCCGCAAGGGTGCTGCTGTTTGCCTGTATCCAGAGGAGGTTTGTGCCGTTTTTCTGCACATGCAGGGCGGAGGAGGCATCATGTCCCTTGGAATCTGCAACGGTTATGGCGGTATTGCCATACAGGCTGAAGCTGTCATAGCCGGGGGCGGTGACAGTCACTTCATGGGTTTCATTATACATACCCGCAGCCCTGTTCAGGGTAACGCTGGTCTTGTCTGCCTTAAGCTTGGGAATTGCGGCCTTGGGGGTAACGGTGACGGTCACAGGCTTTGCAATGCCCTCTACCGTAACGGTTACTTTGTATGCCATACCTTCCACAGTGTTGCCGTTGCAGGCGAAGACAAGCTCGTTTTCCTGCTGCCTGATATACAGATGACCGGGGCGGCTTATCCCCTTGGAATCCACTATCGTAACGGTGGTATTGCCGCTGTCAATGCGATAGCCTGCGGCAGAGGGAGTGAGAATGACCGATTGCTCATCCCTGTAATACTGGGCGGTGCCAAGGGCGGAGTTCAGGGTAACCTTGCCGCTGCTTGCCTTAAGGGTGGGGGCAGGTATTACCTTGATACTGATGGGAAGGGTGACAGGCTGGGCGGCGCCCTTTATGTCAACCATCAGCGGCGCCTTGCCGGAAAGGGGATCGCCGTTGGGGGAAAGGGTGAACTCCCCTGTATCGGGATTGTAGCCTGCTGCGCTGAGGGTGGGGGAGGCGGAATAGGTCTTGCGGTCCTTGGGGGTCATCAGTGCGATATCCCCTCTGTTTGCCATCCTGACGCCTGTTATGCCCATGTCAGCAAGGGTAAGGTTCTTTTCTCCGCTGATAAGGGTCAGGGTGCAGCTGTCAAAGGCAGCCTTGCTTGCGGGCAGGCTGAGGGAGCTTGCGCTGAGCTTCAGTTTGGGCGGGGTGTATGCTGCGGATGCTGAAACCGCAACCTGTGCGGGGGCGCGCCAGCCCTCCAGCCATACCTCGAGATTAAGCTTGCCGCTGGCTTTGTTGTTGATAAGCTTGCCGTTGAGGAGGGACACTGTCATATCCTCATTGAGCAGCAGCCAATCGGGGCAGGCGGGAGCCTTGGCGGTGTCCTTGCTGTAATCCACAGATACCCTGTCCACAACGCCTTCTTTGGAGGTGAATTCAAGGGGCAGAGTTGTGCCCTGGTAGAAGCTGTTAAGCTTTACCGCGGCGGCTTTTACAGAGGGAGCCTTGGCGGTGAGCTGTACCGTAATGGCTTCGGCGCTGGTGCGGTACTGGGTGTCGGAATAGTACACCCTGATGGGGGAGGTGTATTTGCCGGCCATGGATTTGCTCCATGCTGCCCAGTCTGCGCCGCTGTTATTTTCCCTGGGAGTGATTTTAAGGGTTCTGTCGTTGAGCACCTGGATATTCAGCCTGCCTGCTGCGGCGGGGTCGGTAAATTCCGCCCTGACGATATGCCTGTATGCATCCATCTGATATACAGGCACGCTGAGGAAGGAACCGTCATATACATTCATGCTGCCGGAGGTAAGGCCCAGGTGCAGGGCAGCAGGGTCGGGGGATTCGCTTACATCCACCCGCACATATGCGTATACATTCTGCTGATATTCGCCGTCCGGGCCGTACAGGGTCTTTTCCGTGCCGCTGAAGGTGAGCCATGCGGTGCCCTGTTTGCTGCCTGCGGTGATGGTGGCGGAGGGGACGGCATTGTCCACGGTTATATCTGCAATATCCGCAACATCCCCATCCGTGCTGTCAACCGCTTTGATAACTGCGCCCTGTGCGCCGTTGAAATCAAAGGTTACGGTTTTGCTTTCGCCGCTCCTGAGCACTATATGCTCGCTGCCGGGGATAAGGTGAATATCCTTGAGGCCGTCAAGGTGGATATCCGTATGCTGAACAACGCTTGCGGGAATGTTGGGATTATCCACCACAAGGCCGCAGTAGAATGCACGGACGGTATAGTCCATTGAGCTGTCCAGGTTTTCAATGGGCACAGTGACGGTGGATTCTCCCTCCGGGGGAAGTATGCCAAGTTCCTTTGTGTGGTACTGTGCCACGGCGTGGTTTGTGCCTGCCATGAATACGGTAACGGCAATATCATGATAGGGATAATCCGCATCTGCGGGATTCCGGATGGCTGCAACCTTAACGTATGCCTTGTCAGGTACCATGGCATCCCATACCGCCTCAAGTGAAGCGGGGGCAGCGGCGCAGAGGTCATTGGCTGATACAGAAAGAGCGGAGCCGGAAAAGTCCTTGCCGAAGATGAATTCCGCGGGGCTGTCTTCTTTGGAGGGATCGGCGGGTATGCCGTCATATGCCCATAACCTGAGCCCGTCGGGGGTGGCGGCGGAGAGGGTCACCTTTTCGCCGTGGTCAAGGGAGGGGATTTCGGCATAGTCACCGTAGGCTGCGTCATAGGTATTGCCGTCTGCGGCGATGTGCAGAACAATACCCTCTCCTGCGTGGTTGTAAATATTCAGCCGGCCGCTATCAAGCTGCAGGGAGTGGGACACGGTGTATTCATTTGCCGAGTTGTCGTATGTTACCCTTACCTTTACGGTGTTATCCCCAAGAACAAGGGGCAGCATTGCGGCATCGCTGTCAAAGGTGATGCCGTTGGGATAATCCTCATTGACGAGGGTCATGGATACCGCGGCCTTTTCATTTACCGGAACGGCGTGATAGACCACGTCTGTACGCTCCGCTGCCGCCTGGCTGCTCACATGGCGGACGGAGGTGTCCGAGCCGTCAAATTCTCCTGCATCCCAGCCATGCTCTTCGCCTATATACAGGGCCTTGAGAGCCGCAGGATCACCCGCAACCGGGCCTATGGCAGGGCTGTACACCGTTCCCTCATACAGGCCTATGCCGGTAGCGGCAAGGCGGATATAGCAATCGGCGTACTTTGTGGTAAGCAGGAGGGAACTGCCCTCTGCGAGGGGCTGCCAAGGGCCGTTTTTGCTTGCGGAGTATTGCCATTCATAGGATACTGTGGCCTCGGCGGGGGAAAGGGGACCTGCCATGAGGGTTTCCCCATGGGCGGCCTTGCCGATTATCTTGCCTATGCTCTTGAGGGGGATTGGCTCGGTAACCTTGACCAGCTTGCCGCTCTTTGCAATATTGCCGCTGCTGTCCACAATATAGCCATGCTCATTCACATAGCCGTCAATGGGCAGGGCTACGGAAAAGCTGCTGTATTGGTAGGAATTTACCCGGAAGCCGTTGGGGTTATCAAAGTGCAGCTCTGCTTTGTCCAGTATGATAAGGGAATCCGCTGATGCTGCATCGGGGCCGCCGTTGCGGGTATAGTCGGATATGTATACCTTTGCAGAATCCAGCAGACCGATTACGGCGCTGGCCATGTCAAAATTATCCTTGCCGCCCCTGAGATACAGGGAGCCTGTGCCGTCAAAGCATACGATATTGCCTGTGCCGTTATGCTGATACATGCTGCTTTGCAGGGCGGATATATGGCTTGTTCCGGTAAGGGTGAATACAACATCCCCTATGCGGCCGCCGTTGTGGAGGTATGCGCCCATATTGTCAGAAAAGATTACGGCATTGCTGAGGCCGACGGAGAAGTTGTCCTCGGCGTCATAGCTGACGGAAACGCCCCTGGCCTGTCCGGATGCAGGGGAATAATCGGCAGGCGAGTGAATGTATATACCGGAAGCGCCGCGGCTGATATAGGGGGTGG